>JBEPVA010000165.1:0-8725 GCA_041691295.1 Gemmatimonadota bacterium
TCTTTGCCTCGTGGGTATCGGCGCCCACCTTGATCTTCCGGCCGGGAAGCAGGGTGCCGGTGCCCTTGATGACGGTGACCTTGTGCTTCTTCATCAGGAACTCGACGCCCTTCGAGTTCTGCTCGGAGATCTTGCGGCTGCGCTTCATGGCCACGCCGTAGTCGGTCTTGATCTCGCCGGTGGAAATCCCCAGCTCCCTGGCCTCGTGGGCGATCAGGTTGGCCGCGGCCGCACTGTGCAGCAGCGCCTTGGTCGGAATGCAGCCGATGTTGACGCACACCCCGCCCAACTTGTCCTTCTCGACCACGGCCGTGCTCAGGCCCAGCTGGGCCGCACGGATGGCGCAGACGTAGCCGGCAGGACCGCCGCCGAGGATGATGATGTCGAATTGAGCCACGGGACTTCTCCTCTAGAGGTTGCAAACAAGAGCGTAGAGGGAAGAGGGGACCAGCTTTTCCCCTCTCCTTTCTTCTCTCTCCTGCAGTTCTACCACACCATCGCCAGCGGATTCTCCAGCAGGGTCTTGAGCGTCTTCAGGAATGCGGCGCCGGTGGCCCCGTCGATCACCCGGTGATCACAGGACATGGTCACCCGCAGGCGTTTGCGGACCACGACCTGGCCATCATGGGCCACGGCCTTATCGCTCACCGAGCCGACGGCCAGGATGCCGGCTTCCGGCGGATTGATGATGGCGGTGAACTGGTCGATGTCGAACATGCCGAGGTTGGAGACCGAGAAGGTGCCACCGGTGTACTCCTCGGGCGTGAGCCTTCGTTCCCGCGCCCGTCCGGCCAGGTCCTTCGACTCGGCGGAGATTTCGCGGAGCGACTTCTGGTCGGCGTGGCGGATCACCGGCGTGATCAGACCATCCTCGATGGCCACCGCCATGCTGACGTGAATCTCGTTCCAGTAGCGGATCCGGTCGTCCTGCCACCAGGCGTTGCAGTCGGGGTGCTGGCGGAGGGCCAGGGCCGTTGCCTTGATGATGATGTCATTGAACGAGACCTTGCCCTCCGGTCCCAGCGCCTTGAGCGCTTCCCGCGCCTCGGCCGCCCGCTCCATGTCGATCTCGGTCGTAAGGTAGAAGGTCGGGACCGGGCCGATCGAGGTGGCCAGCCGCTTGGCGATGGTCTTCCGGATCTGGGACAACGGCACATCGCGGAAGGCTTCGCCTTCCGCGCGGCGGGGCAGGGGGGCAGGGGGGCGGACACTGCTCGCTGGTGCATTGGTCAGATCGCGCACAATGATCCGGCCATCCGGGCCCGAGCCCTGAACAGCGTTGAGATCCAGCCCACGATCCGAGGCTACCTTCTTCGCCAGCGGGGAAGCCTTGATCCGGCCGCCATTGGCTGGCGCAACAGGAGCCGCGGGTGCGGAGGCAGCTAGCGCTGCCACGGGTTGGGCTGGAGTTGCCGGTGCCGACTTGGCAGGTGCGACGGGTGTGGCCGGTGCCGGGGCGGCCGGTGCATTTGCAGTCGCTGCCCCGCTGCCCCCCTGCCCCCCCACGATCGCAGCAACGTCCTCCCCCTTCGCGCCGATCACGCCCACCAGCGACGTCACCGCCACCGTGGTGCCGGCCGCGATCACCTGCTTGAGCAACACGCCTCCGGCCCGGGCCACCAGGTCCATGACGGCTTTGTCGGTTTCGACCTCGGCGAGGACGTCACCGACGGCAACAGCGTCGCCCTCGTTCTTCTTCCATTCAACGAGGCGGCCTTCCTCCATGGTGGGGGAGAGGGCCTCCATCAGAACCTTGGTTGCCATATTTCAGAGTCCTTGAAGGGCCGTTAGTCGTTGGTCATTAGTCGTTAGAATGCACCAATGACCAACGACTAACGACTAACGACTACTCCAGGTACATCACCCGCTTCACCGCCGCCACGACTTTTCCCGGATCGGCCTTGGCGGCCCGCTCGAGGGTCTTGTTGTACGGCATCGGTACATCGGCGCCGGTCACCCGGATGACGGGGGCATCGAGCTCGTCGAACGCCTCCCGCTGAATCTCATCAACCACCTGGGCGCCGACTCCGGCAAAGTGCCAGCCCTCCTCGATTACCACGCAGCGATGGGTCTTTCGCACCGAGGCCAGCACGGTCGCGGTGTCGAGCGGCCGGATGGTGCGCAGGTCCACCACTTCGGCCTCGATACCCTGGGCGGCCAGCTCGTCGGCCGCCTTGAGCGCCACGCTGACGGTCTTGGAATGACAGACCAGCGTCACGGCATTGCCAGCCCGCTTGATGTCGGCCAGGCCGATCGGCACGAGGTACTCTTCCTCGGGCACTTCGCCCTTGGCGTTGTACAGCATCTCGCCCTCGATGAAAATCACCGGGTCGTTGTCGCGGATCGAACTCTTGAGCAGCCCCTTGGCATCATACGGCGTGGCCGGTGCCACCACCTTGAGCCCGGGGATGTGGGCGTAATAGGCCTCGAACGCCTGCGAGTGCTGAGCGCCGAGCTGCAGGGCGGAGCCGCCGGGACCGCGGATGACCATGGGAACGCTCACCTGGCCGCCGGACATGTAGCGCATCTTGGCGGCGGAATTGACGATCTGGTCGATGGCCAGGAGGGCAAAGTTCCAGGTCATGACCTCGATGATCGGCCGCAATCCCACCATGGCCGCCCCGACGCCGACACCGGTGAAGCCGAGCTCCGTGATCGGGGTGTCCACGATCCGGTCGGGCCCGAACTCCTCCAGCAGCCCTCGACTGACCTTGTAGGCGCCCTGATAGACTCCGACCTCCTCACCCATGAGGAACACATCGGGATCACGCCGCATCTCCTCGCGGATGGCGTGATTGAGGGCGTCGCGATACGTGATTAGAGGCATGCCTGCGCCTCCGGTAGACAACTGCGTGACAGGTGAGAGGTGAGAGGTGAGAGGGCGCAACTACTGCCGCTCGTGCTCGCCACTGGAACCGTCTGCTCAGGCATGGACCCCCTCTGACCTGTCACCTCTTACCTCTCACCGGTTGGAGCGTACACATCATTCCACAGCTCCTCCGCCGCCGGCTCCGGCGCCGCATCGGCGAACTCGTACGCATCCAGCACCTCCGCCACCACCTCGGCATCCATCTGCTCGATGGCATCGGCGGTCATGATGCCGTCGGCCATGAGCCTTTCGGACCAGAGGTGAATCGGATCACGCTTGCGATGGGCCTCGACCTCTTCCTTGGTCCGATAGTGACCGTGGATCGGGTCGGACATCGAGTGGCCCATGAAGCGGTAGGTGCGGATTTCCAGCAGGGTGGGGGAGGACGGGCGGCGGGCCCGGACCACGGCCCGGTCCATGGCGGCCATGACTTCGAGCAGGTCCTGGCCGTCGACAATTTCACGAGTCATGTCGTAGGCCGCACCGCGGTCGGCAATGTTGTAGATGGCGCTGGCCCGGTCGAGCGCGGTGCCCATCCCGTAGCGGTTGTTCTCGCAGATGAAAATGGCGGGCAGCTTCCACAGCCCGGCCATGTTGAGCGCTTCATGAAAGGCGCCGTTGTTGGCGGCCGCTTCCCCGAAGTAACAGACCGCCACCCCATCGCCGCCCTTGTACTTGATCGCGAAAGCCATTCCCGCGGTCAGCGGGATGTGTCCGCCCACGATGCCGTGACCACCCAGGAATCCGAGGCTGGCGTCAAACAGATGCATCGAGCCGCCCTTGCCGTGGGAACTACCGGCCGCCTTGCCGAACAACTCGGCCATGCAGACCCGGGCCGACATGCCGCGAGCCAGGGCGTGGCCATGCTCGCGGTACGAGCAGGTGATCTTGTCGTTCGGACCCAGGATGGCCATGGTGCCGACCGCGACAGCTTCCTGTCCGATATACAGGTGACAGAATCCGCCAATCTTGCCGAGGCTGTAGGCCTCGCCGGCCTTTTCCTCGAACCGCCGGATCAGCATCATCTGACGCAGGTAGCCGCGATACCGTTCGGCGGTGGCGGTGTCCGACTTCTTGCTCTTGGCCGGTGCGGCCATCAGCGGCCCCCTTCGACAGTCGTATTGCTGGATCCCGCGCCCGCGGCGCGGGCCTGCTCCCAGGCGTGATACGAGGAACGGGTCAGCGGGCTGGCCTGCACATGCTGGAATCCCATGGTCAGTCCGATCTCCCGCAGTTCATCAAATTCAGCAGGAGGGTAATAGCGGACCACCGGCAGGTGACTGCCCGACGGCCGGAGGTACTGGCCCAGGGTGACGATGTCGACGCTGCTCCGGCGCAGATCCCTCAGGCAGGTCAGGATCTCGTCCCACTCTTCACCCATGCCGAGGATGATGCCGGACTTGGTGAGGCCAGTGGGAACCATCCGCTTGGCGCGGGCCAGCAGTTCAAGGGCCCGATCATACCGGCCACCGGGCCGGGCCAGGCGATACAGCCGTTCGGCAGTTTCGAGATTGTGATTCAGGATGTCGGGCCGGGCGTCCATGACCAGCTGCAGCGCCCGCTCCGAACCCTTGAAATCGGGAATCAGGACTTCGACCGTGGTGCCCGGGAGCCGCTGGTGGATTCCGGTGATGCAGGCCGCAAAGGCCTCGGCGCCGCCGTTGGGCAGGTCATCCCGGTCAACCGAGGTGATGACCACATGCTGCAGGCCCATCTGGGCCACCGCTTCAGCCAGGCGGATCGGCTCGACCGGATCGAAGGCCAGCGGGGTGCCATGGGACACGGCGCAGTAGGCGCAGTTCCGGGTGCAGACATCACCCAGGATCATGAAGGTGGCGGCCTGGTGTTCCCAGCACTCGCCAATGTTCGGGCAGCGGGCCTCTTCGCAGACCGTGTGCAGTCCCAGCTCCCGCATCATTCCCTTGAGCCGGACGTAATTCTCGCCGCCTGGAGGTGGCACCTTGAGCCAGGATGGCTTGCGCACTACCGATTCGGGCTTGCCCGAGGGCACGCCTGTCGGGGTGCGAGTCAGTTGAACCAGCGATGCAGCCATGGGGCCTTCCGACGAATTGCGCGGTATTTCCGTGCGCGGATCAATAGTATCGGCAGGTGGCCGGATAGCCAAGAGGAAATCCGGATTTATCAACCATTTGGTTGATTTTATCTGAGTTGGACTACCGGTGGGAAGAGCGGAATTGAGTGACTGGGTGGGGGCAGGCCTCCGGGCCTTGCCCCACCGTATCCCGGATTGTCAGACCCCCCTGCTGCAGAGGAATGGTGAGAGGTCATTCGGCTCCAACTGATACTCTGTCAGGATGTCGTGGGACGATGGAGAGAGCTATCGACGGGATTTGCCCCATCGGCGCCGGTCCGGAGCGACCTATTTCGTCACCTGGTGCCTGCATCGCCAGCAACCCTTCCTGGGCATGGCGGAGCGCGGCCTCGTATTCGGGATCATTCGCTATTACCACGGCCAGCGGTTTCATCTCCACGCGGTCGTGGTCATGGACGACCACGTTCATGTTCTGGTGCGGACCTTGTCGGGATACTCGCTCGACCGATTGCAGCATTCGTGGAAATCCTTCAGCGCAAATCAGCTACAGCGGCGCCACGGGCGAAAAGGCCGAATCTGGCAGACTGAAGCGTGGGACCGGATTGTTCGGGATGAGTCCGAGCGGCGGAGAACCCAGCGGTATTTCGAGGTCAATCCTGCCAGTAGATGGCCCGGAATCGGTACCTGCCCCTGGCTCTGGCTGGCCAATTCCGGGGATTCTGATGGGAACGGGCGTGGCAGCCCGTCCCCACCGGCCTTCGATCCCTCCTGAGAGCCGCAACGTTCCTCCTGCCGATTTCGAGTCACCAGAAAGGTGACGCCGGCCCTTGCCGGGTTCGGCTCACCTCCTTAAATACTCTGCGTTGGCCCGTACGACCTTCACTCTTTGGAGAGGGATCCTATGCAATTCGCCCGTCGTACCGCCCTGATCGCCGTCATCGCCACCCTCGCGCTGAGTCCCCGCGCGTTTGCCCAGCAGAAGGCCACTGGCGTTGCCCAGATCAATCGGGCGGAGATCGGTCCGCAGATTGGCTACGGCAGCAACAGCGTGAAATTTTTCATCGGTGCCCAGTTTGCCTATCCGATCGTCAACCGGCTCGACATCTATCCCAGTTTTCAGTATTACTTCCCCGGCCAAGGTCTCCATATCTGGAGCCTGGGCGGTAACCTCCGCTACTGGCCCAAGCTCAACATCGCCAACTCAGGGCTCTATTTTGGTGGCGGTGTCGATGTCACCCACTCCAGCGTGAGCGGTTTCGACGCTTCCGCCACCAATGTCGGCCTCGGCCTGCTCAGCGGCTGGCAGTTCTACACCAAGTCGAAGGTGTTCCCCTTCGCCCAGGTCCGGGTTGTCCTCGGAAACGCTGACCGGGTGGAGTTCGGCGGCGGGCTCAACTTCCGGCTCTAGTAGCGTCGGTACTCGCTAGTCACAATGGTCCCGCCGGACATCTGTCCGGCGGGACCGTTGCTATTCCGGCCACCCGGCCACCACTACCATCACTGGTAGTTCCCGATCAGCATCGTGGCGAGCAGATTCCGTCCTCCTCCCTCCCACCCGGTCGGATGATGCGCGCAAGCAAGACCGTTCTCCTGGCGGTGCTGGCCTCTACCTTTGCTCTGACGTCTGGCCTGGCTCAGACCCGGCCGCATTTCGGCCCGATGGCGGGGGTTTCGCTGGCCAGGCTGCATGGCATAGACGATGTCAGCACCGGTTCCCGGACTGGTCTCGTGGCTGGCGGCTTCGTCGACATTCCACTCGGCGAGCGGCTCGGCTTCGAACCCGAACTGCTGTACGTCCAGAAGGGGGCCAGGACCGATATCAACGGAGGGCTCCAGAGCACGCTCAAGCTCGATTACCTGCAGATGCCGCTGCTGCTCAAGCTGCTGCTGCCCACTGCCAGCAGCACCCGGGTCGGGCCCAACTTCTTTGCCGGGCCGGCCATCGGCTTCAAGGTCGGGTGTGCCGTGAGCTCTCACCAGCAGAACGGCCCTCCCATGGCGACCAATCACAGTTGCACTGACGGAGGGCCCTCGGTCCGGAGCACCGACCTGTCACTGGTGTTCGGGCTGGGCCTCGATTTCAGATCGCTGGCCATCCAGGCCCGGTACGACGTCGGATTCGGGGAACTCCAACCGGATACCAGGGTGAGAACCAATGCGTGGCTGTTTACGCTGGGTTGGCGATTCTAGGGGCGGAGTCGGCGGTCGGAGAACCTGGCAGGGACACACACGGGCGGGCCAGGCGGCCCGCCCGTTCGGCTGTCTAGTACACCGCCACCTTGCCACAGCGATCAGCCAGCCGGGCAATATCCGCCTTGACCGTATCGCTGGCCGGCTGCTCCAGGTCCTGGGGCCCCTGATACGTTCGGGAATCGAAGTAGGTGTGGCCCTGGAGCGCCACCTTGGTGTGACCGGTCGCGTCCGGAGTGATCAGTGCCTCAATCTCATCGAAGGCCCGATAGAAACTCGGGTCCGACCGCCGAATATCAGGACGCAGCTTCTTGCCCTCGAGCCGATGATCATCGACGTCATACCGCGAGACCTTGTATTTCATCGAATCAAACTGAGCCTTGGTGCAGGCCAGGATCTTTTCGGGATCCGACTGGCTCACGAGCTCGTCGTGGACATAAATCGACTTGGCGCCGCAGGCAGACAGCAGTGCAGCGAACGCCAGCAGGAAGGAGGGCCTCAGCGCCATCGGAACTCCGGGTCGGTGAAGGAACGGGTAAACGCCTGGGGCCAAATCTACTGGGACGCCCCCCGACAGTGCAGGGTGGCAGAAACGAAACGGCCTCCCCGGAGGGAGGCCGCTCGGCGGGCCGAAGCCCGCGGGTCAAGCAGAAAGACTAGTAGAACAGCATCGCGCCGACAGCGGCAGTGAATGCGGTGTTCTTCTTGTAATCCGCCGGCAGGGCGCCAGCCGTAGTGCCCTTGACGTCGGTCCACATGTAGTTGCCTTCGATGACACCCTTGAGGGACTTGGTCAGCTGGTGGTAGATACCCACCACGACCAGGGTGTTCTCGATACGCGGCTTGCCCACACCGGTGCCGACTTCATCGGAGGTCAGCTTCAGCGCGCTGGTGCCGTAGCTGGCTTCGATGTTGGTGGTGGCGCCATTCCAGCCGGCCTGGAACACATAGCCGTAGGAGGTGCGCAGGTTGCCGGCGCCATCCGCTGCCGCACCACCGAACTGGAGCGTGGTGCCGATGCCCTTACCGAAGTAGCCGGTGCCGGAGATGTTGAACTGCGCCCCGGCCCACTTGATGCCGCCGCCCACACCCGTGGCAGTCTTCGAGGTCGAACCGCTGTCCGCGCTCTTGCCATTCTGGACAGTGCCGTTCAGGAAGAAGCCAATGCCACCCTGCTTCCAGGTGAATTCAGCTTCGACCCGGGGGGTCTGGAGCTGGCCGTAGGGGCCGAATGTGCTCGGTGAAAACAGGCCGACCGACAGCTGCGCCGACTTGCCACCCACGGTGGAGTAGGTGATCTGGGGAACGAAGTTCGGATAGATGTAGCCATAGCCGATCCGGCCCAGGGTGGTGCCGGACGGATCGATCCCGCCGCCGCCGACGCCGAACAGGGTCTGGTCGTTCAGGATGTTGCCCCGGTTGAACAGGCCCAGCTCCTTACCCATCAGGATCTGGCCCCACTTGCCGCCGGCTGTCAGGAAGACCTGACGCATGTCGATCTGGGTCGTCCCGTCGTGCCCGAAGCAGTCGTGCACCCCGCCGCCGCACTGAATTTCCGGCGCGAAACCGAAGTGCACGCCGAGGTCCGTGTTGCCTTCCTTGCCGGTGGCCGC
>JBEPVA010000166.1:0-8682 GCA_041691295.1 Gemmatimonadota bacterium
GTGGTGGCTTCGGGGGCGGTGGTGGTGGTGGCGGGTTCGGTGGCTTCGGTGGCGGTGGCGGATTCAGCGGTGGCGGAGCGGGAGGGAGCTTCTAGCATGCATCAGTCGATCACCAAGGATCTCGAGCCACTGCTCAAGGAGCTGGATGCCGGCTTCGGCACCAGCTACTCGGCCATCCTGTACGGCTCGGCCGCCCGTCAGGATTTTGTGCCGGGCCACTCCGACATCAATCTGCTGCTGGTGCTGCCGAATCTCGACGGGAAATCGCTGCGGCAGCTGGGCCGGCCCTTTGCCCGCTGGCGGAAGACGGGACACCCACCGCCACTGCTGATGACGCCGGCGGAGATGTTACGCTCGGCTGATGCCTTTCCGCTCGAGATTCACGATATCAAGGCCGGGCACCAGGTGGTGCGGGGCGCCGATCCGCTCGCGGCGCTGTCGGTGAGCCGGTCCGACCTCCGAACGGCGCTGGAACGGGATGCCCGAGGCAAACTGCTGCGGCTGCGGCAAGGCTATGCCGAGGCGGACGGCAAACCCGATCGCCTCACCGCGTTGGCCCGCCTGACCATCGGCGGGATGCTGCTGCTCTGCCGCGCCACGCTGGCATTAATCGAGCGGCCGGTGGCTCCCGACCCGGTGGCCATGATTGGCGAAATCAGCCGGCATGCCGGGTTCGACCCCGCGGCACTGGCTGACCTGACAACCCACCGTGGCGAGTCGGGCTGGCGCTGTACCGCTGAACGTTTTGAAGCCTATCTGGCCACGGCGGAACGGCTGGCGGGCTTTCTGGATGAACTTCACCTGGGAGACGAGTAATGCGACGGATGCGAACCAACCCCCTGATTCTGGCCGCGGTGGTGCTGAGCCTCAGCGGCTGCGGCTACAACCAGATTCAATCCCTCGATGAGCGGGTCAACAAGGGCAAGGCCGATATCTCGGCCCAGCTGCAGCGGCGGGCCGACCTGATTCCCAACCTGGTCAACACCGTCAAGGGTGTGACCAAGCAGGAAGACACGGTCTTCATTTCCATTGCCAATGCCCGGGCCAAGCTGTCAGGCGCCATCCAGTCCGGCGATCCCCAGCAGATGGCCGAGGCCAACCAGGCCCTCAACGCGCCACTGGGACGGCTGCTGGCCATCACGGAGAACTATCCGGAGCTCAAGTCGAGCGAGAACTTCCGGGCCCTGCAGGACGAGCTGACTGGCACCGAAAACCGGATTGCGGTCGCCCGCACCGACTACAACGGCGCGGTCAATGACTTCAACGCCTACATCCGGCGGTTCCCGTACAACATCACCGCCAAGATCACCGGACACTCGACGCCACGGACGTACTTCGAGGCGGCAGCCGGGACGGAAGCGCCGCCGGCGGTGAAGTTCTAGGCGGGCGCAGGTAAGCAGTGAGCGGTAAGCGGTAAACGGGCCGGGGCGTGTAGTTGGTATAAACAAGTGAGCCTCCGGGGGATAATCTCCGGAGGCTCAGTCATTTGTGAATCTCAGTGGGGAAGGCCCGCTCACCGCTCACGGCTTACCGCTTACCCCCTAGTCGACAATCGCATCCGGCAAGACGTACCGCAGCGGATCGACCGGCTTGCCGTTGACGTGCACTTCGTAATGCAGATGGGGACCGGTGGCCAGGCCGGTATTGCCGACCAGCGCCACCCGCTGGCCCCGCTTGACCATGTCACCGCGCTGCACCAACAGCCGCGAGGCGTGGGCATAGCGAGTCACGATCCCGAAGCCGTGGTCGATCTCGATGGTGTTGCCGTAACCGGTGACCCAGCCAGCCGATATGACGGTGCCGTCGGCGGGCGCCTCGATCGGGGAGCCCATCGGGGCGCTGACGTCGATGCCCTCGTGCGGTCGGTTGATGTGCAGGATCGGGTGCATCCGGGACGAGTTGAACGCGCTCGAGAGCCAGCCAGCCGTGGGCATGATGGATGGCGTGGCCATGATCCGGTCCCGATGGACCGACAGGCTGTCGGCGGCTTCCCGGAAGGACGAGGCCAGCAGGTTGGCCCGGCGGATCAGGGCGTCGAGATCGACCCGGATGTCGTTGCTGCGCCGGTCCAGGATCGTGGTCAGCGGAGTGAGCTGCCGGACATCCCGCGGACCACCGATACCGGCCAGCTGCACCGAGGGATCGTTGGGGTCGAGATTGGCCAGCAAACGGATCCTGGTGTCGTGGACCGCCAGGGTCTGGACCGTATCAGACAGCGCCGACACTCGGCTGTGCAGGATGCCGAGCTCTTCGGAGAGCCGGGCATTTTCGCGCTCGACCCGCGTGGCCCTGGCAATGTCGACGGTGTGACTGACCGTGGCATATCCCAGCAGCAGCGCCGCCAGGACAAGGACCGCGCCGATGCCGCCGGCAACCCGCAGGAACCGGCCCGAGAGCTCTACAGCTCTCGAGACCCCGGTTCCGGGCGGCACCACGACGATCCTCCAGCGGCGATCTGTCATCGTCAGTTAGTTCGGCTCCATTCACTATTTGCTTGAGCGGCGCTCGATCCGGGATGAACCCGCAATCAGGAGTTCGGTGGTCGAGGCGGCGATAAGATGGGACCCATCCCAGTGCCCGTCAAGATCCGGATCGAAACGTCCAACTCTTTGACTGTGCAATAGTTAGCTAGCTCGACAGCGACCTTTCACGAGCCTCATTTCGGGCGGCTGGCAGCCTTGGCCACTTCGAGAAACGAGCGGATCACCGGACGGTCCCGGTCGGTTCGCCAGGCAGCGGCGATACTGGTCCGGGCCAGCGGGGAGACAATTGGCAAATAGTGGACCGAGGCCCACCCCATCTTGGACACGGAGGCGGGAATGATCGAGACCCCGAGGCCGGCCTCGACGAGGCTGACGGTGGTGTACAGCTCCCGGCTTTCCTGCACCACCCTGGGCTGAAAGCCGGCCTGCTGGCACAGCGCCATGACCTGGGCATGGAGACCCGGTGCAAGATCAGCCGGGAAGAGCACAAACGGGTCATCGGCCAACTGCTCGAGCCGGATCTTCTTTCGCTCGGCCAGGGGGTGCCCGTGAGGGAGCGCCACCCTGAGTGGCTCGCGCATGACGGTGACCAGCTGCAATGCCGGATCGGGCCGGGGCTGCCGCAGAAAGCCGATATCCAGCTCCTCGACCCGCAGTGCCTCGAGCTGCAGGCCGGTAGGCATTTCGCGCAGATCGAGGCGGACCGCCGGAAAACGCTGCCGGAACTCCCGGATGATCCGCGGCAGGGACAGGAACATGACCGAGGCCGCAAAGGCCACCCGGAGCGGTCCCGACTCGCCGCGACCGGCTCGGCGCACCGCCTCGACCGCTGCGGCACCGCCCTGGAGCACCCGTGACGCATGTTCGAGCAGTACCCGGCCCGCGTCGGTCAGTTCGACCCGGCGATTGGTCCGGTCGAACAGCCGGGTACCGAGGGTGGCCTCCAGGCGCTGGATCTGCTGGCTCAGGGGCGGCTGCGCCATGCCGAGCCGGGCGGCGGCCCGGCCAAAATGGAGCTCCTCGGCGACGGCCACAAAGGCCCGGAGGTGCCGGAGCTCGATTTCGGGTTTCATATCATTGCCATATCAATCGCGAAGATAAGTAATATTGGACATATAGCGCCACCCTCCCTATTCTGACACAGCCCGCTGTACCGCTGCCAGCCACGCCCGCTCCGGAGACCGTATGGCACATGCCACTCTGCCCACTGCCGCTGAGACCGTCGATGCCTTCCCGATCATGGGCACCGACTTCGTCGAGTTCTACGTCGGCAACGCGCGCCAGGCCAGCCACTACTATCGCACGGCGTTCGGCTACCACCTGACCGGCTACGCCGGCCCCGAGACCGGGGTCCGTGACCGGGCCAGCTACCTGCTGGAGCAGGGGCGGATCCGGCTGGTGCTGACCACCAGCATCGGACCTGAAGGGCCGATTGCGGATCATGTGGCCCGCCACGGCGACGGGGTCAAGGACATCGCGCTGTGGGTCGAGGACGCCCGGCTGGCCTATGAAACGGCCATATCCCGCGGGGCCATTGCCATCCAGGCGCCCAGGGTGCTCACGGACGACCATGGCGAAGTGATTCACGCCATCATCGGCACCTACGGCGATACGGTCCACTCCCTGATCGAGCGCCGGAACTATCGGGGCCGTTTCCTGCCCGGCTTCCAGCCGGTGGAGGGCGGTTACGCCCCCGCCCCGATCGGGCTCAAGTACATCGACCACTGCGTCGGCAACGTCGAGCTCGGCAAGATGAACACCTGGTGCGGTTACTACGAAAAGGTCATGGGGTTCCGCAACCTGGTATCGTTCGACGACGAGGACATCTCGACCGAGTACTCCTCGCTAATGTCGAAGGTCGTGGCCAACGGCAACGACCGGATCAAGTTTCCGATCAACGAGCCGGCTGCCGGCAAGAAGAAGTCCCAGATCGACGAGTACCTGGACTTCTATCATGGCCCCGGGGTGCAGCACCTGGCCCTGGCCACCGATGACATCGTGGCCACGGTCATGGCGCTCAAAAGCCGCGGGGTCGATTTTCTCAGGGTGCCCACGACCTACTACGACAACCTGCTCGACCGGGTCGGCCACATCGACGAGGACCTGGGGCCGCTCAAGGAGCTCGGCATCCTGGTCGATCGGGACGACGAGGGATACCTGCTGCAGATCTTTTCGAAGCCGGTCCAGGACCGCCCGACCGTGTTCTACGAGATCATCCAGCGCAAGGGCGCCAAGAGCTTCGGCAAGGGCAACTTCAAGGCGCTGTTCGAGGCCATCGAGCGGGAGCAGGCCCTGAGAGGGAACCTCTAAACGCGGGAACTACAACAGCGTGAGAGGTAGGAGGTGAGAGGGAAAAATTGCTCCCTCTCACCTCTTACCTGTCACCCCTCACCGAATTCTGGAGTTCAGGCATGCCTTTTTACCACACCTTGGGTTCCATTCCCCGCAAGCGCCACATCATCTTCCGGCGGCCCGATGGCGGGCTGTATTCGGAAGAGCTGATGGGGCACGAGGGATTCACCGGCACCAGCGCCCTGCTGTACCACACCCACGCGCCCACTACGGTGAAGAGCGTCCGACGGGTGGCCGAATTGAAGTTCGAGGCCGATCCGGACCAGACCCTGCGGCACCGGCACTTCCTGACTTCGCGGATCAAGCGGGGCGGCAGCCCGACCCTCAACCGGACGCCGCTGCTGTTCAATGCCGATGTGGCCATGCTCTACGCCGAGCCGGATGTGGTGGATGAACACTTCTACCGCAACGGCCAGGCCGATGAGCTGGTGTACGTCAGCAAGGGCAAGGGCACCCTGGAAACGGTGTTCGGTGACCTGCCGTTCGGCGAAGGTGACTATCTCGTCATCCATCGCGGCATCCTGCACCGCTACCGGTTTGACGCCGCCGGCGATCCGCCCAAGCTGCTGATCATGGAAAGCCGCGGTCACATCCGCTGGCCCAAGCGCTACCGCAACGAGTTCGGCCAGCTGATCGAGGGGGCGCCCTACTCCGAGCGGGACATCCGCCGGCCCACCCGCCTGGTCACCATCGACCAGAAGGGTGACTTCCCGCTGCTGGTCAAGCAGTACGACGGGCTCAACGAGCTGATCCTCGACCACCACCCGTTCGATGTGATCGGCTGGGACGGCTGTTTCTACCCCTGGGCCTTCAACATCATGGACTTCGAGCCGATCGTCGGCCGGGTTCACCAGCCGCCGCCGGTGCACCAGACCTTCCAGGGCGATGGCTTCGTGGTCTGCAGCTTCTGCCCCAGGCCCTACGATTTCCATCCCGAGGCCATTCCGGCGCCATACAATCACAGCAATGTCGATTCCGACGAGGTGCTGTACTACGCCTCGAGCGAATTCATGAGCCGCAAGGGGATCGAGTTCGGCAGCATCACGCACCACCCGGACGGACTGCCGCACGGGCCGCACCCGGGCCGGGCCGAGGCCTCGATCGGAGCCAAGTTCACCAACGAACTGGCGGTGATGATGGATACCTTCCGCCCGCTCAAGGTGGCGCTTCCGGCGCTGCCGATCGAGGACCCGAATTACTTCCGGTCCTGGTCGGATGCCTCGGGCGCCAGCTTCAGTCCACCGACGTCGTGAGCGGTACCGCGGCCCGGGCTTCACTCGCAGCGCCCGCGTCCCTGCGGGCGCTGCTGGCAGGGCTGATCGACTACGCCGGGCTGTATCCGCCGGCCGAGCTCGGGATGCCGGCGGCGGTCGCCGAATACGCCCGACAGCGGCAAGGCCCCGATGCCTGGGTGCTGGGCTGTTTTGTCGTGGCTGCGTCGCGGCTTGAGGAGCTGGGGCACTGCATCGAGGCCGAATCGCGGCGCGGCCCGTTGCCTTGGACCATCAGCGCACTCCTCGGAGCCGATCCTGCCGCCGATCTCGAGGGGATCGCGGCGTCAGAGAATAGCCGGAACGTCATCGTCGGGTCGGTCGAGTTCAAGGCGACGACCCTCGCCGAAATCGACCAAGTCCTCGGCAAGCTGGGGCGGCGTCGAGGTTGCTACATCGAGGTGTTGCTCTCACCCGATCCGTCTGTGTTGCTCGGCCACCTGGCCGAACGCGGGGTGCGGGCCAAGGCCCGGACCGGCGGACTGAGCCAGGATCTGTTTCCGGCCATCGCCGACGTGGTGCGATTCCTCGAAATCTGCGGCCGCCTGGAGCTGCCATTCAAGCTGACCGCTGGGCTGCACCATCCATTGCAGGGTGACTATCGGCTGACCTACAGGCCCGATACGGCCCAGGGCCGGATGTTCGGATTTCTCACGATGTTTGCGGCCGCGGCGGCGGCTCGACAGCACTGGCCGGTGAATCAGGTGGCCAGCCTGATGGCCGAGATCCACGCCGGGGAAATCCGATTCGATGATGCCGGAATGCACTGGAAAGGCCGCATGCTCAGCACGGAGGCGCTGGCCGAGTCGAGGAAGCGCGGGGCCATTTCATTCGGTTCATGCTCGTTCGAGGAGCCGCTGACGGACCTGCGCGGCATCGGCTACCTTCCGGCGTGATCAACGCCACGCACGATCCCGATCTGCGCTCCTGGGTTGAGAGCGCCAATTCCGCCGGCACCGATTTCCCGATTCAGAACCTTCCGTTCGGCGTTTTCCGGATGGCCGGAGAGCCGCTGGCGCGAGTCGGGGTCGCCATCGGCGACCAGATTCTCGACCTGGCCGCGGCGGCGGATCGTGGCCTGCTGCCCAAGCTGTCCGAGTCGGCGTTGTCGGCCTGTCGGGCTCCCCTGCTGAATGCGATGTTCGCCCTTCCGGCCATCGAACGGGCCGGATTGCGGCGCCAGCTGAGCGCGCTGCTCTCGGCCGAAGGGGACGGGAACCGCCTGGCCGGGATGCGGGCGCCGAGGATCGTGGTCCCGATGGACAGCGCGGAAATGCGGATGCCGGTGAATATCGGTGACTACACCGATTTCTATGCGTCGATCGATCACGCCACCAATGTCGGCCGGATGTTCCGGCCCGACCAGCCGCTGCTGCCCAACTACAAGTGGATTCCGATCGGCTATCACGGCCGGGCTTCGTCGATCGTGGTAAGCGGGACCCCGATCCAGCGGCCGTCGGGGCAGCGCAAGGATCCGGCGGTGGAGCAGCCCGACTTCGGGCCCAGCAAGTCACTCGACTATGAGCTCGAGCTGGGGGCGTTCGTCGGTGCCGGCAATCCGATGGGAGAACCGGTCTCGATCAGTGAGGCCGATGAGCGGCTGGCCGGATACTGCCTGCTCAACGACTGGTCCGCGCGGGATATTCAGGCCTGGGAGTACCAGCCGCTGGGGCCGTTCCTGGGCAAGAGCTTCGCGACCAGCATTTCGCCGTGGATCGTCACCCGCGAGGCGCTGCAGCCGTTTCGCCGGGCGAGAGCGCTCCGTCCCGACGGAGACCCGGCTCCGCTTGAGGGGCTCGACAGCCCCACTGACCGCTCCCGCGGGGCCATCGGCGTCACCCTCGAAGTCTGGCTCAGTTCGGCCCAGATGCGGGTCAGCGGCGTCAAGCCGATGCGGATTTCCAGCTCCGACTTTTCCCGGCTGTACTGGACCATGGGCCAGATGGTGGCCCACCACACCTCCAACGGCTGCAACCTGCGGAGCGGGGACTTGCTGGGCAGCGGAACCGTGTCGGGCCCCACTCCCGAGTCCCGCGGCTGCCTGCTGGAGCGGACCTGGCGGGGTGCTGAGCCGCTCACCCTGCCCAGTGGCGAGACCCGCAAGTTCCTGGAGGATGGCGACGAAGTGGTGCTGCGGGGATATGCGGAGGCGGAGGGGCGGGTCAGGATCGGGTTCGGGGAGTGCAGGGGGGTAGTGCACCCGGTGACCTAAGTCAGGTGGGAAGGGTGACGTACCGCCGATGAATTCTTCCACGGTGCACTTGAAATTGAGGGGACGCGCAATCCGCGAAAGGGTACCACCGACCGGAAGAATGAGTTGCAGTCATTGCTGACCGAAATCGGTGCGAGCTGATGGAGCTGGCCAGCTGAATCAATGGCAGCACCGACTGCCGCTCTTGCGGCAGGCGGTGATTGTTCCGTGCAGTTCCTTACTGCTGCTTCCTACTTGATCCGCTTCCCGACGACCGGCTGAGCTCCGCCGCCCGCGTCCTGCCCGGCCAGACGCCGTTCGAGAAACCCTTCCAGGGTGTCCCCATTGAGCTTGAAGGTCCAGGTGCTGTCTCTTATTCACATCT
>JBEPVA010000167.1:0-8667 GCA_041691295.1 Gemmatimonadota bacterium
GCTCCGGGAGCAGCATTTTTAGCGATTATTTAACGTGGCCGCAAGCAGCGCAAATGACCACGGAATCAGATTTTTCCTGCACCCAATGATACCCAAAACAAGGATCCCGCGCCAGCCGAGTCGGTAGGCCGATGCCGGGCCGCCGCGCCAGGGAATCAGTGCCGAGCGGACTGGAGGCGGGCCAGGACTTCGGCCGGGGTGATGGCCCGGACCTCAACTCCTTTGCTTCGACTGGCCAGCCCGGACCGAATGATGACCGCGGCGCGCGGAACATCGAGCACCTCGGACAAGAAATCGATCAAGGCGTCGTTGGCGGCGCCATCGACCGGAGGCGCCGTCAACCGGATCTTGAGTGACTCCCCATGCATGCCGGCGAATTCCGAATGGGATGCGCGAGGCTGGACCCGAATCCTGATGAGCACGCCGCCGTCGATGGCGACGATCGCACCGCTCACAGCAGCCTGAGCAGCAGCCACCTGGCCAGGTAGAGAGCGGCGTAGGCCACCAGCGGCGAGAAGTCGAACATCCCCATCGGGGGGAGCAGCCGGCGGATCGGCTCGACCAGCCAGTTGGTCAGCAGCATCACCGGCCGCATCCACTTGCTGTAGGGCGACACGGCAAACCACGTCGATACCACCCGGATGAACAGCGCGATGACCAGGATTTTGTAGGCGCTATCGATCAGCAAACCCACGAGGCTGCCGGAGCCGCCGTTCAGCGCCCAGCCGATCTCGGCCACCTCGGTGATGATCCACTGGGCCAGCCCCAGCACGGCCAGGCCGCCGAGCAGGGTCAGCCAGAACAGCCAGGTCGGGGCCTCGACGGGATTGTGCCCCGACTTGACCAGCTGCTGCTGCAGCGGGCGGAGCACCGGGTTGCTCAGCCGACGCATGAAGAGCGGCAGGGCGCCGAACGGCGGCAGGTGCCGGTTCCGTACCGCCCAGTCGGTGAGCGCAACCGTGGCCGAGAACACAAATCCACCGAACACGAAGACGCGAAGAACGGTCAGCAGGAGTGGCATGGCAGCAGGGTCAGTGGGTGCCCTGGATCTTGAAGCCGGCGGGATCACCATGGATGGTGGCACAGGTCACGCTGAACACCCCGCTGTTGAGCGAGGCTTCTTCCTGGATTTCGCTGGTGCCTCGGCAGGACGACAGCGCGTGGCCTTCGGTCGAGCGGAAAATCGAGGTGATTTCGGGAACGCCGCCGCGGATGGCCAGGCGGCGGATCGTGGTCCTGGTCAGTGAGTCGACTCCGACCTGGCGGAGGGACTGAGGTACCCGGCGCTGGTGGGAACTGCGGTAACTCAAGACCGCATCCATGGCGTCAAACAGGTCCCGGCCCAGCAGCCTGGCGTCCTCCTCGGCTCCGCTCGGCTGGGGAGCGCCAGCCGTGACGGGTGGCGCGCTCTTCTTGCCGCATCCGCCTGAGACCAGAACCGCCAGCAGGAACAACCCCCTGCTATTCGAGCGCAAACTCACGATTGAACACCACTTCGAAGCTGAAGGTCTTGGCCTTGCTGCGGTTCTCGATGTACTCCGCGATCTTCTGCAGCCGGTTCGGAATTCCCGAGATCTTTTCCTGGGCCTTGCGGCCCAGTTCGTTGAGACCGGTGAGACTCTCGATCTTCCAGTACTCGATCTGCTCCTGCACGATCTTGAGATAGTCACGGGGCCCGTAGATGCCGGCCCGCCGGATCACGTCGGCAATGTCCCGGAAATGCGGCATGCTGGCGCCGGGCATCTCGATGCTGGGCAGGATGAACGAGGCGGAGTGCAGCGCCTGGTCGGGATCCCGCTTGAGGATCTCTTCGAACACCGTCCGGTAGAACTGGAAATGCCGGGCCTCTTCAGTGGCCACGTTGCGGAGGACCTCACCCAGGGCCGGTTCGTACTCCGCGGCGAGCCGGCCGGTCTCGCTGTGGGAGGTCTGGGTGGCCCGTTCCTGCACCGTGGTGTAGACAAAGACCCGGTACGGGTCGCTGTCCCAGCCCGGATGGAATCCGTTCCGGATGTAGTTGAACTGCATCTGCTCCAGGATCCGCTGGTTGAACAACCGGGTATCCCGCCCGTAGTTGCTCAGCACGGCGCCGTGCCGGTCCTCTTCCGCGGTCCAGAGGTTGTTCCAGTGGCGCCAGTGGCTGTCATCCCCGAGGTAGACCGCCAGCAGCCGGTGGAAGTGCGGCAGCCCTTCCTCGGTCAGGAGATTGAGTGCCAACGCCGCCCGGATGTGGTCGGGAATGCCTTCGGCACGCTTGCGGAGCTGGAGGGTGTGCTCGTCTGCCGATTCGTCGGGCCCGGGGCCCAGCAGGTCTTCCGGATACCAGAGTGGACGCTTGCGCTCATGCGCGGCCATGAGCTCTTCGACCTTGGGCTCGAGATCCCGCAGGACCTCCACCTTCGAATGCAGATCGCGCATGGCGTCGGTTATGCCCATGATCCAGTCCTCTGGCGAGAATACGACACGGCGGCCCGGCGCAGGGGGCGCCGACGGCAACCAGAAGGCAAATGTGGCGGAGAGGAAGTCGGGAAGGAAGGCCGGGTGCGATTCAGGCGGCCGCCACCAGCAGCTGTTTTTCCATCAGGTACCAGGTCCGCCGGCCGACATAATCGGCCCGGGCAAACAGCCGACGCCAGCCCGAGGCCAGCAGCATCGGTTCGGCCCGCAGGTCGTCGGTCCAGAATTCCGCGAGGTGAGCGCCAAGCTCAACCGCCCTGGCCTCGAACGCCTCCAGCAGCCGTCGGCCGTGACCCTGGTGGCGGGCCTCGGGTTCCACTGCGATATCCAGCAACTGGGCGACTCCACCCCGCAAACTGTACCGCACTCCGCCGATCCAGTCCCCGATCTCATTTGTCAGGACCAGGTAATGCTCCTCCACGGCGCGCGGCTCGCCGAGCCGCTCCTCTTCCCGCTGAAGCAGGTCGACAAACCATTCGGCGAAATCTTCGCCCCGTTCCATCTCACGGATGGTCAGACCGCTCATTGTCGTCCTCGACTGGATACGCTGGTGAAACGTCGGGTGAGGCGTGGAAGTTCGACCGGCAGAAGAACGGCAAGGTAGGTGCCAGCCCGGGCTGGGCTGCCTGTTGCAATCTACAACCTATTACCCCGCAAGTGGTTCCGGGTGCCACTTCAGGCCTGGGCCGGCCCGGCACGATCAGGTTCTTGGAACCGGTAAGCCATGGCTGTCGCAATGACGGGTCAATCCGGCCGGCAGCTCCTCACCTCGGGTTCCACCCGGCCGCAGGCAATGGATTCGTTCATCCCGCTGGTCAGAATCCCGCAGGCGGTGGTCTGGGCTGACTGAGCCGCCTCCTTTTCATTCTCGTGGGAGGCGGTGGCACAGTTGCGCTGCCCCTTGTAAGTCACGCAAACCTGGCAGGTCACCTTCTGGGCGCTCAGGGTGTTGTACAGCAGCAGGCCGACAAACCCGATCACCGCAACAATGACCAGCAGCTTCCGGCGGGCTGGGGTCGTCACTGGGTGGCCGCCCTCAGCGGCCCGATCAGCTGCAGCAGGGTCCCCAGCAGCCAGACCCCGCCGGCAGCGATCGCCGCCTTGTTCAGCGAGATCTTGCCGGTGACCGAGAGCCCGAGCGCCAGCAGCGCCGTGCACCAGATGGTGATCAGGTCAAGCCGTCCAAGCAGGGTGATGAGCACCAGTGATGAGCCGTCTGGGTCGAGGAACCGGGCCGGTCCGAGCTGAATTGCGAAATGCGAGGTCAGGTTCTCGGCCGGCAGCACGGCGGCCTGAAGCAGGTTCAGCAGGCCCTCGGCAAGCCTGGGGAAGAATGCGTAGACCGCGACCATGCAGGCAGCGCCAAGTTCCTGCCTGGCGCCGACGGCCTTGCCGAGCAGCCAGAGCATCACGCCAGCCACCATCGGAACGATCAGGCCGAAGACCGGGATGATGATCCCGGTGAAGGCCCGGGCCACCGCCCGCCCCTGCTCCGCCTTGTCGGCAGTCAGCTGGGGGTTCTGCTTCATCGCCATCGCAAAGCCCCGGTCGAATTCCGCGTCGAACATCGGCTGCAGCAGCCCTCGGCCGGCGTAGAACATCCCCGCAAAGGCGAGGCAGAGGACAATGAGTGGCACCCCGAATCCCGCATTCTTCCTGCGCTCGAAGACCGCCCGGGGTGCGTAGAAGATCTCCAGGAAGTCTTCCCAGACCGGCACCGGCGCCGGGGTCACAACAGCACTCATCGGTCATTCCGCCTTGGAGGTGAGTCAGTGAGCTAGAGCAGCGTGCCCCGCAGAACCAGCAGTCCAACCGAAAAGAAGATGATCAGCCCGGTCACATCCACCAGGGTGGCCACGAACGGCGCTGAAGCGCTGGCCGGGTCAAACCCGACCCGGCGCAACACGAAAGGCAGCATCGAGCCCGCCAGTGACCCGAACAAGACTACGCCAACCAGCGACAGCGATACGGTCAGCGCCACCAGGTGATAGTGCACCCCGTAGTTATACCAGCCCAGGCGCTGCCACAGCACGATCCGGATGAACCCGATGATTCCAAGAATGACGCCGAGGATGACGCCCGAGGGGATCTCGCGAATCGCCACCTTCCACCAGTCCTTCAGGCTGACTTCCTGCAGGGCCATGGCCCGGATGATCAACGAGGTGGCCTGGGACCCGCTGTTGCCGCCCGAACTGATGATCAGCGGAATGAACAGCGCCAGCACCACCGCCTTGCTGATTTCGTGCTCGAAATAGCCCATGGCGGTAGCGGTCAGCATTTCGCCCAGGAACAGGGCGCAGAGCCAGCCGGCCCGCTTCTGGATCATCTTGCCCAGGCTGATTTCCATGTACGGTTGGTCAAGCGCCTCCATGCCGCCGAACTTCTGGACGTCCTCAGTGGTCTCAGAAATCAGGGTGTCGATGATGTCGTCAACCGTGACGATGCCGAGGATCTGGCCGGTGTCGTTGAGCACCGGTATGGCCAGCAAGTTGTACTTGGAGATCAGCCGGGCCACCTCTTCCCGGTCCACCAGCGGCCGGGTGGTGATCTGCTTGCGGCGCTCGCCGATTTCCAGCACCACGGTTTCGGACGCGACCATGATCACTTCGCGCAGCGAGACCACGTGCACCAGCCGCTGGTCACGCTCGTCGACCACATAGATGGCATACACCGTTTCCTTGGCGCTGCCGACCTCGGTAATGAATTTGCGGACCTGGACGGCGGTCCAGTTGGCCGGCACCGACAGGAATTCGGTGGTCATGATGCCGCCCGCGCTGGTGGCCGGATAGCTCATCAGCTGGCGGAGGGTGTCCCGGGTGGGGGCATCGAGCAGGTGCGCCAGCCGCTCCCGGTCCGCGGCACTCAACTCACGAATCAGCCCAACTTGCTGGTCGGACGACATCGCGGTGATGATCGGCCCGAGGACCTCGTTGGGCAGGTGGGTGACGATGGCCGCCCGGTCCTCCAGCTCCGGCTCGTCGAAGACCTGTACCGCCAGATGGAATGGCAGCGCCCGGACGACCTGTGCCGCGCCTTCGGCCGGTAACTGGCTCAGCGCCTCGGCAATGTCGGCCGGCTGCATGTCCCGGCTGGCTTCGAGGAAATCATCCTCGTCACCGGACAGCAGGTAGAGCAGTTCAGGGGTCGGGGCGTCTGAGGTGGGCATGGCGGACCGCGGGGTGGCGGGTGACCGGTGCAACGCAACGAAACTGGGCCCTGCGCCTGTCACCGCACGCCGGGCGGAATGCCGCCCGGCGACGGACCGGTGCTACTGAGGGATGACGGTCTCGTCCCCGGTCTTGCCGTCCTGAATCGGGACGACGCCGGTCCGCCAGCCACTCTTGAACTGGACCGTCAGCCGGTGGCCCTGTGAATCGGGGACGATGCTGACGATCTCGGGAAACTTCTTGGCGTAGGCCATCACGATGTCGGTCTGCGTCCCGCTGCCGGAATTGTACGGCCGGCCGAATTCACGCCCCAGCGCAATGCTGATGGCCTGTTCGTGACCGTACCGGGCAAACTGGTCGGCCGGCACCAGCCCGGCCTGGCTGCTGACCGGGGTCTGGTAGTCATAGGAACGGCAGCCACTCAGAGCTGCGGCAGCCAGCAGAATGGTCCAGGCTCGATTCATCGGTCTCGACTCAACAGGTAGGGTCGGCCACCGGCCGATCGGTGAGCTACGCTAGCGGATCTCGGCGGGGCTGGCAAGCGGTAACGCCACATCATCCACCCGCCGGCCCGTCTTGAGGTCATGACCGCTGCGGATATGCGGCACCACCAGGCTCACGCCGAGCCCGACGGCCAGTCCCGCCAGGGCATCCACCCCATAGTGGATCTGGCTGTAGACCACGCCGAAGAAGATCCCGATGGTCGGGACCAGCAGAATCCAGCCCAGCACTTTCGATCCCCGGAAGGCATAGAAGGTGGCCACCACCGACACTGCCACATGACTTGACGGAAAGGCCGAGCCGTAGGCGTCACCCCGGAAGACCACACGGTGAACCAGTTCGGCCGGCCAGATCCGGGTGGCGGCATTGTCGGGGAAGGGCCAGAAGTAGAACGGCCCGGCCACCGGGAAGACCAGGAAGACGGCGTAGCAGACGAAGAAGCAGAAGGATGCCGCGAAGATGGCCTGGCGCGCTTCACCCCGTTTGCGGGTGAACCAGAATCCCAGCGGGGCCACGAGAACCAGGACGTAGTAGGAGAGATAGCAGAGGTGGAGCACCGCGGAGAGCACCGGATTGGGCATGGCACGGATCCAGTCATACGCCACCATCCGCCCGAATACCGCCAGCTCCCAGTTCTGCACCATGCCATCGAAGGTGACAATCGATCCCGAAGTACTGTTCAGCAGCCCCACCGTGGAATACAACCCGCCCATCACGATGGCGGGATACCATTCGGCCAGGAAGCTGTGGGTCCTGGCCCGGGCCCGTGAAATCGGCGCCAGAATGGCCAGCGCAATGACCAGCAGGTGTGCCACCAGCAGCCAGACCGTCTCGGCGGCGGTCGGCGAGGCTCCGCGCCACCCCATGAAATGGGCGATCAGCACCACGGTCGCGATGCAGATGTAGCCCACCGTGACCCGGTCGAGCGAATCGACCCGTGGAATCCGCCGCCGTTCAATGAACGGTGGCGCGACTGAACCAGCACTGGTGGCGTCGTGGGATTCCATCGTCTCTAACAATAGAACGCTCTTGCTCGCTTCCCAAGCGGGAACGGCGGGCCAATGCGGAAACACGATGGGGCAGCCGGATGACCGCCCCTGTTTCGTTTCAGCTTCTCGCGGGGGTCAGGCGGCCAGAGCCGCCTGGGCAAAAGGGATGACGACCGGATCGATTGCGCCGGTCAGCTCATCGCGGACATGCCACTCCATACCGAAGGCCGGCAGCCGCTCCAGGAACGGATCGGGATCGAGTTCCTCCGGTGAGCGGACCCCGGCTACCCGCCAACTCCCCTCGGCCATGAGCACCGCGGCCAGGACAGGAGGAATACCGGTCTGGTACGCCGTGGCCTGCACTCCCATTTCGCGGTAGACCGCGTCGTGATCGGCAATGTTGTAGATGTAGAACGACCGCTCGACCCCATCCTTCATTCCCCGGGCCAGTGTGCCGACGCAGGTCTTGCCGTGCAGCCGGCCGGCCAGATCCTTGGGCTGGGGCAGCAGGGCCACCACGACGTCGCGAGGGGCAACCGCCACTTCGCCGACCTGGACCTTGTCGGTCCGGGACACGCCGAGCTGCTTCATGACCTTGAGAGTCTGCCAGGTGACCTCATCCATGCAGAGCTTGAAGTCCGCCACTTCGACGCCCTTGATGAACCGGGGCATGGTGCGGGCCTCTTCATGATCGACGAAATAGGTATTGAGGACGCCCAGCTCCGGAAAGTTGAACGGCTCGTAGCCTGACAGCGCCGGTTCCAGGTGGTACTGACCGTCGTGCCAGCTGATGGCGCCGCAGAGGCACTCATCGATGAAGACCCAGGGGCTGAACGCGGCCAGGAATCCGTCGTGGCCCTGGCAGACTGAGTTGTCGCCATCACGCACGTGCAAATGGGTGACCTGGTCGAGCAGGTGCTTGGCGGCGTGGGCCGCGTACACATTGCTCGTGCCGGGATCGGCACCCATGCCGAGCAGCGCCATCAGTCCGGCGGCGCGGAATTCCCCGTCCAAGGCGAATTGATCGTCCAGCTTGGGAATCCCGTCATCGGCCGACCCGCCGCTGGCCATGTCGATGTAGTCGCAGCCCGCCTCGAGGCAGGCGCGCATCACGACCAGATTGGTGGCGGGGAGTGCGGCATTGAGCAGAATCGTGGTGCCAGTCTCGCGAATGGCGCGGACGATGGCGGCTCCATCAGTGGCATCGAGTGCCATGGAGCGGACGCGGGAGTCGCTGATGCGGCCGGCCAGGGCTTCCGCACGGGCGAGCACACAATCGGCGATGACGAGCTGGCGGACCTGCGGGACCTGCGCGAACTTGAGGGCGGACACGGTACCCACCGCGCCGGAGCCCAGAAGCAGAACTTTCACAAACTCCTCTTTTCGGGTCTTGGCGGGACTCGGTCTGGCCCCCCTGCATGGCCCGCCATGGGCCTGAAGGGTTACTGGGGCCTCGCCCCCCCCGCCCGGGGGGGGGGGCAGCGCGCGGGGTGGGGGGGGCGGTGAGTGAGGCTCCGCCGCGTTGTGGGGGGAGGGCAACCCCCCAGGGCGCG
>JBEPVA010000168.1:0-8634 GCA_041691295.1 Gemmatimonadota bacterium
GGCAGGAGCCGCCCGCCCGCGCGGCTGGCATCG
Organism: Gemmatimonadota bacterium; assembly: GCA_041691295.1. GTDB lineage: Bacteria > Gemmatimonadota > Gemmatimonadetes > Gemmatimonadales > GWC2-71-9 > DATEHG01. The sequence continues at coordinate 34 of JBEPVA010000168.1, forward strand.
CGCTCCGCCGCGATTGCCATCTCCCGGGCGGCCGCGAGATCGGCACGATCGATATGGATGCCCTCAGCGAGTGTATGTGCCACCGCCCTGATCCGATCGGCGGAGGGCAGGGTGTCCCGGAGAGCAAAGGCCGAGTCTGACGGTGCGCCGAGTATCGTGGCGAGCTGTTGGCGCGCGAGGGCGGCCGCGGCCCGGGCCCCGACCAGCTCGGCCGCGACCTCACCGGCACGGACCTCGGCCAGGAGCAGGTCGCTTCGAGTGACCATGCCCTGTTCCAGCAACGTGGTCGCCTGGCGGACGTGATCGGTGGCCGCCGCATCGGCGAACTCGAGGGTCCGAGTCATCTCCGCCGCGAGGATTGCGGCGAAGTATGCCCGAATCACCTGCAGTCGAGTGGTGCCGGCCGTCCATTTCTCCCGCTCATTCATGGCGCGAGCCCCAGCCATTGCCGCCCCGCGCGCGGCGAGTGCGTCGGCATTGAACAGGGGGACTTCCATGATCACTCCACCACTCCAGTTTGTGCGGGGGGGTGGGGCGTTGATCAGGTTCGGGGCAAATGCCGCCGCGGAGACCCCTCGCTGCCGAAGCAGGAGACCAAAGGCAGTGAGTGGATCGGTCGTTTCGAGCCAGCCGCCCTCAAGCCGGAGGGAGGGCAGGGCGCCCTGGAGCGCACCGAGTGCGCGGGCAGTCTCCGCCAATGCGGTGGCGCGCGCGGTCCGGTTACTGTAGGCCGAGTCGTCGGCCCGGGTCAGCGCCTCCCTCAGGGTCAGCTGCTGGGCGCAGGCGTCCCGGGCGGCGACCGCGATGGACAGGAGAAGGAGCACGACACGGAGCGGCTTCATGTCTACAACTATATAGTTATAAAGCGAGTAAGTCAAGATGGGTGTGTCCACCAGCTTCGGGCGGCTCGGGTAGCGGACTGGCGCTGGTTTGCTAGCTCCTGCTGCAAGCCCGCCCCGCGGGCCCCCGCCACCATCATCTGGCCGCGACGAAGGCGGCGCCCAAGAGTGGGGGCGCGGGTCGGGGAAGGGGTGGGCGGGGGGCCTGCTGGTCGTCATGATCGCTTGGCGCCGGCTGTTCTGGCGAAGTGGCAGAGTGATCGGGCGGGGTGGACATGCTTCGTCTCCTCCAGGATTTCAGACTAGATTTCCTCCGTCTCACCTCCTCGGCCGCGCACGCGGCCACGGTCCTAACGGTCGCTCTACCAATTACTCCAGACCTGCGATTCATGACCACACTCCATTCCGCGTGAAGGTCCTCGTCGTCGCCGGCGCCCGCCCCAACTTCATGAAGGTGGCGCCGATTCTTGCCGAGCTCGGGGCCCGGGGGCACAAGGCCATCCTGGTCCATACCGGCCAGCACTATGATCCCGCCATGTCGGATCGGTTCTTCTCCGATCTCGGTATGGCACCTCCCGATCACCACCTGAATGTCGGATCTGGCAGTCACGCCCAGCAAACCGCCCGCGTGATGGAACGGTTCGAGCCGGTGCTGCTGGCTGAGAGGCCGGACTGGCTGGTGGTGGTGGGCGACGTGAACAGTACTCTGGCGTGCACCCTGGTCGCCGCCAAGCTGCGCCACCAGATCGGGTGCCGGATCGCGCATGTCGAGGCCGGGCTCCGGAGCCACGACTGGCGGATGCCGGAAGAAGTCAATCGGGTCCTGACCGATCGGCTGTCCGATCTGCTGCTGTTGCCGTCAGAGGATGCCAGGCCCAATCTGGTTGCCGAAGGGCTCGACATGAGCCGAGCGGTGATGGTCGGCAATGTCATGATCGATACGCTGCTTCGGCAGCTTGAACCGGCCCGGGGGCTCCGGGCGGCCGAGGCCCGAGGTGTGGCGCCTGGCGGCTATGTGCTGGTTACGCTGCACCGGCCATCCAACGTCGATGATCCCGCGGCGCTCAACCGGATCATGTCGGCGCTCGCCACGATCGCGAAGACTCAGCCGGTGCTCCTGCCGCTGCACCCCCGGACACGGCAGTCACTCCGCGCCATGGGGGTAATGCCCACGGCGCCCGGGCTGCGGATTGAGGAACCGGTCGGCTATCTCGAGATGTTGTCGTTGACCGACGGTGCCGCGGTGGTGGTGACCGACTCTGGCGGTCTTCAGGAGGAGTCCACCGCGCTCGGCGTTCCCTGCCTCACGCTGCGTGAGCAGACCGAACGGCCGGTCACCGTCACCGAGGGGACCAACCGGATGGTGGCGTGGCCGCTGACTGAGCGGGGCATCGTCGAGGGATATGAGGATGCGGCGGCGCGAGGCAGGGTAGCGGTCGGCAGCCGGTGTCCCGAAGGGTGGGACGGCAAGGCCAGCCAGCGGATCGTGGCGGCCCTCGAGGCGAGGACGGAGTGACGGGCGCGGCGGGCGGGCGGGCAACTCTGCCTGCCTCGGTGCGCTCGGGACGGGCACTCCTGAGGACAACCCCGTTCACTCGGTCTTGTCGGACCCGGGGTCGGGTGCGACTTTTGGATCATGGAATCCGTCCTTGACCTCGAGGTCGCCCGACTGCGGCGGATGACCGCTTCCGAGAAGGTGGCCGTGATGCACATGCTCTGGCGCCAGGCGTGGGCGCTGAAGGCCGCAGGAGTCCGGGCGCAGCATCCCGGCTGGTCTTCAGAGCAGATTGGCGCGGCGGTCCGGGAAATCTTCAGCCATGACCGATCCTAGCCTCATCTCTCTCTTCGTCCGGCCTTTCAATCAGCTGCGGATTCCTTACCTGATCACCGGTGGCGTCGCCTCGGTGATCTACGGTGAACCCCGCTTCACTCGCGACATCGATCTGGTGGTCCGGCTCGAGGTCCGCGACGCGCATCGGTTCGCAGCCGCCTGGCCAGCGGCTGACTTTTATGTCCCGCCGATCGAGGTGCTCGAGGCCGAGAGCCGGCGCTCAGTGCATGGCCACTTCAACGTCAGCCACCTGGAGACGGCGATGCGCGCCGACATCTACCTTGCAGGAGATGACGCCCTGAATGCCTGGGCATTTGGTCATCCGGCCCAACGGCGAATCGATGAGGACGAGGTCGCTGTCGCGCCGATCGAAGCGGTGATCGTGAGCAAGCTGCGTTACTATCAGATGGGAAAGTCTGACCGGCATTTGCGAGATATCCGTGACATGCTTCGCATCAGCGGTGATCTGGTAGACGTTCCAGAATTGGAGCGGTGGGCAGCGAGGATGGGAGTCGAACGGGAGTGGCAGCAGGCGCGGGAGGCTCCACTGGAGTACTAGGGAGGCAGGCAGGGGGGCGGACCATCGGAATGTCATCACGAGCCCGAGTGCAACGACGGCGAGGGATCTACTGGATGGCGATCGAGTGCGTCCATCGATCACCCGGCCGGCTCCGATCACCTCGAAGCAGGTCTCTCGGGGCAGCGCCATCTCGTGATGACACAACACACAGTGCCAGGCAATCGAGTGATTGCCTGGCACTCTGATCTCAGATCAGCGGGACTCTCGTCTCTCGTCGCTTGTCTCCCGACCCTCTCAGCTTCGCTGCGAGAGCACCGACTCCAGGATCAGCCAGCGGTTCATTCCGGCGAACTTCTGGTGCATCTTGGTGCTGGGATAGCCACCCGCCGCGGCGTCTTCCTCAATCTGCAGGTCCGCCAGCGCTTCGAGCCCCTTGGCCTTGAACTTCTGCAGTCCCTTCTCGAGGGCCAGGCCCGCCGTGCGGAAGTTGAACAGGGTGGAGAACTGCAGGGTGTACCCCAGGTCAGCGAGCTGCTGGTTGGTAATGAGGGTCCCGGCCTGCTTGGCTTTGCCGAAGTAGAGCGAAGGCGAAAGATTGAACCCGAGCATCTGTTTGGGATAGTGCTTGCGCACCCCCTCGGCAAAGGCACGGGGCTGGTCCAGCTCGACATTATTGAACTCGGCCCAGATCACGTCGCAGCCCAGTTCGGCCGCTTCCCAGGCGTCCTCGATGGCCATCTGAACTCCGCCGGAGGATTCCCCGGGCAGGGCGCCATCGATCGAATCGGTCCGGGCAATGATCACGACCTCCACTCCCGCCGCGTAACCGGCCGCCTTGATGGCCTTGAGTTTGGCGATCCAGTCGGCCCGCGGCACCAGGACCTTGTCCCGCTTCTGCTTGCCCACGTTGACGATGTGACCGCAGGTCCGGTTGGATGGATCCTGGTTTTCGAGATGGACTCCGGCGGCGCCCGCCCGGATCAGTTCGGTGGCCAGGGCAAAGGTCTGGGTCGGGCCTCCAAAGCCGGCTTCCATGTCGACGAACATGGGCGGCACCTCGAGCAGCTCCTTGGCGCCGGAGTCATACCAGTGGGTGTGGCGGGCGCCTTCGATGCCCTTCCAGAGTTCGTGACAGAGTTCGGTCATCTGGTGTGAGTTGTAGACACCGATGTCCGGATACATGCTCTTGGTGGCGGCCAGCTGCCAGCCGCTGCCGTACAGCGCCTTGAACCCGATCCGGGTCATCAGGGCGGCAGTGTAGGCGTCATAGGCACCGGCGGAATGGATGTACGATCCGGCGTCACGGGCCTCGTGAAGCAGGCGGCGGAGCTTGGCGGCCGGATGCTCTTTTTCCGGCGGGGCCAGCAGTTTGGCCAGTTCGGCTGTAGGATAGACGACAGGTGCTCGGACGGGAGACGTCGCGGTCATGCATTCCTCCTCTGGGGCAGGAATCAGGGTAGAGCGTCTTCCGGTGATCGATCTGCCCGTTCTCACGGGAACGGGGCAGCAGACCGGCAACGCGGGGCGAGGGCCTTCGTCTGGCGGCAGCCCAGTAATAATTATCTCCTTATGTGAATAGTTTCACAAGGGCATATTTCCATTTCCCGAAGGGACGCCGAGCGAGCGACGGAACCCGAATCGATGAAGATCGTCCATGCCACGTCGGTCCATCGCTGGAATGACGTGCGGATCTATCACAAGATGTGCCGGTCGCTGGTCAGCGCCGGGCATGAAGTTCACCTCGTCGCCGCGGCGCCGGTCGAGGGACCTCGACCGACGTCCTCGGACGGGGTCATCCTGCATTTCATCGAACGGGGCAGGGGGCGGATCGGGCGGGTGCTCGGGACCGCCCGATCTGTCGTGGCGACTGCGCTCGGGCTGGCCCCCGACATCGTGCACTTCCACGATCCCGAGCTGCTGCCTTATTTCGCCGCGACCGAATCACGGTACAACAGCCGGGTGGTCTATGATGTACACGAAGATCATCGGGTCAGCGTGGTCGACCGGTCCTGGGCACCACCGGGCCTTCGGCGCGCCTTGGGATGGGGGGTAGGATTTGCCGAGGACCGATGCAGCCGCCGTTTCGCGGCGATCGTGGCCGCCACTCCCCGCATTGCGTCCCGCTTTGCCAAGCACCGCCAGGTGGGACTGGTCCAGAACTTTCCCGAGATCGAATCAGCCCCATCTCCAGAGAGTCAGCATCTCAGCCGAGTGGCGGGGCGATTCGTCTACATCGGTGGCTTGTCAGCGGGGCGGTGCGTCGAGGAGATGATCGACTCGGTAGGCGAGGCTGGCCACCCGGCCAGCCTCGAACTGGCGGGTCCGTGGGAGAGTGCCAAATTGGCGGAGGGCTGCCGGGCTCGGCCGGGCTGGCGTCGCGTGGTGGAGCACGGATTCCTGGGCCGACCAGAAGTATTCCGCCTTATGGCGACCGCCGTTGCTGGACTCGTGCTGTTTCGCCCGCTCCGCAATCATGTGGAGGCGCAGCCGAACAAGCTGTTCGAATACATGCTGGCCGGGCTCCCGGTCATTGCATCCGATTTTCCGCTCTGGCGGTCACTGATCGAACCCGGGCGCCTCGGACTGCTGGTGAACCCGGAGTCAGTCAGCGAAATCGCTGGGGCGATGGAATGGGTCATGGCCCATCCCGAGCAGGCGGCCGAAATGGGGCAACGAGGGCGCGCGGCCGTACTGGAGCGTTATAACTGGGCGGGAGAACTCAAGAGCCTTCTCGAGGTGTATCAGCGCTTGGCGAGGTAGTCGCGAGTCTTCCGCGGATGGATGCCGGGCGGTCACGAGTGTCCTGGCGCGAACCGCTGTGCGCAGTCCCACCAGTTCTTTGTAGTGTCCTGCATTGCATTGCCGGCCATGGCTGTTTTTTGAGGCTCAATCATGAAATATTCTCCCGCGAGCGCCTCGACGCGCCTCGATCATCGTCCTGACGTGGCGGAACCTGGTGCAGCTGGACGCCGACCGGGCGGGCTGCTCGGAATCGTCCTTGCATCCATTCTGCTCACCGCGAGCCCCTCGCATGCTCGGGCCCAGTGTCCCTCAGCAATCTCCGACAGTCTTCTCGCCGCATCGATCCGTTCGTTCTGGTTCGGCAGCGATAGGGGAATCGGAGCTTCCTATAGCCATCTCACCTGGAACGCCAAAGGAGGCGGAGGTTGGCAAGCCATGGAAGCGGGAGACTCGGCCTGGAATGCTGGGGCCTCGGCTTACTATGTGGAGCCTCATCTCCGGATGGCCCTGGCTTTGGCAGAAGCCACCAGGGATACCGCCGTCCTGACTGATCTGGCCAACTTCTTTCTGGCTTTCACGGCCAACCTCCGCCCCCTCCAGTCCGTACTCGCCCGGCAGTCCGGCAACAGAGGACCGGCCTCCGCCCCGATGGCGGGGGTCGCGACTGACCGGGTGATTCCCTGGCTCGACCAGCGGGCCACGCCACCTCGGCCCACCGAATGCCCCCTTTGCAGCGCCCAGGTATTCCACCCCGCCACCCGCTTGATGCGTCTGATCGCGGCCCTGCCAGCGTCAGACCGCTCGCCCCAAATGCTGCAATTCGTCCAGGTCTACCTTCCCCTTCTCCTCAATGAACATCTCCTGCGACTGGGCTACAACCACGATCCCAACGGCAGTTCGGGGCTAGTTCAGGGGTGGGAACACGGGTCCGGCAACACCCGACTGCGGATCGTGGATACCGATCTGTGGCTGATCGCCAGCGCGGCCGAACTGCTGGGTGCCGCTCGATTGGATCCCGCACTTGTCCCGTTGGGCAGCGCTGAGCCGCTACTCAGGCGCATGGTGGACTCGGGCTGGCGACTGCTGATCCGCTGGACAACGCCCCATCCTGAAACTCGTGATCAGTCGGGACGAACGGTGGGAAGCCTGGATCTCTTCGAAGGCGATTTCGATGCGTTCGATGACAATCGGCTCTCCGGCTATACCGATTCGGTCTTGCCCGAGGGCCGTCCCCCCCGGCCCTCGGTCAACGCCAGTTGGGACATTTCCCACATCCAGCGGCTGCCGGTATTCCTTCGCTCGATGTGGGATAATCGAGCTGCGCTGGGCACCGCCGGTCCAGATTCCGCCTTCCTGAAACAGACGGTCAATCAGTACCTTTACGTGGCATTTAATGGCCGCTGGGAGGCACCTCAGTTCCACAACTTCTTTGACGGGTCGGATGGCTGGTACCGGGTAGGGTATGGCGGCCGGAAGGGATGGGGATATCCTCCATCACTCTACTGTGATAACCGGGACCGGAATCGGACCTGCCTTGGCCGCTGGGCTCCGGCCGGCTGGGGACTTCTGGCCTTCGTCAATCCCGATCTGGCTCGCACCGGCCAGGCGATATTAGGTATCGCGGCCGATTCAACCGGTGAGGGGATGTCCTTGCGGGAGAGGGTTTACGCCCTGGGCAGCGATCAGTTCACCTGGAAAGGCATTCCGGGCACCACTACATCGCCGGTGCTGGCCGAAATTGTGGCAGAATATCTGTCGGGTGTGAAGGTCGCTGGGGGGGGCGGCGAATTCTGCCGGAAGTAGTCCCCGCGCAGCGACCACGCACCGGGTCTGGGGCTTCTCCTACGAAAGACTTGAATGTGTGGCATTGCGGGCATCGTCCGGTTGGATGGAAGCGCGATCGATCCCCAGGTCCTTGGCCAGATGGTGGCAGTGGCGGCACACCGTGGACCAGATGACTCGGGGCAGTGGATCGAGGGCGGGGTGGGCCTCGGTCATCGACGCCTGGCGATCGTCGACCTGAGTTCGGCGGGCCATCAGCCGATGGAGTATCTCGATCGATATGTCCTGACGTATAATGGCGAGATCTACAATCATCTCGAGCTGAGGGCCGAGTTGGCCGCTGCCGGCTACCACTTCCATTCACGGACCGACAGCGAAGTGATCATGGCGGCCTACGATCACTGGGGTGAGTCATGCGTGGGGCGGTTCAACGGGATGTGGGGTTTCGCCCTGCTGGATCGGCAGCAACGCCTACTGTTCTGCAGCCGCGACCGGTTTGGCGTCAAACCATTTCACTACCTCAGCTCCGCCGATCAATTCGCCTTCAGTTCCGAGATCCGCCAGCTGCTCACCTTGCAGCCGCGGAGAATTGCCAACCCCAGGATCGTTGCGGACTACGTCTGGCTAGGGCTCGACGCCCACGATGAAGAGACTTTTTTCGCTGGCGTGCTGCGGCTGCGTGGGGGCCACAACCTTACGCTCGATCTTGCCTCGGGTCTGGTCCGGATCAGCCGGTACTACACGCTCAAGCCGCGAAGTGGGCTCTCGGATATGGAGCCGGACGCTTATGTCGATCTACTCCGGACCGAATTCGAACGATCCATCGTTCTCAGGCTGCGATCCGATGTCCGGGTGGGAACGTGCCTGAGTGGAGGCCTGGACAGTTC
>JBEPVA010000169.1:0-8599 GCA_041691295.1 Gemmatimonadota bacterium
CGGCCACTTCGACAACGAGATCGACATGGCCGGGCTCAAGAAGACCAAGGGGATCGAGCGGATCAACATCAAGCCGCAGTACGACGAGTGGGTCTTCCCCGACGGCCATAGCGTGCTGATCCTGGCCGAGGGCCGGCTGCTCAACCTGGGCTGCGCCACCGGTCACCCGAGCTTCGTGATGAGCGCCAGCTTCAGTAACCAGGTGCTGGCCCAGATCGAACTGCACCAGAGCTCGGGCCAGTACGAGAAGAAGGTCTACGTCCTGCCCAAGAAGCTCGACGAGAAGGTGGCCCGCCTCCACCTCGGTAAGCTGGGCGTCAAGCTGACCCCGCTGTCCAAGATGCAGGCCGATTACCTCGGCGTGCCGAGCGAGGGGCCGTACAAGTCGGATCATTATCGGTACTAAGAGGGCCCTTAGCCGTTGGCCGTTGGCCGTTAGCTAGCAGAACAATTCGCCGCCTGTCTGGAGATCGGTCTCCGGGCAGGCGTCTTTTTTCGGTAACTGCGACTGCGTGGGGTAAGCGGTAAGAGGGCAAACTCCTCGAGATTGAGCTTGCCGATGCCTGTCCCAAGACCTAGACTGATGGCCAATGCGATCTCTCTACTGTAGAACCGGGTCACGCTTTGCGCCTCGACAGCTTTCGATCGCGGCGCTGCTGGTTGTCTTCCCAGCTTGCTTGCCCGCTCAAACTCCCGCCGCCACTTCCGTTGCACTCCGGGCCCCTGCCGATTCTGAAATTCCCAATGATGTGGTGGGCCGCTCGATCCGGCGAGGCCAGGCACTGATGCGGGCGACGCAGGACAGTCTCCCGGATCATGTGGGCAACCGGTTGCGCTGCGTGAGCTGTCACCCGGATGACGGACGGCGGGGCAACGCGATGCCGTGGATCGGGGTGTACAGCCGGTTTCCGCAGTACCGGGCCCGGACCGGCGGGGTGGACCTGCTGGAGGATCGGATCAACGACTGCTTCCGCCGCAGCATGAATGGCACCGCACTGGCGCCAGACAGCCGGGAAATGCGGGACATCGTGGCGTACATGGCGTTCCTGTCGCGCGGGATTCCGGTGGGAGCCGTCGTCGAGGGACAGGGATTGCCAAAGCTGTCGGTGACTGCCGGAGACACCACAGCTGGTGCGGCGATCTTCAAGACGACCTGTGCCGTCTGTCACGGGCCGAATGGTCAGGGCACCGCGCTTGCGACTCCGCTCTGGGGTCCGCAGTCGTTCAACATCGGCGCCGGAATGGCCCGGGTCCGCACGGCGGCTTCGTTCATCCGTTACAACATGCCGTTTGACAAACCGGGGTCGCTGACCGACCAGCAGGCCTTCGACGTGGCGAAGTACATCGTTACGAGGCCGAGGCCCGATTTTCCGGGGAAGGAAATGGACTGGCCCCGCGGTGATCCGCCACCCGACGCGGCCTACCCGACCACCGCCGTGCCACCCAAGGGCGAGAGTACGTCCAGCATGGCGCCGTCACACTGATGGCACCGCTGTTTCTTTCGATCCACCCGTAGCCTGGAGGCAATTATGCTCGACGATCTGCTGGCCTCATCTTCCCACCGCCGTGGCTTCCTGGGCCGGGTCGGCGCCGCGCTGGGAATCGGACTCATGGCCGGGCTCCCGGCCGGACTGGCCGCCGAACCGGGCCGCCATGCTGACCCGATGGACATCGACAAGGACGACAAGTGGCTGGCCGGCCTCAACGGCAAGCACCGCTGCCTGTTCGACATGCCGACCGCGGATGACGGCATCGGATTGCTGCACATCCGGAACTGGATGAACACCTGGCGCGACACCTATGGCATGAAGGACGCGGACGTGAATGCCGTCGGCACTCTATATGGAAAGACCATTCCGCTCGGCTTCAGCGACGAGATGTGGGTCAAGTACCCGTTCGGCGCCGCGCTGTCGATCAATGATCCCGCCACCAAGGCGCCGCTCAAGCGCAACATGTTTGCCCATCCAAAGACGGGCGACATGATTGCCTTCGGAATGCTCGACTCCGCCATCGAGCCGCTGCAGGCCCGGGGTGTGACCTTCATTCTCTGCAACAACGCGCTCGATTTCTGGGTCGGACGGCTGGCAGCCGGCGGGGCGGGCAAGCCGGCGGACATCAAGGCTGATCTGCTGGCCCATCTGCTGCCCAAGGTGGTCGTGGTACCGGCCATGGTCGTGGCGATTACCAAGGCGCAGGAGAAGGGGATTACCTACAAGTATCTCGGCTGAACTGCGGAGAGAGAAGATGGGAGATGGGAGATGGGAAAGGCCTCTCTCCCTTGTCCCCTCTTCCATCTTCCTTCTCCTGTCTCCCGTCGTCCAGTTTGCAACGAATCCCCAGCTACCTCCGTACCTACCGCGTTAATCGTCTCCACTCCCTATAGCCGGCGACATCCCATAATGAAACGACTTGTCCTTGCTGCCCTGACCCTGCTGGCGCCAGCGATTGCGGTGGCCCAGGGCGCCGATGCTCCCGCGCCGAAGCCGATCACGATCGTGCCGGTGCCGGAGACCAAGCTGCCGCTCAAGCACACTCCCGAGAAGACCAAGTCCGACATCACGGTCAACGACCTGATGACCCGTCTCTATATCCTGGCTGATGATTCGATGGGTGGTCGTGAGGCGGGGACGATCGGCAATGTGAAGGGTACCGATTACATCGCCGCCGAGGCGCAGCGGTTCGGGCTCAAGCCGGCGGGCGACAACGGTACCTTCTTCCAGACCCTGCCGTTCAAGACCCGGGCGATCGACTCCAGTTCGTCGCTCAAGGTCTCGGGCGCGCCGCTGGAATTCGGCACCGAGTGGGTGTCCAACTCCCAGCTCTCGACCACCGTGGTCGAGGCGCCGGTGGTCTGGGGCGGGTCACTGGGTGACAGCGCGACGATGATCACCCCTGAAGCCGCGAGCGGCAAGCTGGTGGTGTTCATGCTGCCGACCGAACCGGGGGCCCGTCGGGCAGCCCGCAGTGCCTCACGCAGCGCACCAACCGCAGCCGCCATCGCGATCGTGGTGCCGGACCAGTTCATGGCCTTCTTCAGCCGGCCGGGCACCTTTGTCGACGATCCGGCCAATGCGCCAGCGACGGCCCCGAAGCCGCTGGTGCTGATGACGGCCGCCGGCGGGGCCAAGCTGTTCGACACCCCGCTCGATCAGCTCACCGCCGGTACCGCGGGCAAGCCAACCTCGCTGGACCTCAAGGTCAACATTACGCCGGTTCCCTTCCCCGCCCGGAACGTGGTCGGCATCCTGCCGGGCAGCGATCCGAAGCTGGCCGGTGAGTACGTCGCCATCGGCGGCCACAACGATCATATCGGCTTCAACAACCGGCCGGTTGACCATGACTCGATGAGGATCTACAACCACATCGTCCGCCCGGGCGGCGCTGAAGACGGCGGCAAGCAGGCCACCCCCGAGGAGCAGACCACGATCAACGCCTCGCTGGCGGCCTGGCGCTCGGCTCACCCAAACAGCATGCGGCAGGACTCGATCTCCAACGGCGCCGACGATGACGGCACCGGCTCGGTGAGTGTGCTCGAAATCGCCGAGAAGCTGAGCGCAATGAAGACCAAGCCCAAGCGCTCGATCATCTTCGTCTGGCACGTGGGCGAAGAAAAAGGGCTGCTCGGCTCGGCCTACTTCACCGACCATCCGACGGTGCCGCGGGATTCGATCGTGGCCCAGCTCAACATCGACATGGTCGGCCGCGGCGATGCCTGGGATGTGACCGGCAAGTCGAAGGACGGGGAAGTGCTGCGGGGCGGGCCGAACTATGTGCAGGTGGTCGGCTCCCACCGGCTCAGCACCGAGCTGGGCGACCTGATCGAGAAGGTGAACAAGGACGACAAGCACGGGATGGTGTTCGACTACGGGATGGATGCCAACGGCCATCCGATGAACATCTACTGCCGCAGTGATCATTACGAGTACGCCCGCTACGGGATCCCGATCGCGTTCTTCACCACCGGCGGCCACTCGGATTATCACCAGGTCACCGACGAGCCGCAGTACATCGACTACGGCCGGATGATGCAGGTGGACAAGCTGATCGCCGATATCGCGGTGCACGTGGCGGACCTGGATCACCGGGTGGTGGTTGACCAGCCGAAGCCGGATCCGAAGGGGAGCTGCCAGCAGTAGGAGGAGAGAGAGGAATGAGGAAGGAGGAGGGGACAAAATACGTCTCCTCCTTTTTTCGTTTCTGGCGGACACTACAACAGCAACTGTAACTGCGAAAACGCCAAGTCGCCAAGACGCTAAGGCGCGGAAGTGCAAAGAAACATCAGATCGCAGTTCCCTTCCTCCCTCCTCGCTCCTCCGTCTACTGTTTGTCGGGCAGCGCAAAGGCCACGACCGCATCGCTCTTGCCCCAGCTCTTGCCGTCCCCGCCGCCGGCGATCACGACCATCTGTTTGCCATCGGCGGCGCGATAGGTCATGGGTGTGGCCTTGCCGGCGGCGGGCAGCGGTCCCTGCCAGAGCAGCCTGCCGTTCTCGATATCGTACGCATGGAGGTTGTGGTCCAGCGTCGCGCCGATGAAGACGAGGCCTCCGGCCGTCACGATCGGTCCGCCCAGGGTGGGGCTGCCGAGTCCGGCGGGCCATTTGACCGTGGAATCGTGTTGCCGTACCAGCTCGCCGATGTCTCCGACCGGCACCCGCCAGAGGGGCTTCCCGGTCTTGAGCGAGATGGCGATCAATTCCCCGAATGGCGGCCTGGTACAGGGAAGCCCGTGCGGCGAGAGGAAGGTCTCACGCTTGAGGAAGTACGGTGTGCCGGTCATGGCGGCGAGCTCAACCCCGATCCGCTCACCACGATGGGCCGCGGCCCTGTCGGCATCCCATTCGGCCCGAGGCCGGAGCGTAATCACCGCGGCGATGGTGTTGACCGGAATCACCGCGATCTGCCGCACCGGATCGACCGCCAGCCCGCCCCAATGGGCCCCGCCGATGTTGGAGGGAAAGACCAGAGTGCCCTTGAGACTCGGCGGGGTGTACTGCCCTTCATCCCTCAGCGAGGCGAGCCGCTGCCGACAGGCCGCGAGATCGCCCGGAGTGGCTGCCCAGAGCTGAGTCGAGTCGAGCGTGGTTGGGCTCAATGATCCGGTGAGGGTATTGAACGGCTGGGTGGGCCAGGCCTCTTCACCGGGCACATCACTCTTCGGCGCCGGCCGCTCCTCCACCGGGAAGACCGGCTTGCCGGTATCACGATCGAGCACGAAAAGTTGGGAGGATTTCGTGGCCTGCAGCACCACATCGACTCGCTTGCCATCGTGGTCAATGGTGGTGAGTGCCGGCGGGCTGGCGTTGTCGTAGTCCCAGAGGTCGTGGTGCACCGTCTGGAACTGCCAGACCAGCTTGCCAGTCGAGGCGCGAAGTGCCACGATCGAGTTGGCGCCAAGGTTCTGGCCCAGCCGGTAGCCACCGTAGTAATCGACGCTGGGACTGGTCGTCGGCACGAAGACCAGGTCACGAGTCGAATCCGCCGCGATGACCGACCAGGCATTGGCGGCACCAACCCGATGGGCCAGCGGCCCTTTCCAGGTAGACCACGCCGGATCGGTCGAATCCTGGGGAACGGGATCCCAGCTCCAGCGGAGCATACCGGTCCTCGCGTCGTAGGCCCTCACCGCACCACTCGGCGCCGCCACCCGGTTGTTGTCCGCCACCCCGCCACCGACAATGACCAGGCCTCCGATGATGGCTGGCGGCGAAGTCTGTTCGTACTCACCGGCATAGTCAGGCTGATTCCGCAGGCCACCCTTGAGATCCACGGTGCCACCATTACCGAATCCGCCACACGGCAGACCGGTCGCGGCATCGAGCGCGATCAGTCGGGCGTCAATGGCGGCGAGGAAGATCCGGGCGGCACAGGGCTGACCGGCCGCTGCCGCGCCATCCACCCAGTAGGACACCCCCCGATTGTTGAAATCGCCGATGTCGGCTGTGCGATCGACCTGGGGATCGTAGCTCCACCTGGTCTGCCCAGTCGCCGGATCGAGCGCGAAGACCCGGCCGAGGGGTGTGGCGAGGTACATGGTACTACCGACGACCAGCGGGGTGACCTCGAGCGCAGTGGGTTTCCTCGTCGCCCAGGCGCTGTCGGTCTCGCCGGTGTGGAAGGTCCAGGCCGCCTGCAGACCGGTCACGTTGCCGCGATTGATGTCGGACAGGGTGGAGTAGCGACCGCCGAGTGGGTCGTGGCCGTAAGAGGACCAATCGCCGGTCTGGTTCTTGGGGTGGCTCGAGCATCCGAGCAACAGCATGACCACGAAGGCGCCAAGACGCCAAGCGAGCGGGCGCTGAGCCCTCTGTGCCGCTGTGTTTCCAAACCTGGCTCGTTCCATGGGTCAGCTCCGGAACTGCGGGGACGCGAAGGCGCGAAGAACTGCCGCAAAGATGGGTAGTGCTGCTCACCGCGTCTATCGATCGGATACCAGCGGGACTTGGCGGGGACGAACGGGGCGTATTGAGGACGAACGACCGGGTCAGCCGCCGAATTGATCCCCGGTGCGGGCGCGGTAGCGGCGGCTCCAGGTCAGCTCGGTGCCGTCATGCAGCAGTACCCGGTAATCGCCGTGGGACCAGGGATGAAACTCCTTCACCGCATCGAGCCGGACGATCTCGGAGCGATTGATCCGGAGAAAGCGCGAGGGATCGAGTCGCTCGACCAGGTCCCCGATGCTGGAGCGGAATCGGTACGGTCCGCCGGCGGCGTGGAGCAGCACGACGTTGCGATCGGCCTCGATCCGATCGACCCGATCGAGCGGCACCAGGAATGCCTTGTTGCCGTGATGGACCAGCAAGCGCTTCAGAAATTTCGGGCGGCTGTCCAGCGATTCGGCCAGCTGATCGATCCGTATCGCCAGGTCCTCGGGTCGATATGCCCGGACCGATGCCCTGGCCCGCTCCACCGCCTCGAGCAGGTGCACCGGATCGACCGGCTTGAGCAGGTAATCGATCGCGTGCACCCGGAAGGCCTCAAGCGCATAGGCATCATACGCGGTGACGAACACCACTCTCGGCGTGCGCTCCGGTGCCAGCTCGGCCAGGACCTCGAATCCGGTCAGGCCGGGCATCTGGATGTCGAGCAGGACCAGGTCGGGGGCCGATGATTCGATGGCGGCAACAGCGGCCGGCCCGCTGTCGGCCTCGCCGACGATTTCGATGTCAGGTGCGGAGGCCAGCAGGCGGCGCAGCCTGGCGCGGGCGGGGGGCTCGTCATCGACCAGCAGGATCCGGAGCGGGGTCACCCGGGCGCCGAGTGGAACGGGACCGAGATCCTGACCTCGAGGCCTCCACCGGGCGCGGGCAGCAATGCCAGCGAGTGATCCGCGCCGTACAGTCGCTGCAGTCGCGAGGCGGTATTGGCCAGACCCACGCCACGATTCAGCGCTTCGACCTGGGTACCACGCAGACCTGGCCCATGGTCGCGCACCGAGACCCGCAGATTGCCGTTGTCGCGATGGGCCGTGATCTCGATCGTGGCCCGGCCGTCGGCATCGACGCCGTGGCGGACCGCATTCTCGACCAACGGCTGGAGCAGGAGCTGGGGCACGCTGGCATCGAGAGTGTCAGGATCGGCGCTGGTGGTTACCGTGAGCCGAGTCTCGAACCGGGCCCGCTGGATCTCGAGGTAGCGCTCGAGGATGTCGAGCTCCTGGCGGAGGGTGGCTTCCTGCGCCGGTGCCGCGCGGAGCGTGAGGCGGAGCAGTTCGGAGAGACCGGTGAGCATCCGGTCGGCCCGGGCAGGATCCTCGTACATCACCGACGAAATCGTGTTCAGGGCGTTGAACAGAAAGTGGGGATTGAGCTGCAGCCGGAGATTGTGGAGCTGGGCCTGGGTCAACTCCGATTCGAGGTGGGCCGTGTGGAGCTCTCGCTGGCGGGCGGCATGATACTGGTCAACCACCGTGACCAGCACGGCCAGCAGGGCATAGATGATGATGTGATTGGCGAACTCCATCGGGTAGCGGATGGCCATGATACCGTAATCGTACCGCTCCATGCCGAACAGCGAGTGCAGCCCGGTACGGCTGACCAGATTCCAGGTGGTCAAAAGAAGGGAAACGCCGCTCAGGATCACGAAATGAATCGGCAGGCTCCGCCGCCACCGGTCGCCACCGAGGGGCCAGCGGCGGATGACGAGCAGCAGGAGCGGGAAGGCCAGGGCCCCACCGGCCGCGCCGGTGAATTCGTCGATCAAGCGCCAGCCCAGGGTGCCCGAGTGCCCGCGGGTCAGGTCGTCCAGGTAGTGATAGGTGAACGTCAGGAGGCCGAGCAGGCCGAACAGCGCGGCCACCCGAAAAATCGGGATGGGGCGCGGAGGGGTGGGGGCCGATGGCGTTGTCACGGGATGGAGAGTACGGGACCGGCACTGCGGCGTCCACCGGGGGCGGACCAGCGGGATTGGGGGAGGACGAACAGCGCGGCCTGGTCGCGGTCGCGGGTCGAGGGTTCCGCGTTCCGCGTCCGGGTTTCGGGTTCCGGGTTTCGGGTTTCGGGTTTCGGGTCGCGGGTTCCGGGTTCCGGGTTTCGGGTTTCGGGTTTCGGGTTCCGGGCTCCGGGTCGCGGGTTCCGGGTTCCGGGTTCCGGGTTCCGGGT
>JBEPVA010000170.1:0-8557 GCA_041691295.1 Gemmatimonadota bacterium
CTCGTCTCTCGTCTCTCGTCTCTCGTCTCTCGTCTCTCGTCTCCCGTCTCTAGTCTCTCGCCTCTCGACTTAGTTCGTAATGCCACCACCGCTTCCCGTCTCCGGTAAATCCCTCCTCGGTCATCACCCGGCTGAGCAGGGTCCGGTAGCGCATCTCCCGTGCGCCGGCCGAAGCCGAATCCGGCCGATCGGTCGCCGAAACCGCTGAGCCCATCGGCAGCACCGTCCCGCGTGACAGATCGACCAGCCGGACATCAACCGCCCGTCCTTCCGCATGATCGGCCGGCTCCGGCTTGACCCCCGCAAGCAGCTCGAGCCCCACTCCACCGGTGCTCAGCCGATGCGCCACTCGACCCAGGGCCGAGGCCAGGTCCGGTCGGACCAGAATCGGCACCCCCACGGCTACCCGGATGGTGCGGTCGATCGTCCTGATGTCGACAAGCCCAGTGTCGGAGCGAGTCTGGGCCTGGATGGTCCCGGGCAGCAGTACTACAACCAATAGGAAGGCGGGGATTCGAATCGGCATGGCGGGAAGATATGGGCGGCGGAGGCAGCCCGGCAGCATTCGGTCGCTGAATCAGCCGATCCGCCCTTGGAATGATACGGCTAAACGGTTCATCCCCATGAACTTACGGTGCCCCCTATCGACCGCTGCAAGCCTCAGCGTATCTTAGGACCGTTGGTCTACCGCCCCGGACAAGGCAATGCCTGGCCCGGGAGCTTCTTTTTTCCTGCAACGCTATGTGCCGCCATGCTCCGTGAAATGCATAAAAAACTGGCCACTGAGATCGAGCAGTTGAGCCACGAACTCAACGTCACGCTGCCTCAGGCCATTGCCACCGCCGTCGAACTGGGCGATCTCCGCGAGAACTCCGAGTACAAGTCCGCGCTCGAGCGGCAGCAGTTCGTTCAGGCCCGCCTCGGTCAGCTCCACGCCCGGGTGAGTCAGCTGAGCCAGCTGGCCCATCACGAGACCCCCACCGACCGGGTCGGCCTGGGGTCCACGGTGACTGTGGTCGACATGAAGACCAAGGAAAAGGAAACCTACGTCCTGGTCGTCGCCGAGATGATGGATATCGATCTCGGCCACATCTCGCTGGGCTCGCCGCTGGGCCGGGCCCTGGCCAACCGGAAGGTCGGCGAGGAGATCGACATCCAGCTCCCCACCAGTGTCCGCAAGGTCAAGGTCCTGGAGCTGGAAACCATGGCGCCGGAGCGGTGAGCCGCTGATGGAATTTCCCAAGAAGCAGCTGCTCCTGGTGGGCGACCGGGTCCTCATCACCCCGGAGGATGGTGATGAGCGCACCCGGGTCGGGCTCTACCTCCCGGCATCGGCCATCGACTCCCAGCAGGTCCAGGCCGGGCTGGTGATCGCCGTCGGCCCCGGCGACTGGGCCCCCGACGTCAGCAGCCTCGACGAAGAACCCTGGCGCACCGGCGAGGTCAAGAGCCGCAACCGCCCGATGCAGTCCCGGGTTGGCGACCACGCGATCTTCTTCCGCAAGGCCGCGGTCGAAATCACCTTCGAGGAACGGAAGTACCTCGTGGTGTCGCAGGCCGCGATTCTGGTGCTGGTGCGCGAGGAGTTACCACTCTAGTAGAGAACATCCCGTGAACCGTGCACCATGGTTCACGGAACACGGTCCTCCGATATTCATCCAATGCCTTTAACCCGTTTCCCCGACCACGAAGGCAAGCGCGTCTTCCTCTCCAGCGTGCTGACCCTCAGCCTGCCCGCCGCCAATGCCGCGCACAGCGACCGGCTCTCGATTGCGGCATTCTGGATCGAGGCCGGCCAGCCGGCCGCGCAGGAACTCACCGGCGATTTCGTCATCGACCTCATCGAGCACGGCGCCCTCGGCCTGGTGCTCGGCGGCAGCGGCGCCGAAGCGGCGGCGGCGCTGTTCGAAGCGGCCGTGGCTGACGGCGAGTTCAGCAAATACCCGGGCGAGGACATCGAGGTGCTGGTGCTGGCCGACTCCTCGTTCGAGGATTTCCTGTTTGCCACGGCCGAAGAGGCCATGGTGCCGGACATCTACGCCGATGAACCCTGGGATATCGTGGTCTGGGCCCGCGGCGGTGATGCCATGCTGCCGAGGCTTCGGAGCGAACTCGGCCGGCTGTCCGACCTGGTCGACGAGATCTACGACATCGGCGGCGAAGAGGAGTAGTGGCCACCTCCCAGCTGCCGATCTATCGGGCCGGCATGTGGCTGCTGTTTGCCCTGGGCCTGCTCAATCTGTGGGTCGCGCTGCAGACCGCCCGCTCCGGATCGAAGAGCGGCGGCCTGACGGCACTGGCCATCTTCTTCTTCTGTATTGCCGCTGGCGGGTGGCTCGGCCTGCTCCGGGCCCGACAGTTCCGCCGGACGCGGGAACAGCAGAGCCGTGGCGATGCGATCCTGCTCCTGGTCACCGAACTCACACGGCACGATGAGGCCACCCTGGACCGGATCGCCCGACAGGGCGGCCCCGCCGGTGAAGCCGCGCTGATAGTACTCGAGGGGCGGCGAGACAAAACCAAAGTCGGTTGAAGTGCCGGAACTGGTTCCGCGTTCCGCCTAATGGTTCACGGTCAAACGGTTCACGGACCCGGCTCGCGACCCTCGACTCTAGACTCTCGACTCCGGACTGGCTCATGACCTCCCTCCCCCTCTTCTCGCGCGCGGTGCGACTGCGCTGTCCCGGCTGTGGCAGCGGGCCGATCTTCACCAGCTGGCTGCACATGGTGCCGGCCTGCCCCGTCTGCGCCCTCCACTTCGACCGCGAGGCCCGTGGCTACTGGCTGGGCTCGTATACCCTCAACATCTTTCTGACCGAGACCGTCTGGGTCACCGCATTCCTCATCGCCGCCTTCCTCACCTGGCCCACCCCGCCGTGGGATGCGCTGGAGTACGGCTCGGTGGCATTAATGGTCACAGTCCCGTTCCTGATCTACCCCTGGACCAAGACGCTGTACCTGGCCATCGACCTCTCCTTCCGGCCGGCGGAGGAGGACGACTTCACCGCGCCACATGAGGTCGGCTTCACCCATCCCAAGGCTCAGGAAAATCACTAGGGGCCGGGAGGCGGAAACACAGAGACACAGAGGATCCCGGCGGTACAGGGAGTCCTCAGTGCCTCCGTGTTTGTCAGTTCGGGACCGTATCGCAGAACTCATTCCATTCGGGGCTACGACGATATGATGTGTATTGCCAGGTATCTGCTCGCCGCCGCGATGTTCGTCACGCCACTGGCAGCCCAGCAGCCGGATCGCCTCACCGCCCTCAAGCAAGAGGCCGCCACCGATATCGAGCACCGCGCGGTGTTCTCCCAGCAGCTCGTCGACCAGCTGTTCAGCTACGGCGAACTCGGCTTCCAGGAGACCGAAACCTCCAAGACCCTGGTGGCGCTGCTCCGGAAAAACGGCTTCACAGTGGAAGAAGGCGTCGCCGGGATGCCGACGGCCTGGGTGGCCAGTTGGGGCTCCGGCAAGCCGGTCATCATGCTCGGCTCTGACATCGACGGCATTCCCCGCGCCTCGCAGCGGCCGGGAGTAGCCTGCCATTCGCCGCTGGTGGCTGGCGCACCGGGCCACGGAGAAGGCCACAACAGCGGCCAGGTGGTCAACATCACCGCCGCGCTCGCCGTCAAGAAGCTGATGGAGCGCGAGCACCTGTCCGGCACCATCAAGCTCTGGCCCGGTGTGGCCGAGGAGCTGCTGGCCGGCAAGCCGTTCCTGGTGCGGGCTGGCGTCTTTCGCGATGCCGACGCCGTCATCTTCAGCCACGTGGGCGACAACTTCGGCACCTCATGGGGCGAGGCCTACGGCACCGGGCTGGTCTCGGTGCTCTACTCGTTCCGCGGCCGAGCGGCCCATGCGGCGGGCGCACCCTGGGCCGGGCGCAGCGCGCTCGATGCTGCGGAGCTGATGGACATCGGTTGGAACTTTCGCCGCGAGCATCTCCGTCTCTCCCAGCGCTCCCACTCGGTCATCCGCGACGGGGGTGACCAGCCCAACGTTGTCCCGTCCTTCGCCACCACCTGGTACTATTTCCGCGAACTCGACTACGCCCACATCAAGTCGCTTTGGGCCGTCGGTGACACCATCGCAACCGCCGCCGCACTGATGACCGGCACCACCCTGTTGCCCAGCCGGATCGTCGGCTCGGCATGGCCGCGCTACTTCGACCGGCCACTGGCTGAAGCGGTTCAGATCAACATCGACAAAGTCGGATTGCCCCAGTGGTCTGACGCAGATCAGCGGCTGGCCCGTGCGGTCCAGCACGAGGTCCAGGCGGATACCACCGGCCTCTCGGTCAAGCTCGATTCGCTGCAGGGACCGGCGGTCGATAACCAGGGTGGGCCGTCCGACGATATCGGCGATGTCGCCTGGAACGTGCCAACGGCTATTCTCTATTACCCGGCCAACATCCCGAACTTGCCGGGTCACCACTGGGCCGATGCTATTGCCATGGCGACACCGATCGCGCACAAGGGCACCACCGCTGGTGCCAAGGTCATGGCCATGACCGTGCTCGACCTGCTGCTCCGGCCGGCCCTCCTCGACAGCGCCACCGCCTGGTTCCACGACGTCCAGACCCATGACGTCAAGTATCAGCCGCTGATCCGCCCGGAAGATCAGCCGGCCATCGAATTCAATCAGGCCACGATGGCAAGGTTCCGCGACCAGATGCGCAAGTTCTACTACGATCCGTCGAAATTCCCGAGCTATCTGGCCCAGCTCGGCATCAGCTATCCGACCCTGCGCCAGGATGCCGGGAACCTTTGCGCCACCGGCAGCGACGCCCAGTGAGTCATGTCCGTTCGGCCGAGTTCGTTCGGCTGTTTGTGTACGAAGGGTGGGCCAATCGGGAAGCGATCGCGGCCACTGAAAGACTGAGCCCGCCGCCGGCCGCCGCGGTCAAATGGCTGGCCCACCTGGCCGGAGCCGGTGCGGAGTGGCGGGCACGACTCACCGGCACGAAGAGTCGACTGACTGTATGGCCGGGGCTGACCTTGGCGGAATGCGCGGTGGAGTTGAAGCGGGAGGCGGCCGAGTGGGCGCCGTACCTGGACGGGCTATGGGATGAGGATCTTCAGCGTCCCGTTCTGTATCGGAACAGCAAGGGCGAGGAATACCGCAATTCGGTGTCGGACATTCTCACTCACGTGCTGCTGCACGCCAGCTATCATCGGGGCCAGATCGCGGTAGCGATACGCGCAGCGGGAGGCACACCGGCGTATCTGGACTTCATACACGCGGCGCGGACTGGAAAACTGAAATAGGAGAGCGGAGAGCGGAGAGAGGAGAGAGGAGAGAGGAGAGAGGAGAGAGGAGAGAGGAGAGACTGCGAAGGTGAAACATTCCTGGGGTACGTCAAGACTGCAGTTGCTGCCCCGCTGCCCCGCTATCCGACCAACCGCATCGCCCCCAGCGCGGCACCGATCCCCAGCGCCGCTCCGACGAACACATCGCTGGCGTGATGCACCTTCAGTGTCACCCGTGACGCGGCGATCACCATCGCGAGTCCCAAACACAGTGGCGCCACCCAGGGCCAGCTGATCGCCACCGGCACTGCCACCGCGAATGACGCCGCCGCATGGCCCGACGGAAACGAGAACGGGTCAGGCAGTTCAACCAGCGCCAGCGGCCGGCCCCACACATCACACGGCCGGGGCCGGGCCACGGTGCGCTTGAGCACGTGCACCACGGCGTGGGACACCGCGTTGGCCAGCAGCGCTGCGACACCGGCCGAACGGGCCTCGCCGCCGATGCCGCAGAGCACCAGTGGCACCCCAAGGGTGAATCGGGCTCCGCCCAGGTGGGTCAGCCGCTTCATCATGACGCGACCCGCATCGGCTCCGCCATGCTCGCGCGCTCCGGCAGCAGCGCCTCGACCAGCGCCTCGCCTTCGTACTCCGCCGGGATCGGCACGCCCAGCACTGCCATTACGGTCGGTGGCACATCGAGCAGCAGGACTTCGCGCTGGATGACCAGGCCACGGCGCACCCGGTGGCCCGCCATGATCAGGGGAATCCGTTCGTTGAGCGGATGGGGCCGGTCATGCTCGCGCGGCTCGAGGCCGCCGCCGCCGTGATCGGACATCACGATCAGAGTGTCGTCGCCCAGCCTGCTGGTCAGTGCCCCCACCGCCGCATCCACTCGGCGCAGCGCGGAGCAGTACTCCTCGGACATCCAGCCTGATGCGTGCCCGGCCCGATCGCAATCGGAGAGATAGACGAAGAGCAGTTCGTCGGCCGGCCGGGCCAGCTGGTCGATGGCGGCCGACACGACCTGAGCGGCGTCCGGATCGGTGGTGATCATCCGGGAAACCCCGGCGCAGGCCGAAAGCGCCCGTCCGATCTGGCGGGCCGCGACTCCCTCCACCCCCGCGACGATCGTGGTGCGGAAGCCGTAGCGGGCCAGTTCGGTCGGCAGCGGCCGCAGCCGCCGGAGACCGGTAAGGAAGCCGAGCCCGGGCTGCACCAGGCCGTGTGTGTCGGGATCGACACCAGTTGCCAGCGAGGCCAGCGCGGCGACAGTCACACTGGGCCGGACCGTGGTGGCTCGGGCGGCGCGCATGTAGTCGTCGCCCAGGGCAGAGAGGGTCGGCGCCAGTCCGGGCGAAATGGCATCGGGCCGGAGTCCATCGATCAGCACGACTACGCAGCGGGGCATGTCACCTCCGAAACCGGTCCCTGAATCAGCGAGCGATACTGGTTCAGCAATTCGCGATCTTCGCGGGCCGAATCACGCGGCAGCACCAGCCGCCGGGCGCCCCGGCTCAGTTCCTGGCGGTATTTGCTGCGCAGCGCCAGCTCCACGATCGCGGCGGCCAGTGCACCGGCGTCGTCGGGGGCCACCAGCAGTCCGTTGGCCCGGGACACCACGCTCTCGCGGAGCCCGCCGGCATCGGCTGCGATCACCGGCAGCCCCGACGCCAGCGCCTCGAGCGCTACCAGCCCGCAGGTCTCACTGGTCGACGGGAGCACGCAGAGATCGGCGTTGGCGTAGAGCCGGGCCAGGGCGTCCCGGCCGAGAAATCCGAGTTGGCGGGCCCACGGCATCCTGAGTCGCAGCATTTCGGTCTCCGGCCCTTCGCCGGCGAACATGAAGTGGGCCCGTCCCCCGAAGGCGTCATGCACCAGGGCCCACGCCTCGGCCAGCACCCCGAGATTCTTTTCCGGCGCCAGCCGGCCGACGTGGAGGATCAGGACATCATCGGGCGCCAGTCCCATGGCGGCCCGCCACCCCTGGTCGCGGTGATTGGGCCGGAAAAAGCTGGTATCAACCCCTCGGCCCCAGACCACCGCCTGATGGACACCGCGGGCCCGGAGCGCGGCGCAGGCCTCGTCGCCCGGGGTGTGCACCAGCGAAGCGGCGCGGTGGAACCAGCTGACCCAGCGCCAGACCGCAGGTTCCAGGCGAGGCACTCCGTAATCGGCGCAGTAGCGCGGGAAGTGGGTGTGATAGGAGGTGACCAGCGGCAGGCCGTGGCGCAGGGCGTAACGCCGGCCGCGCAGTCCGAGCGGTCCTTCGGTGATCACGTGGATCAGGTCGGGGGCCTGGGCATCAAGAAAACGCGCCACCCTTCCAGGTGGCGCGAAGCCGAAACGGATAGCGGGGTACGGGGGAAAGGGCGCCGATCGCGCTCGCAGAGTCGGCACTTCGTCGGCCGGACCGCCCTCCGGATAGGCCGGCGCGATCACGCTCACCTCGGCGCCGGTTCGGCGCAGCAGTTCCACCTGCCGCCGGACCACGGTGGTCACCCCGTTGACCTGGGGGATATAGGTATCTGTCACCAATGCGATTTTCACGCTTTCAATGTCTCGAACAGCGGTCAAGGGCCGGCGACGGGGGGACCACGGTTTTGTAACGACGGATAGCAAAAATGGACTCTGGCGGCACGCGTAATTCGGCTTATATTCGGCAATAGAAACCGAATAGAAACCGAAAATGGTGGCGTCATGTCAGAACATCATCGCAACACCGACGCGACAGTTAGCCAGTCTGAGCAGGTTCCTGCCCGCCGCTGGGGTGAGAGTCGGCTCGCGCCCACCACCTTCATCCGGGTCTGCCCCGAGTGCGCCGGTCCGGTGATCCGGAACTCCGGCTGCCAGCACTGCGCCCAGTGCGGGTGGGGCAAATGCGGCTGAAAAGCCCCGGGGGGCCGGGGGGCAGGGGGGCCGTTGGTTCGGCACCCAGGCCGCCGCGTGTCCCGCCGCGCGAGCGGCAGCTGCACCTGTTGCCTTCCCGCCCCTCTGCCCCGCTGCCCGTCCTGGACCAGCGCCTCCGTGGTACCTCGTTCCATGAAGTGCCGGTCAAGGCCATCCTGAATTCACCGGCCACCACCGGGATGGGGTTCTGGTCGCTCAATCCCTATATCGGCTGCGAATTCGGCTGCACCTACTGCTATGCCCGGGATACCCATCGGTGGACGGTCGAGAGACTGGAAGGGGGGGCGGGGGGGCAGCGGGTCAGAGGTATCGATCAACCGGCGGCCCGGGGCCCGCGGGGCGCCGGGGGGGGGGGGCGGGGGGGGGGGGGGGGCGGGGGGGGGGGGGGGGGGGGGGGG
>JBEPVA010000171.1:0-8523 GCA_041691295.1 Gemmatimonadota bacterium
ACCCGTCCTACCCGTCCTGCGCCTGCCGCACCGCCCGCGCGGCCAGCACCGTCACGTTATCACTGCCGCCGCCGTCCAGGGCCAGATCGAGCAGCCGCCGGCAGAGCTGTTCCGACGAATCCATCCGGCTGATCTCCCCGGCAATCGTTTCATCCGACACATGTTTGGTCAGTCCATCGCTGCAGAGCAGGATCACCGATCCGGCCTTCGCGATGCTGAGGCGGGTGACCACCGGCATCGCCTCGTCGGCCCCGATAGCGCTGGCCAGCACGTTATTGAACGGCGACAGACTGATCCGTTCTGCCGGCAGCACGCCTCGGTCGACCAGATCCTGTGCCATGGTCTGGTCGCGGGTCACCTGCCGCAGCTTGCCGCCGGAGTAGAAGTAGCAGCGGCTGTCCCCCACTTGCACCACATGCATCCAGGGCCAGACGGCAATCGCCAGGGTCAGCGTCGTGGCCATCTTCTGCACCTGCTGCTCCGCGGCCGCTGCCCGGACGGTCGCGTGGGCTTCCAGAGCCGCCGCCCGCAGGGCATCGGGAAATTCGGCCCGGTCGGCCGCACCGGCGGCATGGTAGCATCGGAGTGACGAAGACAGATACCCGGTAATCGTTTCGGCGGCGATCTTGCTCGCCTCGCCGCCACCGGTACCGCTGCCCACGCCGTCCGCCACAAGCAGAATGGTGGCCAGCCGCTCACCCCGGAGTGGCAGGTGCTCGGGGTCAGGCAGGCTGGTGCCGTGCATCACGACCTGGGGATGCACGGTGCACAGCAGAAAGTGATCCTGGTTTTCCCTGCGAACCTTGCCGGGGTGAGTCAGCCCGAACAGATCGAGTTCGTCATCGCGCGGCTTGACCCCTGGGATGGCGGGGACCGAGGTCGTCAGTAGATCGGCCAGCGTCATGCGGCCTCCTTGTGCAGGCACGGATTCGACACGCAAAGGATGCCCCCGCCAGCCGGGTTCCGCCAGCCGCCAATCCTCGCCGATAATCCTACGCCGGCTTCACGCCGCCAGTGCCGCCGATTCCGGAGGCCGGGCATCAATCCTGAGCCAGATCAGCGCGCCCAGCAGGGCAAACCCCGACGCGCTGGCCAGTGCGGCCGGCCATCCGAGCCGCTCGACCAGGACCGGCACCATCAGCGCGCCGATACCTCCGACGATATTGCCACCGGTATTCAGCACGCCACACGCGGCCGACACGTGACGACCGGAGACGGAAATGGCCGCCGCCCAGAACGCCCCCTCGGTCAACTGCTGAAAGCCCAGGCAGAGTGAGAGAAAGACGACCGCCATGTAATGGTTCCGGGCCAGGGCAGCGGCAACAATCAGAATGGCGGCCAGCAAGAGGCCCACGGCACCGGGGAGCCGCGCCCCCACCTTGATCCCCCTGCGCTTGGCCAGCCGGTCGCACCAGACCCCTCCGGCCAGGGCTCCCACCGCGCCGACCAGCCAGGGTGCCGCATTCAGCCAGCCGCTCTCGAGAGCCTTGAAGTGCCGGTTGTCGACCAGGTAGATGTACAGCCAGTTGAAGAAGAAGTAGAACAGGTAGTTGCTGCAGAAATAGCCAGCGGTGAGCAATCGGATCTGCGGATTCCGCAGTGCCTCGCGCCAGTCGCCCCGCTCGTGCGCGGT
This sequence comes from Gemmatimonadota bacterium, assembly GCA_041691295.1. GTDB lineage: Bacteria > Gemmatimonadota > Gemmatimonadetes > Gemmatimonadales > GWC2-71-9 > DATEHG01. The sequence goes on from JBEPVA010000171.1 coordinate 1,634, forward strand.
TGCCGGCGGATGCGGGCGGTCCCGGTCGATCAGCTCCAGCTCGCTCCGTGACACCTTGGGATGTTCGGCCGGGGTATCGCGGGCATACCACCACCAGATGATGGCGATCAGCGGCCCCAGTGGCGCCGTGATGATGAAGGAATTCCGCCAGCCGACCGATCCGATCAGCCAAACGATCAGCGGACCGGTGGCCGCGGAGCCAATGGTCAGCCCGGCATTGCTGATCGCGTTGGGAAACGCCCAGCCGGAAACCGGGAACCAGGCGCAGGTGGTACCGCCACCGGTGACCGGGTACAGTGGTGCCTGGACAGCCCCCATCATGAACCGCAGCACCACCAGCGAGATCAGGGCCGCCATCGGCCCGGATCCCGCTCCACTCGGCACGAACCCGATCAGCAGGTTCAGCCCGCCCCAGCCGATCGCGATCCAGGTCAGCGCCTTGCGACCGCCAATCCGGTCGCCCACCACGCCGCCGGGAAACTGGAAGATCGCGTAGCCCCACGCAAAGGCGGCCAGCACGATGCCGAGCTGCAGCCTCGAAAGGCCCAGGTCGGCGCTCATCTGGTCGCCGGCGATCGACATGTTGGTCCGAAGCACGTAGGCCACGAAGCTGGCCACGAACAGCAGGGTCAGGATGATCCAGCGAACTCCGGACCGGCCAGGCGGATGGGGCACTGTGGAGACAGGCATCCAGGGCTACTGCAATCGCTTCAGTGCATCGGCCAGGAACCGGCTGTCGGGATACTGTTTCGAGAGCGCCGTCAGCACTGCCCGGGCTGAATCCTTCTGGCCGGCAGCGACCAGGACTTCGCTTCTGAGAATCCCGGTTCGCATCGCGAAGCGGTCATCATCGGCGGGCGGCTTGAGGGAGTCGAGCTGCGCCATCGCTGCCTTGGGATCGTTCCTGTCCTTCAGGGTCGATTCGATCATCAGCATCTTCACGCTGGCGTCGTTCGGCATCTGCCGCGCCAGTTCGTCGGTCAGGCGGGCGGAGGCGTCGAGGTGGCCGGCCGCCCGCTCGATGCGCGCTTCGTGATAGAGACCGGCGATCAGCAGCCGGTGCACATCCTCGGGATCTCCGGAGCGGGTACCGACTCCGCCGGCAAAGGCGTAGACCAGTTGTCCGCCATGCTCGCCCGCTTCGTAGAGCAGATAACAGGCGGCCACGCCACCGGCCGCGGATGCCACCAGTATCCAGCGCCGCACCGATTGCCGGTTCCGGAGCGCCAGCGCGATCAGCTCAAGCGCCGCCACCGCCAGAAAAGCATTGCGGGTGTCTTCCCCCAGTTCCTCGTGGGTCTGGACCGCCTCACGGGCGCCCGGGATCCGCTCCGCCGCGCCATGAGTCTGGTGGCCCGATTCCGCGGCCAGCCAGGAGGCCGCTGCGGCGACCAGGATCAGTGCCGTCGCCGCGGGACTGGTCCAGGTCAGTTTGCCGCTCAGCGAGACCAGACGGAACAGCACCCCCACGATTCCGAGGGCCACGACAAAATGAACCAGCTGGGGATGGAACTGACCGATCTCAGGCATGGGGGAGGCGGAGTTGAGGTGAGGTGCCGATGGGACGGATGCGACGGGTGGGGCGGATAGGACAGGCGAGACGGGCGATTTGTTCCGGTGCTATGTGTGGTTTGGTCACACGACCAAGATGCAATGGAAATGTGACCGGCGCGAGGGGACGCAGCAATGAAGGACTCATGACTCTCGACCGCTCTGGCCTCAAGCCGCTCCCAGCACCTCCATCGGCGCGGCCGTCGGCTGAGCCAGCAGCCGGTCGATGCCAATGGCTGGCAGCGGCGGCGAGAAGTAGTAGCCCTGCCCCAGTTCGCAGCCGAGGGTGATCAGCGCACCGCGCTGCTCGGCAATCTCGATCCCTTCGGCAATGGTCCGCAGCTTCAGCGTGTCGCCCAGGCCGATGATGGCGCGGGCCAGCGCGGAGTTGTCGATTCCGGCGCCGACCTCGTCGATGAACGGCTTGGCAATCTTCAGGATGTCGATCGGGAAGCGCTGCAGGTAACTCAGCGACGAATATCCGGTGCCGAAATCGTCAATGGCCAGCCCGACGCCGAGTCCCTTCATCTGCTGCAGCTGGTCGAGCACCGATCCGGTCTGCTGCATCAGGACACTCTCGGTGATTTCGAGGACGATGGCCGACGGGTCGACTCCGGTATCGGTCAGTGCCGCCCGGGTCTCGCTGACCATGTCCAGCTCCTGGAGCTGACGGCCGGAGATGTTGACCGCCATGATCAGGTCCAGTTCCGGATAGGCATTGCGCCAGACCTGGACCTGGCGGCACGCCTCCCGGAGCACCCAGCCGCCGAGGGTCACGATCAACCCGGTCTCCTCGGCCAGCGGCACGAAATGCTGGGGCAGCAGGTGACCGTACTTGGGGTGATCCCAGCGCAATAGCGCTTCGACCCCGGTGATCCGGCCGCTCTTGAGATTGAAGATCGGCTGGTAATGCAGCACCAGCTCGTTGCGCTCGATCGATCCCCGCATGGCCGCTTCCATCTCCAGCCGCTCGCGGATATCCGAGTACATCTTCGACTCGTAGGTCGCGAAGCGGCCCTTGCCCCGGCGCTTGGCGGTATACATCGCCACGTCGGCGTTGCGCAGCAGGTCGTCGGCCGTCTCGTTTCCGATCGCCGTCGCGATGCCGACGCTGGCATTGATGTGGACCTCATTACCGCTCAGCACGAACGGGCGCTGCATCGCGGCGGTCAGCCGCTCAATCAGCCGGTCCTTGTCTTCGACGGCGGGCACATCCTCGATCAGGATCGCAAACTCGTCGCCACCGAGGCGCGCCACCGTATCGGTGGCCCGGGAGCACGATTCGAATCGCTCCGCCGCGGCCACCAGCAGCCGGTCGCCTTCGGCATGCCCCAGGCTGTCGTTGACCGTCTTGAAGTCGTCGAGGTCGAGGAACAGCACCATGATTGACCGCTTCTGGCGCTGAGCCAGGGTCAGCGCGTGGCTGACCCGGTCGCGGAACAGGGCGCGGTTGGCCAGCCCGGTCAACGGATCGTGGAAGGCCTGGTGCTTGAGTTCCGACTCCAGCCGCTTCCGTTCGCTGACGTCTCGGGTGTTGAGGACCACGCCGCGCACCGTCGGCTCATCCAGCAGGTTGGTGGCAATGATCTCGGCCTGCAGCCGCGAGCCGTCGGGCTGGCGAAACTCCAGCTCAATCGGCGCCAGCAGGCTGTGACCGACCGTCGCCTCGGTGATGAACTTCCTGGCCCGCTCGCGATCGTCGACCTGGAGCAGGGTGGTCAGCTGCAGTCCCAGCAGCCGCTCGGGGTCGTAGCGCAGCACCCGGGAGGCCGACGGACTCACGTATCGGATCTCTCCGTCGGCGGTGACCACGATGATGACGTCCGAGGAGTGCTGGACCAGGGCCCGGAACCGGGCCTCGTTCTGGCGGGCCGAGGTCTCGGCCAGCAACCGGACGTTCTGCCGCACTGCCAGCAGCTGCCGGATCACGACTAGTGCGGTGATCAGCAGCGCGCCGATGGCCAGTCCACTCACCGGATCGGCCCAGTGGGTCAGGACCGCGGTGAGCAGCAGCCCGTACACCGTGAGCATGGCCAAATAGGGGAGCGGACTCAGCGCCTGCGACCGCGAAGCACTCTCCGGAGTGGCGCTGGTTCCCGTGACCGGTTGCCGGTAGTACAACTCCGCGCTGGCCACCGCCAGCAGGTACATCAGCAGGTAGACGCCATCGGTCCAGCTGGCGCTCCGGTCCCCGGTGTCCATCTGCACCAGGCCAAAGGTCAGGTCGGCGACAATGCTGATCAGGGTACTGGTCACGACCAGCGCGAACGCCGTGCGGTTGCGGTCGATCGGGTCTCTCAGCAGGACCGTCGTGATGCCGAGCAGCAGCAGCAGGCTGGCCAGCGGATAGGCGGAGGTCAGGATGGTGAGCGCCAGCGTGTTCTGGCTGGCGTCCTGGCCGGGGCGGACTGTGAAGTACCAGATGACCACGCCGCCGCCAACCAGCACCATCGCGGCGTCGAGCCCGAACTTCCAGCGCTCCTCGCGGATCCGCCGGGTCAATGGGAACGAAAGCAGCGCCGCCAGCATCAGGCCGTTGTCCGACATGTAGAACAGGTCGGCCCAGCTCACCGCGGGGCTCTCGCCGGTGAGCAGGATGTACGATGTCGAAATGGCGTTACCGATGAAGACCGCGATGTATCCGAAGCCGAACAGCCGCAGCGCCCGGCGGACACCCGGATCCAGGATCTGGTGGCGCGAAGCCATCAGACACAGGGTGGCCGCCGCCAGGTTGAGCGGCATGAACCCGACGGTGCCCACGACCTCACGCACCAGGTCGCTGCCCAACCCGCTCCGCTCCCAGCACAGGTAGAGCAGAGCGTACACCGCGGTGAGCAGCGTGACCGGTCCGACCGGGAGACCCCTCGTCTCACCGGCTGCCCACGCTCTGTCTCCCGCAGATTTACTCTGGTCAACCATGCGTAAGAATTGTCTCCCGAATATTCACCGGCATGATGTCGTCATATCGCGTTCTGCAAGGCAAAGCTCCATCTCGAAACCCTTCAGGGGTATGAGATTGAGCTAAGTGAAGGCGGGACAACAACCCACCTTTGATGTTCGGGATGAAAGGCAATCATGGTGCCGGGAACGTTTCGGCCGGATCGCCGGACCAGACTCAGCCGGCCAGTGCGCTCCTGACCACAAACCAGACATTGGCCGGGCGCTCGGCCAGCCGCCGCATGTACCAGGGGAACCACTTCCGGCCGTAACTGATCAGGACCCGCACCTTGCGGCCGGCGGCACTGAGGGCACGCTGGTCTGCCGTTCGGATGCCATACAACATATGAATCTCCCAGTCCCCATCCTTGGCGCCGATTTCCGCCGCCCGCGCCGTGAGCCGGGCCAGCAGGCCGATATCATGGGTGCCGAGGATCGTGTAGCACTGGCCCTTGGCGCTGGCGCCGAGCAGGGTCAACGCGATGTCGAAGTAGGCGAGGTCGGTCTCCCGTTTGGCCTCGAAGGCTACCGAAACCGGCTCGGCGTACGCGCCTTTGACCAGGCGGATCGAGGGCTTGAGTGGCAACAGCGCCGCAACGTCCGCGGGCGTGCGCCTGAGGTAGGCCTGCAGCGCCAGGCCGACCCTGTCGTAGTTGGCCCGCATCGACCGGTAGAGATCGAGCGTCCGGTCGACATAACTCGAATCCTCCATGTCGAGCCAGAGGAATCCGCCGGTGGTCCTGGCCTTCTCGGTCAGCGTAAGCAGGTGGGTGCGGCACTCCTCGAGGGAATGATCGAGGCCCAGCTGGGTCGGCTTGACCGACACCTGGATCGGCAGCTCCCGCCGCTTGACCTCGTCGAACAGCGCGAGGTAGTGATCCCGGACCGCATCGGCTTCGCTGATGCCGGTGAGACTTTCACCAAGCTGGGTCAGCACTGCACCGAATCCGTCGGCTTTCAGCGAGGCCGAGGCGTCGAGTGCGTCGGACAGCTCCTCGCCGGGCATGAATTTCCGTACGGCCTTCTTCGCAAAGGCGCGCTCCGAGGCCTGCCTGGCAAGCCACTGACTTCGTGACGCCTTGAGCAGCAGTGACCGGGCGATCGACATGGTCAGGGCCTCCAGGTGCCGCGAGCCACCGCCGGCTGGAAGCCGTCGAGACCGCGGGGCGGGAAGGGAAGTGTCTTGCCCTGCTCGGCGCTCATGTACGCCGTCATCAGCATCCGGACTACTTCGACGCCATCGTCCCAGTTGAGCCACGGCAGTGTACGCCGCCTGAAGGCATCGACCATCACCCGGTTCTCGGCTTCATAGCCGTAGGCGGCGGCTTCACCCGCCACTACCGGCATAAGACCTGTCTCGGCATTCTGCTTCTCGACCAGGTCCTCGCCGGAGCGGCCTGTGACCTCGCGGCTGAAGAACAGCTTCAGGCCCGTGTCGAGCGTGTTCCAGCTCATCGAGTATTCGGGGCCAAGCAGTTCGGCCGAAAGCCGGAGGCCGGCCCCGACAAAACTCCAGCTGGTGGTGGCTTCCCCGAGCACGGTGTGACCGTCGGCGGTTTCGAACTCGATCATCACGCTGGCAAAGTCTTCGGCGGGATGTGTCCGGTAGTCGACTTCCTTGCCCATGGCCGCCTTGAGGCGCCGAGCGTATTCGGGCCGGCTCCATTTCAGGCTGGCGATGTGACCGGTGATCTTGACCGGACGCACCGATTCGCGTGGCTGGCCGGGAGGGGTGAGGAGGTGGCGGACCACCAGTGCCGAGTGGCACATCATGTCGTTCAGTACTCCGCCGCCCTGCAGCTTCCCCTGCCAGAACCACGGCATATGCGGACCGCTGTGTTCCTCGGCCGCGCGGGCCAGGTAGGGCCGGCCGGTGAGCTTGGCACCCCGGGCCCAGATGATGGCCCGGCCATGTTCAACCTCGGGAGCGAACAGCTGGTTCTCGAGGTAGCCGTGCAGCAGCCCCGCCTTTTTTACCATCTTGGTGATCTTGACCGCCTCGGCAACGTTTCTGGCCAGCGGCTTCTCGCAGGCAATCCCGACCAGTTCCCCCTTGCCACGGGTGACGGCATCGCAGATCTCCTCGACATTCTCGATCCGGGCCTGGTTCGGGCCGCAGAGCCACAGTGCGTCGATGCCTGGATCGGCGACCATCGCCGCGATGGATCGATAGGGCCGGGTATCACCCAGCTCGAGAGAGCGTGCCAGCCCCGCCGCCTCGCCGGCCCGGCGGGCGTTCGGGCTCCAGACGCCGCGGACCTCCGCGTGCCGGACGCCGGTAAAGGCCTGCATGTGGAACCGGGCGTTGAAGCCGCTGCCGATGAAGCCGATGCCGAGAGGAGGAGCGTGCATAGTGGTGTGTTTGGTATCCTGTAAATGGAGGAAAGAGGAAGGAGGAGGGC
>JBEPVA010000172.1:0-8491 GCA_041691295.1 Gemmatimonadota bacterium
GGCCGAAATCGGCCCGGCTGAGCCGCCGGAGCAATGCCGCCGCGCGCCGGGCGGGATCGGGGCGCGGCCCCAAGCCCGCCACCTGCATCAGTGGGACGGCCCGTCCGTAGGCGAAAGAGCCATCTGCCCCGAACCGGACCTGCAAGATCGTCGAGAGGCCTGCCGGACCCGCCAGGTTGAAGCCACGATAGGTGGCAAAGTTTCCCAGCGAATACGCAATCAGATGTCCGCGGTAGAACTCGATGCCGCGCAATACATGCGGGCCGTGCCCCACCACCAGATCGGCACCCGCATCGACGACGGCGTGAGCCCAGCGACGCAGATCCCCCCGCTCCTCCTTGCCGAGCTTCTCCGGGTCGAGCGGCACGTGCTGGGCCTTGTCCCCCTCGGCGCCGCCATGAAACGTCACCACCAGCAGATCGACCAGCGGCCGCACCGAGTCGATCACCGCTCGGCTCCGTTCGATGTCCAGCAGATCGTAGGCGAATGGATAGGTGGTGAATCCGATCAGGCCGACGATGGTGGCGCTGTCGCCCCGCTGGATAGTGTCGATGCTGATCGAGCCCAGCGGGCCGTACGTCCTGAGATTGAGGCTGCGAAGCACCGAATCGGAAGCGCCTCTGGCCCCGGCCCCCATGTCATTGGCGTGATTGTTGGCCAGGTTGAGGTGGGTGAAGCCCGCCTCGACCAGCCTCGGCGCCAGCCAGGTCGGGGTGGCAAAGGCGTAACACATTCGGGGTTTTGGCTTGCGATGCGGCGCCCGGTTCTTGGCGGGGCGGTTCGACGGTCTCGGATGGATCACGCTGTCGGGCAGGGGCGGCAGCGCCGCGATGCTGTCAATCCGGAGCGGGCCGCCGGCGCACTTCTGGGTCACCCCGGTATCGGCGAGTACTCCCTCGAAGTTGCCGATGACCAGGTCGCTGCGGAGCAGGGTATCGACCCGCGAGAAGAACTCGCGCCCGCTATCGGGTGGAATGGCGGCGCGGATGGTGAGGGTGCCGAGGTTGATGTCGCCGGTGAAGGCGAGGCGGACTGGCAGGCGGGCGGACGGGCGGACGGGTGGACAGGCGGACGGGCGGGCAGTCGAACACGCCGCGCTGTCGGCAACTACCACACTGTCCTGCCCGTGCAGCAAGGTGGGGGCGGCGAGCCCAATGAGGAGCAGCGCCGCTCGGAATTTCACTCGGCGATGGCCCGCTCGATCCGCCGGAGACTCTCCTCGCGACCGACGACCTCGAGCAACTCGTTAACCGGCTCCGACACCGTACTTCCGGTCAGCGCTACCCGCACCGGCTGCAGGATGTCTCCCAGCTTGATCCCATTCGACTCGGCGCTGGCCTTGGCCGCGGCGAGCAGGTGCTCGGTGGTCCAGTCGGCTGGCAGCAGTGCCGCAATGGCATCGGCCACCTTGCGCAGATTCTGACCAAACGCAGGACCCAGCTTGGCAACGAGCTGCACCGCCTTGGGATCGCGCTCTATGGTAGCACCCGGAAGCCGGGTTGCGACCTGGTCTGCAATGTTAACCAAGGTACGTGAGCGAGTCTTGACCGCATCGACCAGGGTCGACAGGTCTCGACCGCCAAGGCTGATGCCGCGCTCTTCGAGCAGGCGGGTTACCTCGGGCACCAGCTCCGAGGCCGGACGCGCCGAGAGATACTGGCCGTTCATCCACTCGAGCTTGGCGGTGTCGAACACCGCCGCCTTCCGCTGGATCCCGTCCAGACTGAACAGCTCGATCATCTCGGCTTCAGGCATGATCTCTCGGTCGCCGCCGGGGGACCAGCCGAGCAGGGCCAGGAAATTCCGCATGGCGAGCGGCAGGATGCCCTGGTGCTGGTAGTCGCCCACGGCCGTGGCGCCATGCCGCTTCGACAGCTTCTTGCCATCGGCGCCGAGGATCATCGGCACATGGCCGAAGATCGGTTCGGGCTGGCCCAGCGCCCGATACAGCGCGATCTGTTTCGGCGTGTTCGAGATATGATCGTCACCCCGGATGACGTGGGTGATCTGCATCTCGATGTCGTCCGACACCACGGCCAGGTTGTAGATCGGGGTCCCGTCGCTGCGCAGGATGATGAAGTCGTCGAGGTCACGCCCCTGAAAGCTGATCCGGGCATGCACCGCATCCTCCCAGGCCAGCTCTTCATCCGGCATCCGGATCCGAATGCTGTACGGTTTGCCGGCCTTGAGATTTGCCTGAATCTCCGACTCAGGCAGCCGGCCGCAGCGGCCGTCGTAGCGGAACGCCTCCGACCCGATCGAGTTCTGCTTGCGCTGCAGGTCGAGCTCTTCCTTGCTGCAGAAGCAGCGATACGCCTTGCCCTGGGCCAGCAGCCGATCGGCATCGGCCTTGTGGCGGGCGCCATAGCTCCCCTGGAAGAACGGCCCTTCGTCGTATGTAATGCCCAGCCATGCCAACCCGTCGAGGATGACCTGGGTATGACCTTCAGTGCTCCGCTCCTTGTCGGTATCCTCGATCCGCAGCACAAAAGTGCCGCCGGTCTTCCTGGCGTACAGCCAGTTGAACAGGGCCGTGCGGGCGCCGCCGACGTGGAGGTAGCCGGTCGGGGAGGGGGCAAAACGAACTCGAGGAGTGCTCATGGGACCCGGGAAGTGGTAAGAGGTGAGAGGTAGGATGTGAGAGGGAGATCCCTCTGACCTCTCACCTGTCACCTCTCACCTGCAGAGCGGAGTCGGAGGGATTCGAACCCTCGATAGAGCCATAAGACCCTATATCGGTTTAGCAAACCGGTGCCTTCAGCCACTCGGCCACGACTCCAACCGGCGTACAACCTAGCCAGCACCCTGAGCCCGGGGAAGGGCGGCGGATGGGTGGGCCGAACCGGTCAAGAACGGAGACTAGCCGCAAAAAAGGGGTATACTGACTCGTCACCTTTGCCGGAGGATTGCATGACCCGAGTTACCTCACTGCGCCCTCTCGCCGCACTCGCGCTGGCCCTCGGCCTGGCTGCCTGCGGCGCTGATATCAGCTCTGACCGCGACAGCACCATTCCCGTCCCCGTGGGCTCGACCTACGCCTGGGGCGGGGTCGCCCAGCGGAAGCTCCCCGGCGAGATCAACCTCGCGGCCGAGAACAGTATCGTGGCCGGCCGGCTGCAGCGGGCCATCGATAAGGAGATGCAGGCCAAGGGCTGGCGGCTGGTCGATTCCTCCAGCGCGACCTTTCTGGTCCACTATCACGTCGGAGTGCAGGACCAGACCCAGACGGTGACCGACGCACCGCCAGCTCCAGTGGCGCTGCAGTGTGGCGCCTATCGCTGCTACGAGGGCCGCTACAGCTGGGGGTACTGGGGCCCGCCCGAGGCGACGACGCGGGAAGTGGTCTACCGGGAGCGCGGATTGATGATTGATCTGGAGGAGGCCAGGAGCAGCAAGCTGGTCTGGCGGGCCATCTGGAAGCATGAGGCCACCGGCGAGCAGCCTACCGAGGAGCGGGTCAAGAAGGTGGTCTCGGAGACGATGAAGGACTTGCCCAGCGTCAGGTAGCGGAGGCGCCTCAGTCGTCCTTGAGGATCCGCTTGGGCGGGTCGTCGAGGTCATCGAACTGGCCGTCTCGCGTCGCCTTGACGAACATCGCCGCAAAGATGGCACCCAGCATAATGGCGACCGGCAGGAGAATCAACACCGCATTCATAGCGCTTCCTCCCGGCGCACCGTGCGCTCCACTCCTGACGCTCCCCAGATAACCATGCCGCTCGACAGCGGCATCAGCACCGCCGCCACCAGCGGATTGACCAGGCCCAGCGCGGCCGCCAGCACGGCCAGCACATTGTAACCGATCGAGCGGCGCTGATTGCGGCCAATGGCGCGCCGCGCGGCATCCGAGGCGCGGAATCCAGCCAGGACCGGGCCCAGTGCCGGGTATGCAACCACGCCATCCGCCACCAGCACGGTGGCGGCGGCGCCGGATCCCATCGCGATCCCGACGTCGGCCATTGCCAGTGCCGGGCCATCGTTGATTCCATCACCGGCGAGCAGGACGCGGTGGCCTTCCGCCTGGCGTGCCCTCACCCACTCCGATTTGCCCTCCGGCCCGCACCTCGCCACCACTTCGGTGATGCCGCACTGGACCGCCACGGCACCAGCCACCTCTGCGTGGTCGCCGGTCAGCAGTGCCACCCGCAGGCCGCGTGACTGGAGTGCGGCCACGATCCGGGGAGCGTCGTCGCGGATCCGATCCCCCAGCCGGATAATCGAGCAGCCGCCCCGGTCATCCTTGAGACAGATCTCACCCGATTCACCAGCACCGACGGACCAGTGACGGCTGTCGACGATTCCCGAGATGCTGTGGCCAGGCACCTCGACGACCCCATGGGCCGCGGGTAGCGGGATTCTGCGAGCGGCGGCCTCCGCCAGTAGCGCCCGCGCGATCGGATGGGCACTGTACCGTTCGAGCCCGGCGGCGATCCGAATAGCGTCGTCCGCGCCCGAGATGACGGTCGGTGTGCCCCCTGTGACCGTGCCGGTTTTGTCGAGCGCCACGATATCGATCTCTCCCAGCGCCAGCAGTGGCTCAACAGACCGGAGCATGAGTCCGCGACGCGCGGTGGCACCCAAGGCCGCCGCGGCCGCCAGCGGTTGCGAGAGTGCCAGGGCACACGGGCATGCCACCACCAGCACGGCAACGGCGTGCGCCAGGGCGACCGACCCGCCGCCGACCCGCCACCAGACCAGGGCTGTCACGGCCGCGGCGAGCAGTGTGGCCAGGGTGAATTCCGGCGCGATCCGGTCAGCCAGAGTCGGCAGGAGGCCGCGATCGGCGGCGACGCCGAGTTGACGCGCCATGCGGCGGAGCAGGGTGTCGTCACCGGCCTGTTCAACTGCCACGGTCAGGGCGCCGACTTCCACCACGGCGCCGGCCACCACCGGGCTGCTCGGTCCGACGGCAACCGGGGCGGACTCGCCGGTGAGGAGCGCCATGCGCACTTGGCCGAATCCCTCGAGCACCACGCCATCCGCCGGTATTTCCTCGCCAGTGCCCAGGTCGATTCGGTCACCGGCCCGAAGGTCGCCAGCCGGCACCGTTTCGAGACCGTCGGCCGTTTCGCGCCTGGCGGTTGCCGGCAGCGAACTGGCCAGGGCAAGTGCCGCTTCCGCCGCGCGGCGCCGGCCACGCCCCTCGAGCATCCGGCCGGCCAGCAGCAGGGCGACCAGCATCGCGAGTGAGTCGAGAAAGCCGTCGAAGCCACCCAGCGTGGCCAGGACTCCGTGGCCGTACAGCAGTGCCACGGCCAGGGCAATCGGCAGGTCCATATGGATCCGGCCCTGGCGCAGACCCGCGATGGCGCCGGCGAAGAACGGTTGAGCGCACCAGAGCGCCACCGGAGTGGCCAGCACCAGCGTGGCCCAGCGAAAGACCGCGGTCCAGCGCGGTTCCATCCCGTCCCACCACCCGGCATACACCGAGATGGCGAGCAGCATGATGTTCATGGCCGCGAATGCGGCCACGCCAAGGCGCACGGTCAGGTCGCGATCGGGGGTGGCGGCGGCTCCGAGCGGGCGGGGACGATAGCCCAGTGCCGCAATCCTGCCGGCCAGAGCGGCCAGCGAGGTGAGGGCGGGGTCCCAGCGCAGAGCCGCCCGCCCCGTGGCATAGCTCACCGTCGCGCCCAGTACTCCCGGGGTGCGCTGCAGGACCGCCTCGGTGACCCAGACGCAGGAGGCGCAGCGCAAATTGTCGATCACCAATCGAGTAGCCACGCTGCCATCTGGCGCCGTCTCGAGCGGGATCGAGTCCCAGCTCCCGCTGGCGGGCTCCGGTCTCGGTGGGCAGGCTTCCCGTTCGACATAATACCGGCTGAGTCCGGAGCCCCGGATGATGTCGTACGCCATGGCACAGCCGGAGCAGCAGAACGCCTCGGCCTCGCCTTCCACCGCGGTGCCGCAGTGGAGACAGGCGGAGATGGCCGGCCGTCTCGGCTCAGCGCTCGGGAGTGCTGTAGGAGCTGACAATGGGATCGGCGCCGCGCACGGCAATCCAGGCCATCGCGAGGTTGACCAGGACGACGAGGGTGAGCCCGAGCCAGATGGCCCGCGGCCATTCGCGGCCGCTGCCGGGTTCAGTCGTGGGAGCCATGTGAATCGTCCTCCCCCGCTTCGGTCTTGAAGGTGGCGTCGACGATCAGCTCGCGGCCCGGCCGTTCCACATGGACCTGGATGGGAACAGTACGCTGCAGGGCCTCCTTGACCGGTACACGGATCACCAGCACGAAACTGCGGCTCTCGGTCGAGGCCAGGCGGGTGTCGGGGACCGTCACCTGCGCGTCGGGCAGTCCGGTGACCCTGACGCTGAAGGGGATCGAATCGGTCGAGGGATCGTTGTTGGTGATCCGCATGATGTAGGTGTTGCGGAGCCAGCCGTCGCCGTCCACCGTGAACAGCGAGCCCGGCGCCCGGGCCACGGCCGCCTCGAACGAGGCTCTGGCCATCAGCAAGGCCACGAGCGCCGCGGCCAGGCTGCCGAGCAACCCGCCATACGCCAGGGTGCGGGGCCGGAGCCACCGGGTACGGGATCCCTTTTGCTTGGCCATGCTGTCGTACCGGATCAGCCCATCATGGCCCAGGCGGCCGAGCACGTCGTTGCAGGCGTCGATACAGGCGCCGCAGGCGATGCACTCGAGCTGGAAGCCGTTGCGGATGTCGATGCCCTGGGGGCAGACCGCGACGCACTTGCTGCACTCGATGCATCGGCCGGTCTCGACCGCGTCCTTGCCGCCGCGGGGTTCGCCCCGGGCGGTTTCGTAGACCAGCAACAGGCTCTCGTCGTCGGTGAGTGCGCTCTGGAACCTGGCATAGGGGCAGAGGTAGTTGCAGAACTGCTCCCGGAACCAGGCAAAGTCGAGAAACCAGATTATGGCGACGATGGCGACGATAGTGTACATCGTCCCGCTGGCCCCACCGCTCCACAGCACCGGAGCCCGCTCGAAGTAGCTGGCCAGGGTGAGCGAGACCACAGCCGCGGCCAGGGCGTAGAGGCCCCATTTCACCGCCTTGCGCCAGATCTTGCTCCAGGCCCACGGCCCCTTGTCGAACTGCATCTGGCGCCCGCGGGAGCCCTCGATCCAATGTTCGAGGGGGCGGATCCATTCCTCCAGGAACACAGTCTGGGGACAGGCGTACCCACACCAGAGCCGGCCGAACAGTGAGGTAAAGAAGAACAGCGAGAAGGCCAGGAACAGCAGGATCAGCAGCAGCAGCACCGTGTCCCGGGCGGTGAAGATCGCGCCGAGGGCAAACACCCGGCGGGCCGGCAGGTCGACGAGCAGTGCTGGGTTCCCGCCGATGCGGAGCCACGGCGTGAGGAACAGGATCAGCTGCAGCACGATCGATGTCCGGTGCCGCAGGGTCCGGAACCGTCCAGTAACCTGCTGTGCGTACACCCAACGGCGAGTGCCGGCGAAACTGAGCGCGGTCATGGGTTCGCGGGCACCGGGTGTCCGGTCGCCTCGGCATTGCGCGAGACGACGTAGGCGGCCACTTCGGCCACTTTCTCGGGACCGAGGATCGGGCCCCAGGTCAGCATTCCCTTTTCCGGCACCCCGACGGTGATCGTGTGGCGGATCTCCTCGGGCTTGCCGCCATGGATCCAGACCGTATCAAGCAGGTTGGGCCCGATGCCGCCATGCATGTCCGCGCCGTGGCAGGCCACACAATTGGCCTTGAAGATCGCCTCGCCGGCCGCCACCGTGGCTGGGGTAATGATCAGCGCCGTTCCGGCCGCATCACCGCCGCCAGCTTGGGGCCAGCGCTGTTGGGCCTCGGCCAGCTCGGCCTTGAGTGCGCCCACCTGCGAACGATGGGCAATGAAGTGGTAGTGTACTGCGTAGCCGATTGCCCACAGGATGCAGAGGTAGAACATTCCCAGCCACCAGTCGGGCAGCGGGTTATCGTACTCGTCGATGCCGTCGTTGTCGGCGGCATGCCCCAACAGTTGGTCCCGGGGTGGCTGGCTCACTGGTCCGCTCCGCCGTCGAGGGGAAGCCGGGCGGCCTCATCGAGGGCGGCCCGGTGCCTGGGGTTGTAGGCCCACCAGGCCCAGCCCAGGAAACAGATCATGAACACGGCGGTCGTGATGCCGGAGACCCACCCCAGCGTCACGCCGTTGGCGGCATCGTGCAGGATCGGGTTCATGGCACCGAAGGGCCTCCGCCCTGGCCGGCGGCAATGGCCGCCCGGCCGTCCCTGCCCAGCCGCTGCAGGTAGGCAATCACGGCGATGATTTCCCGGTCCGGTTGGGCTGTGATTTTCTGATCCGCCAGCCGGCCTACGATGCCCAGCGCCTGTGCCTGCATGGCGGCCGGCGCCGCGGCAATGTCCTCCGTGCTGTACGGAACACCGACGCGGCTGAGCGCCCGCATCGACGCCTGGATATCCGCCGGATCGTATTGCTGGGTCAGCAGCCACCCATACGTCGGCATGATGCTTCCGGGGCTGGTGCTCCGGGGATTCCGCATGTGCTCGTAGTGCCAGG
>JBEPVA010000173.1:0-8464 GCA_041691295.1 Gemmatimonadota bacterium
CCTTTTCCCTCACTACCGATTCAACCCGCTACCCGGTCACGCCGCTGGGTCACGGGGTGTACGCCCTGATGGGCGACACCGGTCGCGGTGGCGAGGGTCGGCCCAACGCCGGGTTCATCAATTCCAAGGCCGGCATCCTGGTGGTCGGTGGCCTGGCCAGTCCGGCCCAGGCCCGGGCCGATGTCCGGGCTATCCGCACGGTGAGCCGGCGGCCGATCATCTGGCTGATGCTGTATGCCCATCATCCCGACATGCAGTTCGGCGCCATCGTGATGCGTAAGGAGGGGGCCAGGGTGATTGCCCATCCTGACACTCACGTGCTGGCCATCGAGGCCGGGCCCGACCAGTTGATCGCCGACTGGGATGGGGTGGTCGGGCTGCAGGAGATGCTGGGGTTCGAGTACGCCAACGTTCCAGACCGGCCAGTGACTGACCGCGACAGCCTGCAACTCGATGGTGACAAGTTGGTGTTCATCCATCCGGGCGCGGCCCATTCGGCCGGCGACCTGATGCTCTGGCTGCCGGGCCAGCGGATCCTGTTCAGCGGCGACGTCCTGATGGAGGACGGCGTCACGATGGTCGTCGATGGCGGCTCGGCCGCGATGCTCAAGGCGCTCGACCTGATCGATTCACTGAAGCCGAGGATCATCGTGCCGGGACATGGGGCCATGGCGCGGGATCCGGCGGCACTGACCGGAAAGACCCGGGCCTACCTCACTGACCTGCGGCAGTCGATGGGCAAGGCGCTGGACCAGGGGTTGTCGCTGCGCCAGGCGATCGAGACGCTGCCGCCGCCCGACAACGACCGGCCGGTGTCGCTGGCCAGCCGGAAGCGGCGGAATGCGGTCACCGTCTACCTCGAACTGGAACGCGCCAAGATGGGACTTGATGAATGAAGCGAAGACAGAAGACCGGAGACGGGAGACCGGACTGCGGAGAGGGGAGAGCGGAGAGGGGACGGTCCTGGCTTCTTCTTCTTGCGGTGGTATTGGCAGCGTGTGGCGCTAACACCTCTGCGATCAGGGCGCCGGCACCGGTCGCCGCACTGCCGACGCTGATCTCGGGCGACAGTCTCGCCGCGCTGTTGGTGCGCGGGCCGGTGCGGGTTCTCGACGTGCGGCAGCAGTGGACGGACTACCTGCTGAACCATCTGCCCGAGGCAGAATGGGCCCAGGTCGAGTCGTTCCGGGCGGCGGAACGTGGCCTGCCGTTTCAGCTGCTATCGGGCGACTACTATCTAGGCCTGTTCCAGCGATTGGGGGTCGATCCCGCTGCACCGGTGGTGATCTATTCCGCCGGCGATGCCAACGACATCGATGCGACCTATGTGGCCTGGCTGCTGGCGGGGCTGGGCCACACCAGTGTGAGGGTACTGGACGGCGGATATGCCAAGTGGGTGCTCGACAACCGGCCGCTGGGCCGGACCTACCCGAAGATCGATCCGCCCGGCTTACTAAAGAGCGGGTTCAATCCGGAGGCCGCTGGCCTGGCCGAGGTGCGGGCGGCGGTGCAGGGGAACGGGACGGTGCTGGTCGATGCGCGCAACGCGGCGCAATTTGCCGGCACTGCGGGGGCGCAACGGCGGCGAGGCCATATTCCGGGCGCCATCGATCACCCGTGGGCCAGCGACCTCGAGACCCGCGACCTGGCGCTGGTCTGGAAGCCGGCCGACGCGCTCCGCGCCGGCTACGAGGCGCAGGGCATCACCCCCGACAAGGCGATCATCGTCTACTGCAACACCGGCACCGAAGCCAGTCATCTCTGGTTAGCGCTCCGGGCCATCCTGCACTACCCGAACGTCAGGATCTACACCGGGGCATGGTCGGAATGGTCGGAGCGTGAGGATACGCCGGTGGTGGTCGGACCGTAGCCAAGCCAGGGGTCGATGGACTATTGGAACGGCGGACCGTCCGCAGCATCACCTGGCTACTTGACGTGGCCCGGCTCTGATCGCACCATGCCGAGGTAGGACTTCCGTCGTTCCAACGGTCCGTCGTGTTGTTCAACTTTCGAGCCCGCGAGGTTGCCATGATCCAACTGCTCATCAACGGGCAGACCCATGAGGTCGACGTCCTGCCAGAGACCCCGCTCCTCTGGGTGCTGCGGGATGCCGTGGGGTTGACCGGGACCAAGTATGGCTGCGGGCTCGGGCTCTGTGGCGCGTGCACGGTGCACATCGATGGCCGGCCCAACCGTTCCTGCCAGCTGCAGGTCGGGTCACTCGCCGGCAAGCCGATTACCACGATCGAGGGGCTGTCGGACGATGCCAGTCACCCGGTGCAGCAGGCCTGGATCACGCACCAGGTGCCGCAGTGCGGCTACTGCCAGTCGGGGCAGATCATGTCAGCGGTCGCGCTGCTGGCGGCCAAGCCCAAGCCGACCGACAGCGACATCGACCAGGCCATGGCGGGGAATATCTGCCGCTGCGGGACCTATCAGCGCATCCGGGCGGCCATCCACACCGCGGCAGGCCAGACCGGAGCGGCCTCGTGAGCGCGCCGACGCGGCGGGGCGAGCAGGTCAGCCGGCGCGATTTTCTGGCCGCCACGGTGGCGGGCGGCGCCGGGCTGGTGATCGCCGTCGAGCTCGGCAGCTGCGCCAAGATCGAGAACAAGGCCGCCGCGATTGCGGACAAGCTCGAAGGACCGCTGCCGCCCAGCGCCTTTGTGCAGGTGGCGCCCGACGGTGCGATCACGATCTGGATCACCAAGTCGGAGATCGGACAGGGAGTGCGGACCTCGCTGGCCATGATCCTGGCCGAGGAACTCGAAGCCGACTGGTCCAGGATCAAGGTCCGGAACGCCGATTACCAGTCCCGCTTTCCCGACATGGAAACCGGCGGGAGTTCGAGTGTGAGCGGGATGTGGAATCCGCTTCGCACCGCGGGGGCACAGGCGCGCGAGATGCTCGTGCTCGCGGCCGCTCGGCAATGGGGTGTGCCCGCCACCGAATGCCGGCCCGAGAAAGGGATCGTGCATCACGACAAGAGCGGCCGGCGCCTGAGCTACGGTGAACTTTCCGTCCGGGCGGCCGCCATGCCGGTGACCGCGGCACCCAGGCTCAAGGCCGCGTCCGACTACCGGTTGATCGGATGGGCTATCCCCTCCCTCGACGCGCCCGACCGGGTCAGTGGCAAGGTCAAGTACGGCCTCGATACCGTGGTGCCCGGGATGCAGTACGCGGTGATCGCGCGGTGTCCGGTGATCGGCGGGAAGATGAAGGGCTATGACCCGGCCGCCGCCCTCAAGGTGCCGGGGGTGCTGGCGGTGCATGAAGTGACCGCGGGTGTGGCGGTGATCGCGACCAGTACCTGGAACGCGATGCAGGGTCGCAAGGCACTGACCTGCCAGTGGGACGATGCCGCGGCTGCTTCACTCAATTCGGCGGCGCTGTCGAAGCAGCTACGCGAGCGGATTGAACAAGAGGGGGCGCTGGTCCAGGAGGTGGGAGACCCGCGAAAACAGCTGGGTGCCGCCGCCAAGGTCATCGCCGCGGACTACGAAGTTCCCTTCCTGGCCCATGCGCCAATGGAGCCGGCCAACTGCACGGCCTCCTACGTCGACGGCCGCTGCGAGATCTGGGCGCCGACCCAGTCCGCCGGCACTGCGGTTTCCACGGTCGCCGCCCGGCTCGGCATTGCCAAGTCCGCGGTCACGGTGCACGTCACGATGATCGGCGGCGGATTCGGCCGCCGGCTGCTGACCGATGAAGTGGTGGAAGCGGCGGAGGTGTCCCGGGCGACGGGCAAGCCGGTCAAGCTGACCTGGACCCGTGAAGATGACATGCGGCATGCCTGGTACCGTCCGGCCGGCGTCAACCGGCTGCAGGCGGCGCTCGATGTCAGCGGCATGCCGCTGGCGTGGACCCACCGGGTGGCCACGCCGTCGATCGACGAGAGTCACAATCCCGGCAGTGTGAAGAACGATCTCGATCCATTCGCCACTGATGGGGCCGCGATACAGTACGCGATTCCGCATCTCCGGATCGAGCACGCCATGGTGCGGAATGCCGTGCCCGTGTCATGGTGGCGGTCGGTGTATGCCAGCCAGAATGTCTTTGCAACCGAGTGCTTCCTCGATGAGGTGGCGCATGAAGCCGGGCAGGATCCGGTGGCCTACCGGCGCACGCTGCTGGCCCGGAGCCCGCGTGAGCTGGCGGTGCTGGAGCTGGTGGCGGAAAAGTCCGGGTGGGGCAAGCCGGCGCCCGGCAGGTATCAGGGCGTGGCGCTGCATCATTTCTTCAGTGATTCGGTGGTCGCCGAGGTGGCGGAGGTGTCGGTCGACAAAGGCGTGCTTCGGGTGCATCGAGTGGTGTGCGCGGTGGACTGCGGCCTGGTGGTCAATCCGGATGGGGTCCGGGCCCAGCTCATGGGCGGTGTGCTGTTCGGGCTGTCGGCCGCACTGTTCGGCGCAATCACGGTGGAAAAGGGCGCCATCGTCCAGGGCAACTTCGATGGCTACCGGGTGCTCAGGATGAGCGAGGCGCCAGTGGTGGAAGTGCACATCGTGCCGAGCAGTGAGTCGCCGAAGGGTGTCGGGGAGCCGGGGCTGCCGCCGATCGCGCCAGCGGTGGCCAATGCGATTTTCGCGGCGACCGGGAAGCGGGTGCGGCGGTTGCCAATCGAGGTGTAGCCGGGGGTGAGCGGCAGGCGATAGCGCTCCTCATCCTGAGGGTAGCGAGGGAGCTTCGACGACCGGACCTCGGCCTATCGGGAGCCGCTTGCTTCCTGCCGGCTGGGTCGATTGGTTGAATTTCCCTCCCCCCTTGCCACATGCTACTGCGACCGCGAGTCTACCCGGATGCCACTTCCGTGGGTCTTGGTCGGCCTCCTCCTGGCGGCCGCTGCCCCTCCTGCCGATTCTGCTGTCGCCGCGCCCGAATGTCTCCGCCTCGCCGCCAGCGGCGGCAGCACTGATCTGTATTGCATCCCCCTGGTTCCCGCGCCGGGATTCGGCGCGTCGGGGTCTGTGGAGCTGAGCTGGCCCGGCGGACCGTTCACAATCCGCGTGGCTTCAGATGGCACCCAGCAGTGGCAGCTGCGGTTTTCCCTCACGGACCTGCCCGTATCGTTGCTGCATGGGCGCCGTGCCGGGTTCGTGGCCTGGGCCGCCTCTCCAACGATGTCCCTGGTAGTTCGCCTTGGAGTCGTTCACGCCGGCACGATGGACCTGGGTCCGGTGGCGCTGGATCGATTCCTGATCCTGATCAGCGCCGAGTCTGATACCACGGTGAGGGAGTGGCACGGCCGGTTTGTACTCCGGGGTGAGTCAGCCAGCAACCGCCTCAGGCCGGCGGACAACTACCAGTTTTTCCTCGGTGTGGCCGGTGACCGCACCCCAGCGCCCGCGCCGATGGCAATGCACGACCCGCATGGGATGCACCGCGGCTCGATCGGCTGGACCGGCGTCCCGATGTTTCCCGGCCTCGACATGCTGCCGGCAGAGATGGCACTCCGACCGGCGCAGCAGCCGTTCTTCCCGCCCGACAGCGTTGCGATGCCATCCCGTCCTCACCAGGTGGTGCGGCTGCGCACCGGCGACACACTGGAGCTGATGGCCGGTCCGGTGCGGCGCACCATCGCCGGCCGGCAATACACCATGCTCGGCTTCAACGGACAGAGTCCCGGACCGCTGATCCAGGTCGAACGCGGCGCCGAGATATTCGTCAGGCTGGTTAATCGGCTCTCGATGCCGACCACGGTGCACTGGCACGGGATCCGTCTCGACAACCGGTTCGACGGGGTGCCCGACCCGGTCCACCCGGCCGTGCAGCCGGGAGACTCCTTCCTGTACACGATCCACTTTCCGGACGCCGGCATCTTCTGGTACCACCCCCACGTGCGCGAGGATATCCAGCAGGACCTCGGGCTGTATGGCAACCTCTTCGTCACGCCTGATCCGGGTGCGACAACCAGGGGACCGGCGCGCCAGGAGTTCCTGGTGCTGGACGATCTGCTGGTGGGTGACGAGGGTCTGGTGCCGTACGGCCGCGAGCTGCCGACTCATGCCGCCATGGGGCGCTTCGGCAATGTCATGCTGATCAATGGCGAATCGGACTGGCGGGCCACCGTCCGTGGCGGCGAGGTACTGCGGTTCTACCTGACCAATGTGGCCAGCAGCCGGACCTTCAATCTTTCGTTCGGCGCCGGGAGCCGAATCAAGGTCGTCGGCTCGGACCAGGGGAGCTTCGCGCGCGAAACCTGGACCGAGAGCGTCGTGATCGCGCCGGCTGAGCGCTATGTGGTCGATGTGAAATTCGGGAGCGGTGGGACAGTCGCGCTGGTCAACCGGGTCCATGGCATCGACCACCTGTACGGCCGATTCTTCGGCATCACCGATACGCTGGGAATGATTTCGGTCCGCGGATCGGCGCCGCCGTCGCCCGGGTTCAATCGGCTGCGGGGATCGGCGGAGGCCGCGACCCTCGACTCTCTGGTCAGCGCCAATGCAGGGTTGCCTCCAGCGCACACACTCGAGCTCCGGGTCGCCTTTTCCGGCCTGCCGTTTGTGGCCGAGCAGCTGATGCGGCTGGATTCGATCTACTTCAACCCGGTGGAGTGGGAGGGGACGATGCCCGGAATGAACTGGGCGACGACCGGCACGGACACCCGATGGATCCTCCGGGATGCAGCCACCGGTCTGGAAAACATGGATATCCAGTGGCGCTTCCGGCGGGGGACGATGTCCCGGATCCGGCTGATCGGGGCCCGGACCACCCTGCACGGGATGCAGCACCCGATCCACCTGCACGGCCAGCGATTCCTGGTGCTGGCGGTAAATGGAAAACCGAACCAGAATCCTGTCTGGAAGGACACGGTGCTGGTGCCGGCGGGCAGCTCGGTCGATATCCTGGCCGAGATGTCCAACCCCGGCAGCTGGATGCTGCACTGCCATATCGCGGAACATCTCGAATCCCAGATGATGATGCACTTCCTCGTGGAGGAGTAAATGAAGCTGGCCTGTGGAGCGATCTTCGGCGTCTCGCTGGTGCTGGCAGGGTCCCTGGCGGCACAGCGGCCGGTGCTGTCCGACCAGATGAAGCAGCGGTACGTGTCGCTGGATACCGGCACCGTGGCCATCACCGGTGTGACCCTGATCGACGGACGGGGCGGCTCGGCCAAACGGGGCCAGACCGTGGTGATCAGGGACGGCCGGATTGCCGAAGTCGGCGGGGGCGTCAAGGCGCCGGCTGGGGCGTACCTGATCGACGGTACCGGTATGACGCTGATTCCGGGCATTGTCGGGATGCACGACCACCTGTTCTACACCGCGGCCGGCGGCCACGCCAACCAGATGGGCTTCACCGCACCGAGGCTGTATCTGGCCAGCGGGGTGACCACGATCCGGACCACCGGCGGCCGGTCTCCGTATGCCGAGATCAATCTGAAGAAGGTGGTGGATTCCGGGTTTGTGCCGGGGCCGCGGATCCACGTCACGACTCCGTATCTCACCGGCGGCGCCGGTGGCGGATCGATGTTCGCCAGTGACGATCCGGAAGCGGCCCGGCGGTTTGTGGCCTACTGGGCCAGCGAAGGGGTGACGTGGGTCAAGTTTTACACCGACGTCTCGCGGGCCTCGATGAAGGCGGCGATCGATGAGGCCCACAAGCACGGCATGAAGGCCGTGGGCCACCTCTGCTCCGTCACCTTCAGCGAGGCGATCGACCTCGGCCTTGATGACTTCGGCCACGGGGTGCTGACGGCTACCGATTTCCTGGGCGACAAGCAGCCCGACAAGTGTCCGGTCAATGTGTACAAGCTGACCGACTCGACGGCCAGCGGAGACAGCCCGGCAGCCAAGGCGCTGATCGCGAAGATGGTCAAGAAGGGCGTCTCGATGACCACCACCATGGCGATCTTCGAGGCGCTATATCCGCGTCGGCCGGTTACCGATGAACGCTCGCTCGAGTTGATGGAGCCCGCGGTGCGGACCGCCTACCTGGCCAACCGCCAGTTCATTGATTCGGTACCTGACTACATGTTCACCAAGGGTGGCTTTGCCCGGGCGCTGGCCTTTGACAAGGCGTTCTTCGATGCGGGCGGGCTGCTGGGCAGTGGGGTTGATCCGACTGGCAACGGCGGCGCCCTGCCCGGTTTCGGGGACCAGCGGGGCTACGAACTGCTGCGTGAAGCGGGGCTTACGGCCGAGCAGGCGGTGCAGGTGGTCAGTTACAACGGCGCCCGGATCCTGGGCGTGTCCGACCGGCTGGGCTCGGTGGAGAAGGGCAAGCTGGCAGACCTGGTACTGCTGCAGGGCGACCTCACCACTGACCCGTCAGTGATCCGCAACGTGGTGACGGTATTCAAGGATGGGTACGGGTACGACCCCAAGAAGTTGATTGATGCGGTGAGAGGGAGGGTGGGGATCGATTGAGGGAGGGGGGCAGGGGGGCGGGGGGGCAGGCGATCGAATGGTCGGATGGTCGGATGGTCGGATGGTCGGATGGTCGGATGGTCGGATGGTCG
>JBEPVA010000174.1:0-8342 GCA_041691295.1 Gemmatimonadota bacterium
AACCCGGTCCTCGTGCGACAGGCCGCTGCCGTCGACCAGGTGGGCGCCATTGGCTATGCCGGTGATGTCCGCCACGTGCGCGGTCAGGTCGCTGCCGCCGTTGTCGCGGCCGGAGGCCCAGCGCAGCAGCAGTTCGGCCCCGATGTTGAGACTCCGGGTGTTGATCTCGGTGGCCATGCTGTCGAGCGTCGAGCTGTTGACCTCGGCGATGGTCGTCATCGAGTCGGGCAGCGATTCGGTCTCGATCCGGTGTTCACGATCCCACGCAATGCCCGAGTTCGTCAGCGCGCTGGCCCAGGCTTCCGCCAGGATGGCCTTCGGATCGGTGGAGACCGACACCAGGCGGCGGGGCGCGGCGTGGATCCCGACGGAACCGTTCACCAGGAAACCGCCGTCGGCCATGCGTCGGACCGACAGTCTGGACCGGCGGCCGGCCACGGTGCGCACATGCATCGAAACCAGGGCGTCCAGTCCTTCAGGCGCCGAACCGACCAGCACCGCGGTCGAGCCGAGCTTGTTGCCCGGTCCCACAGTCAGCCAGACGATATTTTCATTGAGGGTGACGGCACCAACCAGCGGTGCGAAGACCCGGCCCCAGTGGCCCGGTGCCCAGGTGGTTGGATAGACGGCGTCGGGAGTGCCGGTCGCGCTGGTCAGCAGCAGCGGTCCGGTCAGGCGGTGCACCCCGGCCAGGGTGAGCTGGTCAGCCAGTTCGTTGAGGCTGCGGCCAGCCCGGGTGGCTCGATCGAAAGTCGGGTCGCCGTTGAGTTCGAGCGCCCAGTTGCCGATCCAGGTGCCGGTCGAATCGAGGCTGCCCTTGCCGACCACGCGGGTCGACAGCCGGGCGGAACCGCCCAGGCGGGTACGGGCATATCCCGTGGTCAACAGCTTGACGGTGGAGGCGGGAGTAAAGAACTCGTCCTGCTTCTGGCCCCACAGCAGTTCGCCCTGCTGATTGGCGACCGCCACGCCCCAGCGGCCAGGGGCGTACCGTTTGGCGGTCTTGAGCCACGACGTGAGGCTCCGATCCTGGGCCGGCGTCAGCGCCTGCGCCGAGACTTCCCGGGTCAGGCCCGGTGCGGCGGCGAGCAGTGCGATGAGCAGGCTGGTGCGAAGGGTCAGTCGGGACAAGGAAGTTCCTCTCGGTGGCTCGCTGGGGCTCGGGCCACCAGAAATGGCTGAAGCGCTTCAGTCTCGGATTCACTGACCGGAGCTTCGGTCGCGTGCCGGGTCAAAGTGCAAGTCGTATTCCACCATCAGGCTGCTGGCCACCGATCGGCCGAGCCCTCGCAGCGGAGGTTCAATTGATTGCTCGCCATGCGGTTAGTCAATGCTTCGGGGTCTATTCGGCAAAACGGTCCCTCCGACCTGGAGGGACCGAATGGCCCGATCAACGGCAGGACCCGACGCCATTCAGCCCTGTTTGAACACCAGCTTAGCGATGGTTTGCAGCTGCATGTTGCTGGTGCCCTCATAGATCGTCCCGATCTTGGCGTCCCGATAGTACTTCTCGGCCGGGTACTCCTTCGAGTAGCCGTAACCTCCAAACAGCTCGAGGCACTTGGAGGTGGTCCGGTCGGCCATCTGACTGCTGTACAGCTTGGCCATGGCCGCCTCCTTGAGAAACGGATGGCCGGCATCCTTGAGCCGGGCGGCGTTGTACACCAGCAGCCGCGCCGCCTCGAGCTCGGTGGCCATCTGGCCCAGCTGGAACTGGACCCCCTGGAACTCGGCGATGGCCTTGCCGAACTGTTTCCGCTCCCGGACGTACTTGGCCGCTGCCTCGAGGGCACCTTCCGCCACTCCGATCATCTGGGCCCCGATCCCGATCCGGCCCTCGTTCAAGGTCTCGATGGCCGCCTTGTAACCCAGACCCACCGGGCCCAGCACATTCTCGTTGGGAACCTGACAAGCCTCGAGGATCAGCTCCGTGGTGCTCGAGGCCCGGATGCCGAGCTTGTTTTCCTTCTTGCCGACCGTGAAGCCGGGCATGCCGCGCTCGACGATGAAGCAGGTGATTCCCTTGTAACCCTTGCTGAAATCGGCGTTGGCAAAGACCAGGAACATCCCCGCTTCCGCCCCGTTGGTGATCCAGAACTTCCGGCCGGTCAGCTCCCAGTGGGTGCCCTTGTTCTCAGCCCTTGTTTCCAGGGCAAAGGCATCGCTGCCGCTGGCCGGTTCCGACAGCGCAAAGGCGCCCAGCAAGTCGGTGCACATCCGGGGCAGGAACCGGCTCTTCTGGGCGTCGTTGCCCCAGCGCATCATCGCGTTGTTGACCAGGGTGTTGTGAACGTCGACGTAGATCGCGGCCGAGGCGTCGACCCGGGCCATCTCCTCGATGGCCAGCACCGCCAGGAAGAAACTTCCGCCCGCACCGCCATACTGCTCCGGCACGTCGATTCCCATCAGGCCGAGCTCGAACATCTTGGGCAGCAGCTCGGGCCGCAGTTGAGCTGCCTCGTCCATCTCGTGCACGTGGGGGCCAATCTCGGTCTCGGCGAATTCGCGGACTGTCGCCCTGAAGAGATTCTCCTCCTCGGACAGCAGGGTGAGCGGCAGGGACGGGGTGGAGAGTTCGGGCATGATTCGGGTCCGGTTGGAGCGGTCAGTCGGGCCAGCTGGCCTGAACATAGATCGGCCGCCCGGCCGCTTCAACTTGAGCTTTTCGGCGGCGATCTCCTTACGAAATCCTGATGTCCGCGGCGCCAGTCCTGACCCTTCCCTGACCGGGGTTCGGCCAGATTGCTTCCCGTCTCCCACCCGGAATGACCCTGTGCTCGATGTCGTGATGCTGTTCCTGATAGTGGCGCTGTTTGGGCTGAGCTGGGGCTTCGTGCGCCTCTGCGAGAAGCTCTGAGTGCCTGTGATATGACCATTCTCTACTGGGTTGGCGGGATCATGGCCCTGGCGCTCCTGATCTATCTGTGTGCCGCACTGCTCAAGCCGGAGCTGTTCTCATGAGCGGCAACAGCTGGCTGCAGCTCGGCCTGTATCTGGTGGTGCTCCTGGGGCTGGCCGGCCCGCTCGGCGCATACATGGCGCGGGTCTATTCCGGTGAACCGGTCTGGCTCGACCGCTTGGCGGGTCCGCTGGAGCGCGGCTGCTACCGGCTGCTCGGCGTGCGGGCGGATGAGGAAATGAGCTGGCCCCAGTACGCCGGTGCCGTCCTGGTCTTCAGCCTGGTCGGCGTGGTGGTGGTCTATGCCATTCAGCGGTTGCAGGGGTGGTTGCCACTCAACCCCGCGTCCGAGGCGGCGGTGCCAGCCGGAGTGGCATTCAATACCGCGACCAGCTTCGTGACCAACACCAACTGGCAGGCCTATGGTGGCGAGAGCACCATGAGCTACTTCACCCAGATGGTGGCGCTCACAGTGCAGAACTTCCTGTCGGCCGCGGTTGGCATGGCGGTATTGGTGGCGCTGATCCGCGGTTTTGCCCGCCACTCGGCCAAAACCATCGGCAATTTCTGGGTCGATCTCACCCGCGGCACCCTTCACATCCTGCTACCGCTGAGCCTGGTACTGGCGCTGGCCCTGGTTTCCCAGGGGGTGGTGCAGACCTTTTCCGCCTCCAGGCAGGCCAGCCTCATTGAGGCAGTCGGGCCCGATACCGCGCGGGTGACAACCCAGACCATCGCGGTGGGGCCGGCCGCGTCTCAGATTGCCATCAAGCAGCTGGGCACCAATGGGGGCGGCTTCTTCAACGTCAATTCGGCCCATCCACTCGAGAATCCCACGCCGCTCAGCAACTTTCTTGAGCTGCTCTCCATCCTGCTGATTCCCGCCGCGCTCTGTATCACCTTCGGCAAGATGATCAAGGACAGCCGCCAGGGCTGGGCATTGCTGGCGGCCATGACGCTGATCTTCGTCCCGCTGCTGGTGGCCGATACGATGGCCGAGCAGCGGGGCAACCCCGTGATCGCGGCGCTCGGGGTCGATCAGGCGGCCAGCGCCTTGCAGCCCGGCGGCAACATGGAGGGCAAGGAAACCCGCTTCGGCATCGTCAACTCGACCCTCTGGGCCACTGCCACCACCGCCGCCTCCAACGGTTCCGTCAATTCGATGCATGACTCGTTCACCCCGCTGGGTGGACTGATCCCGCTCTGGCTGATGCAGCTGGGGGAGATCATCTACGGTGGCGTGGGGTCAGGGCTGTACGGCATGCTGCTGTTTGCCATCGTGGCCGTGTTCATTGCCGGGTTGATGGTGGGACGCACGCCGGAATACCTGGGCAAGAAGATCGAAGCCTATGAAATGAAGATGGCCAGCCTCGGTATCCTGATCCCCAACTTGCTGGTACTGCTCTGCACCGCCGTGGCGGTGGCTATACCGGCCGGCCGGGCCGGGATCCTAAATCCTGGGCCTCACGGATTCAGCGAGGTGCTGTACGGCTTTTCCTCGATGGCCAACAACAATGGCAGCGGCTTTGGCGGGCTGACCGCCAGCGGCGATTTCTACACCCTGCTCGGCGGCGTGGCCATGACGCTGGCGCGGTTCTGGGTCATCATCCCGGCGCTGGCCGTGGCCGGATCGCTGGCCAGCAAGAAGCTGGTCCCCGCCAGCGCTGGCACCCTGCCCACCCACACTCCGCTGTTCGTGGCACTGCTGATCGGCACCATCCTGCTGGTCGGTGCGCTGACCCATCTGCCAGGCCTGGCGCTGGGTCCGATCGTCGAACATCTCCTCCTCCCGGTCCGGTAGGCTCCATGACTGCGCTCACCAAGTCACGCCCGCTGTTCGATCCGCCGATTGTCCGGCGTGCCATCATCGATGCGGTCATCAAGTTCGATCCCCGCCACATGATCAGGAACCCGGTCATGTTCGTGGTCGAGGTCGGCAGCCTGCTCACCACATTGCTGGCGCTCATGGCGTTCACCGGTCACCTCGCCGAGAGTCCGTGGTTCGTGGCGGGGATCTCGCTGTGGCTGTGGTTCACCGTGCTGTTTGCCAACTTTGCGGAGGCCATGGCCGAAGGCCGGGGAAAGGCCCAGGCTGAGACACTGCGCGGGGCGCGGAAGGATGTGACGGCCCGGAAGCTGAACAAGGCGACTGATCGGAAGGATTTCCAGAGCGTGCCGGCCGGCAGCCTCCGCAAGGGTGATCTGGTCACCGTCGATGCCGGCGAGCTCATTCCCGGCGATGGTGATGTGATCGAAGGGGTGGCCTCGGTCGATGAGAGCGCCATCACCGGAGAGAGTGCCCCGGTGATCCGGGAAAGCGGTGGTGATCGCAGCGCCGTCACCGGCGGCACCCGGGTACTGTCCGACTGGCTGGTGATCCGGATCAGCGCCAACCCCGGGGAATCATTCCTCGACCGGATGATCGGGATGATCGAGTCCGCCAAGCGGCAGAAGACACCCAATGAGATTGCGCTCGAGATCCTGCTGGCGGGGCTGACCATCATCTTCCTGCTGACCACCGTCACCCTGCTGCCGTTCTCGATTTTCAGCGTGGGGGCGGCGGGCCAGGGTACGCCGGTGACCATCACCGTGCTGGTGGCCCTGCTGGTCTGCCTGATTCCGACCACCATCGGCGGGCTGTTGTCGGCCATCGGGATTGCCGGGATGGACCGGATGATCCAGAAGAATGTGGTGGCCATGTCGGGGCGGGCCGTCGAGGCCGCGGGAGACATCGACGTCCTGCTGCTCGACAAGACCGGCACCATCACCTTCGGCAACCGCCAGGCCGTGGCACTGATCCCGGCCGACGGGGTGACGGCTGAGGCGCTGGCCACCGCGGCCCAGCTGGCCTCGCTGGTTGACGAGACTCCCGAGGGCCGCAGCATCGTGGTGCTGGCCCGGGAGCGCTACGGTGTGGCTGAGCGGGACGGGGCGGCGCTGGGTGCGGTCTTCGTGCCGTTCACCGCCCAGACCCGGATGAGCGGGGTCGATCTCGACGGGCGCCGTATCCGGAAGGGTGCCGCTGATTCAGTCGCCGCCTTTGTGCGTGAAGCCGGCGGCACCATGCCACCCGAGGTCAAGGCGGCAGTGGAGTCGATCGCGCGGGAAGGTGCCACGCCGCTGGTCGTGGCGGACGGCGCCCGGGTCCTGGGCACCGTGCAGCTCAAGGACATTGTAAAGGGCGGAATCAAGGAGCGGTTCGCGGAGCTGCGCCGGATGGGGATCAAGACGGTGATGATCACCGGAGACAATCCGCTGACCGCCGCCGCCATCGCGGCCGAAGCCGGGGTCGACGACTTCCTGGCCCAGGCCACGCCGGAGGCCAAGCTTGAACTGATTCGGGAATACCAGGCTGGCGGCCGGCTGGTGGCCATGACCGGCGACGGCACCAACGATGCCCCCGCGCTGGCCCAGGCCGACGTGGCGGTGGCCATGAACAGCGGTACCCAGGCGGCCAAGGAAGCCGGCAACATGGTCGACCTCGATTCCAATCCGACCAAGCTGATCGAAATCGTCGAAACCGGAAAACAGATGCTGATCACCCGGGGCGCGCTGACCACCTTCAGCATTGCCAATGACGTGGCCAAATACTTTGCCATCATCCCGGCCGCCTTTGCCACCACCTACCCGGCGCTCGGCGCCCTCAACCTGATGCACCTGGCCACGCCGGCCAGTGCCATCATGTCGGCGGTGATCTTCAATGCCCTGATCATCGTGGTGCTGATCCCGCTGGCGCTGCGCGGCATCCGGTACCGTGCCATCGGTGCCGCGGCACTGCTGCGGCGCAACCTGCTGGTGTACGGTCTGGGCGGCATCCTGCTGCCATTCGCCGGAATCAAGTTGATCGATCTGGCGCTCGTTACCCTGCGCCTGACCTGAAGGAATCATTCATGCGGCAGCATCTTCGCCCGGCGCTCGTCGCCATCGTGCTGTTTACCCTGCTGACCGGGGCGGCCTATCCCGCCGTCGTCACCATCGTGGGCCAGCTGCTCTTTCCGCGCCAGGCGGCAGGCAGTCTGATCGAGAAGGATGGCCACACCCTTGGCTCCATCCTGATCGGTCAGTCATTCAGCGATGCCAAATACTTCTGGGGCCGGCTGTCCGCCACCGGCCCGGTGCCCTACAACGCCTCGGCGTCCAGCGGCTCCAACCTGGGCCCCAGCAATCCGGCTCTGGTGGACCAGGTCAAGAGCAGACTGGCGGCGCTGCACGCCAGCGATTCCACCAACCAGACCCCGGTGCCGGTCGATCTGGTGACCGCCTCCGCCAGCGGGCTCGATCCTAACATTTCACCGGCCGCTGCTGCGTGGCAGTTACCACGAGTGGCCCGCGTCCGTGGTCTCACCGAGGAGCAGGTC
The DNA here is from genome assembly GCA_041691295.1 of Gemmatimonadota bacterium. GTDB lineage: Bacteria > Gemmatimonadota > Gemmatimonadetes > Gemmatimonadales > GWC2-71-9 > DATEHG01. Next base: position 7,258 of record JBEPVA010000174.1, read on the forward strand.
ACGACACTCCTCAGCGCGGCGACCAGCGGCCGGAGCTTTGGTATCCTTGGGGAGCCCCGGGTCAATGTGCTCCAGCTCAACCTTGCGCTGGACAGCCTGAAGGCCTCACCATGAATCGATGAACGATCGCCGGCTCGATCCCGATACCATCCTGGCCCGCCTCAAGAACGACGAGGCGCGGGCCAGGCGCGGCACACTCAAGGTCTTCTTTGGCGCCAATCCAGGGGTTGGGAAGACCTTTGCCATGCTCGAGGAGGCGAGGGCCCGGCGGGCCGAGGGCAAGGATGTGGTGGTCGGGGTGGTCGAGACTCACGGTCGGCGTGAAACCGAGGCGCTGATCACCGGACTCGAGGTCCTGCCCCGCCGGGTGATCGACTATCGCGGTGTCGAGCTGCAGGAATTCGATCTCGATGCGGCGCTGCTGCGGGCTCCCGCCATCCTGCTGGTCGATGAACTGGCCCACACCAATGCGACCGGCTCCCGCCATCTCAAGCGCTGGCAGGATGTCGAGGAACTCCTCGCGGCCGGCATCTCGATCTACACCACGCTCAATGTCCAGCACCTTGAAAGCCTCAACGACATCGTTGCCCAGATCACCGGCACCCTGGTGCGGGAAACCGTGCCCGATGCGGTGTTCGACGGGGCCGACGAAGTCGAGCTGGCTGACCTCACGCCGGACGACCTGCTGCAGCGGATGGAGCAGGGCAAGGTGTATGGTGCCGAGCAGGCGGGGCGGGCGCGCGAAGGGTTCTTCCGCAAGGGCAACCTGATCGCCCTGCGTGAGCTGGCGCTCCGCCGAGTGGCGGAGCGGGTCGACGCCCAGATGCGGGGCTACCGGAGCGAGCAGGGAATCCAGGCCATCTGGCCGACTGGCGACCGGCTGCTGGTCTGTGTCGGTCCCAACCCCTCCGGCGGGCGGCTGCTCCGCGCCGCCCAGCGGATGGCCACCCGGCTGCACTGCGAGTGGGTGGCGCTGCACGTGGAAATGCCCGGGCGCGGACTCTCGCCTGCGGACCGGGAGGTCCTGGTCGACAACCTGCGCCTGGCCGAGGAACTCGGTGCCCTGACGGTCACGCGGCAGGGAC
>JBEPVA010000175.1:0-8307 GCA_041691295.1 Gemmatimonadota bacterium
GGAGTCCGTCTCGTTGGGCCGGTCTTGTGTATAAGAGACAGGTTCTCGAGAATCCGCCTCAGCACCACCGGGTCGGCTCGAACGGTCGGCAGATTCTTTTCCAGCCTCGACTCCACCCGTTCCGAGCCGATTTCGCGCACCAGGTCAATGATCACGCGATTGAGGTCGGACGGCTGGCGGCCCAGGTCGGGGGAGAGCTTGGCATAATTGCGGGCCAGGGTATCGAGATACTCGATGCTGGAGTCGAGGGTGCCGACTCGTTCGCCGAATACCGTGGGCAATGTCGCCGGTTCGGTTCGGGCCACATCGCTGAGGTGGCGGACCACGTTACGGATCGGGATCAGCCCGTTCTTGATGTCGTGATTGATCTGGCGAGACAGGTCTCCCACCGTGGCGCGCCGCTCCGCTTCACGCAGCCGCTGCATGCCGGTGCGGAGCCGGGTGGTCATCGCGTCGAGTCCGGTGGACAGTGTGCCGACCTCATCGGTCCGGTCGGTGACGAATTCCTGGTCCAGCCGGTCGAGATCGATGGCCGCGGTCTTGGCTGCCAGTTCCTGGAGGGGCCGGCTGATCCGGCGGCTCAGCAGGACGGCACCCGGGACCGCCAGCACAGACGCCAGGCCGAGTGCGGCCAGGAACCAGAGATCGACGCTGTGGCGTAGCGCCTTCAGTGTGGCCAGCGACTGGGTCACCACGATCCTGGCAGTGTCCGCCCGCAAGGCCGGGCCGTCGATCAGATCCAGATACGGCAGTGAAAATTCCCGCACGACAGCCTCTGACGGGGCGCTCGCCGGAGCCGGCATTGGCAGCCTCCTGTCTCCGGGCAGTACCAACTCGACCGACAGACTGGGATCCCGGGCCAGACTCCGGACCGTAGCCGAATCCATGGCTACCCCGCCGATCAGCGCAAAGGCGCGGCCCCCGACCTGGAATGACTTCAGGCGGGCCAGTGCCAGGATGGGGATGTCCGGAGTGGAAACGCGGATCAGCGCCGTGGAATCATGAATGGCGGCCAGCAGCTCCGGCAGCGCCGGCTCGAGCTGATCAAAGGCGTTGCGGAAGTGGCCCGAGCTCAGGATTCGGCCCGCGCTGTCCACGAGCTGCAGCATCGAGAGACCGGTGAGCCGCATGGCGTCGCCGGCGTAGTCGAACAGTTGCCGGCGGGCTGTCTGGTCACCCTGGGTGGCCAGCCGGAACTGATTGTCGTTGCTCAGCGAGGCCGTCAGCGCGTCCAGCCGGTCAGCGACCGTGCGACTCTCGCGGGCCAGATCGGACTGCATGATGGCGGCGAGCGCCTGCACCCGCTGCTGGTACTCGGCCGACAGCCGCCGTTCCATCTCGTGGCGGATGCCCAAGGCGACCAGTATGAGTGGCACCAGGATGGCGCTGAGGATGGCGACGAACAGCCGGGTCCGGAAACTCACGGCGGCACGGCGCCGGGCAGGGGCATGCGGAGAGTACCGTCACCATCGACGACCCAGGCGGGAGAACCGCGGCGGAGAATCGCGTGGGCCCGGGTCTCGACTAGCGGAAGGTTCAATCCGACGGGCCAATCAGGATCGGCTGAAGATCGGGACACCACCATGCCGACGAAGCTGGTCCGGGATGAATGGCCGTTGTCCCCCATGGGCGCCGCTCGCCACCGCAACTGCGGCGCGACGAGCGCCACCAGGCGCTCGGCCAGATCCTGGGCCGTGCGGTCGCCCGGCGGATACAGAATCGACCCGTTGCCCCGGGCCCAGCTGACCAGCGCGTCGGAGACGTTGTCCTGCGTCACCGCCATCCCCGGTGCCGCACGGCTCTCGGCCCGCACTGCGTCACGGGCCAGTGCCCCCCGCATCTCGCTTCCCTTCAGTGAATCTGCCAGCGGGGCCAGCGCCAGAGGCAATTGAGAGACTGGCGGCGCCACCACCAGGAGGTAGGTCTTGCTCCACGGCAGCGAGAGTGATCCGAACCGTCCCCGGCCGTCGGCATAATCGAGCAATCGAGGATCGGCTGTCACCATCAGGTCCGTACCGTGGTCCAGCACGTCTCGGGAATCGGAACGGCCTGCCTGGCGGAATTCGAGTACCGGAAGCCGGACCGCGGTATCCACGGCCAGCAGCCGGAGTACGCCAGCGGGAGCATTCTGGTCAGGTCGGTATGGACCGGTCCCAAGGTGCCACCCATCACCGGAGGATTCCGCCCGGACCGCGCCGGGATTGTAGGCCGGGTCGGTGAACAGCTTCGGGGTGGATGCGGCCCTGGCCAGCACCACTCGAACCGAATGGCTGCTCACTGCCTCGACACTCTCGATCGGGTAGGGATCCGCTCCTGCCATCGGGCTCGGTCTTCCCGGGAACTCCCGAGCCTCATATGGCGACCCGTCCGAATAGCGAAGACTGTCCCGGAGTTCGAATGTCCAGGATTTGCCGCTGTCGGTGGTCTGCCAGCTTCTGGCCGCCGCGCCGACCAGGTTGCCCTGGCAATCGAGTCGCACCAGTGGCTCATAGATCTGCCGGAACACCAGGCGCTCGGCATCATTTTCACCATCCGGCGCCGAGGCGCGGCTCACCGAATCGAACAGGGCGATCCGGACGGTGTCACCGCCGACGGAGCTGCTGCTATCGGCTCGTACGATGCACGCGGTGTTCTCTCGAGGGCCATCGCTACCGGGGACCGGCGCGGGAGTCTGCGGAGAGGCGGGGGCGCAGAACACCGTCATCCCAGCCACCAGGGCGGTACCGAGGGTCCGGACTGAACGTGGACAGGGCATGAGGGGCATGCCGGAATCTAGCAATCCGGAAACCTTGGAGTTCAGGAGGTCAGTTGGAGCCCGCCGGGAACATCGAGAGGGCAATTAAGCATCGTGTCCCGACCAGAGGCAGGGGCGCCAGCCTCGGGGGTAAACTCCATCTGCTGCTGTGCGGAAGGCGGATCTTCGGGCACTACCATTGGTGATAGTTGCATGCCCGATTCCCAAGCTTCAAATTGGACCGGCAGTTACCCACCCGGCGTCTGGCGCACCGGGAGCTAGAGACCCATCTGCTCTCACCAGCATACACTTCAACTGGTCTGATCTTCGATGCGATGCTCCAACAATTGCGGGGTCCTTCTCGGTATCGTGGTCGGCCTCGTCTCGTGCGCTGGCGATTCTTCCAGTGGACCGGGAACGGACATCGTCCCTCCGGTCGTATCCGGCGCGGTGAATGGCTGGGACAGTCAGACTCCCTACGGCAGCTCCGGCGTCTCGTTTGAGGCTGGAGACACGATTCATTTCACGGTGTCCATTCGGGATAATGTCGGAACGCGCCTGCTGGGCCTCGATATCGGCGGTGCCCGTGATTCGCTCGAGCTGCCGGATTCCCTCGTGGCCGTGCCTGCTGTCCTCGAGGTCGCCTATCCGGTGCCGCCGGGACCCCGGGGCAATCTGTCGATCCGCGCCTTTGCCGTGGATGTGGCAGGCAACCGAACCGAGGTGGAGTTGGCGAATAGTCCGGCCTGGATTTTTGGTCGTACGACCATGGTTCAACGCCACGGGGATTTCCCGGGCGTGTCCGTGAGCTACGCGTTCGATCGCGGAAGGAACCGTTTGTATTACTCGGATGACAGCACGCCCGGAATCGGAGTCTACAATCTTGCCACCATGACCGACGGAGCGCCTATCGCCGTTCCCTACCCTGTCGGTGATCTGGACCTCACCGTTGATGGAGCGGACCTCCTCGTCTCCCTGCCGATGCGTCACTCGATCGCTCTGCTCCCGCTGGATTCAACCGGGATCCTCCATGAGACTTCGGTCATCGGCGCGACTACCGATTCGCTGGAACCTCGATTCCTGCGCGCAACCGCCGGTGGCCACGCACTGATTTCGTTTTTCGACCCGCTCAACCCCGCCCGCGCCGGAAAGTTGGTGACTTATGACTTCACGACCGGCACAGGTACTTTCGTCGCCGACGTAGGCGTTCCGTACCCCTCTGCCGATCAGGTACGCATTCTGGCTTCCACCAGCCGGAGAGAGCTGGTCGCATTTTCCTCGGTGAGTGGCGGAGCCCGGCTGTTCGAAGCCGCAACCGGCTCGATCGGTGGCCTCGTCTCTTCGATTGCCGGAGGAACATGGAACGCCAGTATTGACAGTAGTGGGAATAATTTCCTGTTTGGCAACACCTGGTTCGGCACCAATCTCGTCCATCGCGCCGACTTTGACAGTCCGCATTCCGCCGGGCACGAAGCGATCAGTCCTGGCGGAACGATCGGGTATTTCGGCACGCTCGACGGTTTTCTTCGGATCGACCTCGCCAGCGGGCACGTCATCGACCATGTGTATATCGGTTTCGTGCCGATCGATATTGTGCCGATTCCAGGAAGTTCGCGACTGTTCCTGTTTCAGCGCCAGCTCTCAGCGGTGGAAGTGACCCTCACACCTCCACCCTCCGCACCTGCATTCACACCGGGGTCGAACACTGGAGGAGGGATCAGGGATCTGCTTCGTCAGGCCCTGGGTCGGTCGCGGCTGGCCTCTGTTCCTCTATCTGGGACAACGAGGTAACTGGCGCCCGGTGGCTGGCCATGGTACCGGCCGGTATCCGGTCCCGAACACGGTCGGTAACCAGCTCATGGTGATTGGCCTCAAGGATTGGTCGAACATGATCTTTGCGCCCAATGCAACCAACATAGGATTGCTGGTGGTCACCGATTACCGCGAATCGGATGGGGCCTGCGTCGGGGTCTTCTCGGCCCGGCTGCATGCCCTTCTAGGGGGTAACCCAGTCCCTACGGAGGAGTTCGAGATCAGCGGATCGTTCCGGGCTAGCTGCAAGGCAGGTTGACCCGCCTCCGCAGCCCTGGACCGGGCCGTGGACCAGCGCTTCCACGGGCCACGATACTAGAGAGGAGACAGCATCCGTCATCGCATCACCCAATCCTAATTCATCCTCGGCCCTCAGCACACCTCGCAACCCGATGCAGTCAATCTCTAGAAATCTCGCCTGAGTTCCGCGGTCCCAATGCTGGCTCTCGGTCAATTAGTGCATCCGACCGTCCCTCCAACGTCCCTATACCTGCCAATCCAGGCCACCCCTGAACCAGACCTGACAAGGATTTGCCATGGTACCCATCAACGTGATCCGTCATCTGAACGAGCAGTATGTCGCCGCCGCCCTGGCTGGGAATGTCGAGTGGTACCGGAGGACCTTGGCCGACGATTTCGTCTGTATTGACTCGGACGGATCGGTGCTCGACAAGGCGGCCTTCCTGAAGCAGACCGCGGAGCCGCCCGAGCTGGCAAGCTACGACCTGGCCGAGGTGGATATCCGATTTTTCGGGGAGGTGGCGCTGGTGCGCTGCACTGGACACTGGATGTCCAAGACCGGTACACCGGGCATCAGCAAATACACCGACGTCTACGCCCGGCAGCATGGCTCGTGGCGGGTGGTGTCGGCGCAGATCACGAGGCCGGCAACAAGCCATAAGCCATAAGCCTTACGCCACATGCCGGGTGCCCTGAAATCGAGAATTCAGGCTCCCACCCTGCAGCCTGGCTGCCGCCTGGGTGCACGACGAATCCAGCCGGTTATCTCCATTCGCAACGACAAAACGGGCGACCTTTCGGTCGCCCGTTCTGTTTCCACTTGGGATCGGTGGGCTACACCTTCCTGCCAGACACCAGATGCCAGACCAGCGAGATCACGGCCAGCAGCAGCAACAGATGAATCAGGCCGCCAGCCACATGAAAGACGGTAAAGCCGAGCAGCCAGAGGATGACTAGTACAGCGGCAAGAGTCGCAAACATGACAAATGTGCTCCGGTTAGTCGTGTGACTCCGGCATTCCGCGGAACGCGGCAGCGGAAAATTGTCCGCCGCCGACATTCGGATTCGGAACACGAAACGCCGGTCCTGGGACGGCCGCGGTGGCGCATCCCGGATGCAGTTTAGCGCATTCGGGCCGGGGCTGCGCGGTTGCGGCAAGGATTCGAGAGTTACAACTCCGGTCGCCTGTGACAATCTGCCGGGCTCCCTTAATTTCGAGCACTGAACCAGACGCCATTTACGGAGCCCATCCCGATGCCGAATTCCCGCTGCCTGCTCCGTACCTCAGCCCTGCTGCTGCTTGCAGCCCCCGGATTGGCGGCCCAGAACCGACCGGACGACTCTCTACCCGCCCGGATCGATCACCTGTTTGCCTCGGTCAGCAACGACACCCTGCCCGGCTGCGTCATCGGCGTGGATCGGCAGGACAAGCCAACTCTGTACCAGGCCTTCGGCACGGCCAGCCTCGAGAACCGGACGGCCATCGACACCGCCACGATCTTCGAAGCTGGGTCGGTCTCCAAACAGTTCACCGCCGCAGCCATCGTCATGCTGGCCCAGGCCGGCAAACTCTCGCTGGACGATCGGGTCAGGCACTGGCTGCCAGAGCTCTCGGCCGCGCTGCCTCCGATCACGATCCGGCAACTGCTCCATCATGAGAGCGGCTGGCGGGACTGGGGCGACCTGGTCGAACTGGCCGGCTGGCCCCGTGGCACCCGGACCTTCACCATGGAAGACGCCCTGACTCTGCTGGCCCGCCAGCAGCGGCTCAACTTCACGCCCGGCGCCGAGTACCTGTACAGCAACAGCAACTTCGTGCTGGCGGCCTGGATTGTGGCTCGGGCCAGTGGTCAGTCGTTTGCCGACTATACCCGCCACGCCCTCTTCGTCCCGCTGGGCATGACCAGCACCCAGTGGCGGGCCGACTTCAGCACCGTGCTGCCTCATCGCGCCGCGGCCTGGAGCAGCGATGATGATGGCAAATGGCACCTCGACATGCCGTTCGAGAATGTGATCGGCCACGGCGGGATGCTCACCACGGTGCCGGACCTGCTGCGCTGGCAGGCCAACTTCAGGTCGGCCGCAGTTGGCGGCGCCGCCTTTGTGCGGGAGATGGAAACACCGGGCCTGTTCAACAATGGCGCCCGGAACGACTATGCCCTGGGCCTCGGCCTTGGCATGAGTCACGGCCAGCGCACCGTGACCCACTCCGGCGCCACGGCGGGATACCGCGCTTTCCTGGGCCGGGCACCGGATCTCGGTGCAGCCGTCGCCCTGCTCTGCAACAACGGCAACATCAGGAGCGATCAACTCGGATCAGCGCTGCTGGAACTGGCCATGGGCCAGACGCCGACTCCCGCACCCGACCACCCACCCGAGCTCGGGGCCGCCGCCGAAACCGGTCGGCGAGCCGAGCTGACCGGCACCTGGCGCAACGAGCGGACCGAGCAGCCGGTCTCGGTCCTCGCCTTTGCCGAGGGCATCACCCTCAACACGTGGACCGGGTACCGGGCCCACGGCGATTCCGAATTCGTCAACGATGATGCCAGCCGCACCGTGCAGCTCGTTCCGGTCTTGAAGGGAATGCCCCGGCAGTTCCGCATCGTCACGACGTCTGGCGATACAGTGCTCTACACCCATGTCGAGCCGTGGGCTCCCACTGCCGGCTACCTCGGCCGCTACGCCGGCCGGTATCGCAGTGATGAGGTGAATGCCGAGTGGATCCTTGCCGTCAAGGGAGACACCCTGTTTCATATCAGCCGCGATGGCAGCCACGATCCACTGCAGCCCCGCTACCGCGACGCCTTTACCAGCGCGTCCGGCTGGCTGGTCCTGTTCCGCCGCAACGGCCGCCTGGTCGTCGGACTCGATCTGGGATCGACCAGGACGCGAAAAGTCGGGTTCCGCCGGGAATAGCGCCGGCCTGACCGAGGCCACCGGCGCCGACCGGCACCAGCCCACACACTTGGCGCTGGTACGAGCGTCTGTTGCCATTCTGTCGTCCACCCTGAGGAGCGGATGCGCCCATTGCTGCTCATACTCGGACTGCCGCTCCTGGGCAGCCATGGCGGCCCGGCCCCCGCAATCCGGCCACCACACCTGTCAGTGACAGCGATCCGTTCAGGGCGGGCGCCGCGCGATACCAGTGTGCTGGAATTCACGATCGAGACCCATTCAGAGGTCAAGTCCAGTCATCCCGGAATCTTTGGCCGGTTCGCCCAGAGTATTCAGTACCGTGAGCCGGGGGGTGACGTGACGGAAACCGATGGCCTGCATGTGTGGCCAGTCAACGATCCTGATGGAACGGTGAATAGCTACCTCCGGTTTTTGCCTTCGTCAGCTTCGAGTCCGTTGATGAGACCGGCGAATACCTGATGGGGAACGAGGATGATGAGCGGGCGGGCAGCTTCCGTGTCTGGCGGTTTTCCGACGCCAGGATGGCCGAGTGGTACGTGGCCGAGGAGGGAAACTTTGACCATGGATACCTGGTCCGTATTCAATGACGGTATGCGCCATGGCGT
>JBEPVA010000176.1:0-8293 GCA_041691295.1 Gemmatimonadota bacterium
CGCTCGACCCTCGACCCTCGACCCTCGACCCTCTCGACCTTCTCGACCCTCGACCCTCGACCTAGTTCTTTGGCCACCCGTTATTGCTCCGATCCAGGTCCACCACCATCGAATCCGGATCCACCATCACACTGCTCACCGCCTTGGGCCCCGCCAGATGGGCGGTGTAGCGATTGCCGAAGTACCAGATCTCGACCGGCAGCTTGAGCCGGGTCTGGCTGCCATCGTCCCAGAGCAGGTTGAGATCGACCGGCATGACCATCGGTCCGCGGTTGCTCAGGAATAGCTCGGAACTGCGGCCGCCGGCGGAATCGGTCACGGTCCGGACCGAATCGACCGCCTGGTCGAGGGTCTCGGTGGTGTAGAACCACGAGCGCCAGAACCAGCTCAGGTCCTCTCCGAGCCCATCCTCCATCGAACGGAAGAAATCGGCCGGGGTCGGGTGCTTCCAGGCCCAGCGCCGGATGTATTCGCGGAACACCGGGTCGAACCGCTCCGGCGTACTGATCACGTTGCGGAGCATGAGCATGCCGGTGGCGGGCTTGTTGTAGGCTATCTGCCCCAGCGCCACGGTCCGGTCAGGCGGCGTCATGATCGGCTCATCGTGACCGGTGGCGGCAAAGGTAGCCCACTCGACCGCACTCCCCCGTCCATTGCGGAGCTTGTGGTACTGGCGCTCGTAGTCAAAGCTGTTGATGAAGGTGTTGAACCCTTCGTCCATCCAGGGATACAGCCGCTCGTTGCTACCCACCACCATCGGAAACCAGGTGTGACCGAATTCGTGACTGGTCACTCCGTACAGCCCCTCGGCATTGTTTCTCGCGCCGCAGAAAACGATCCCCGGGTACTCCATTCCGCTTTCCGGCCCATTGATGTTGATGGCGTACGGGTAGGGATAGGTCATCCACTGCTGGCTGTACTGCTCGATGGCCAGCTTGGCATCCAGGCTCGACTGGCTCCAGATCGGCTGGGCCGACGGTGGGTAGAAGCTCATGGCCAGGGTCCGGCCCCGGTTCACCCGGACCGCATCCCAGATAAAATGACTGGCGGTGGCCCACGCAAAATCCCGCACGCTATCAGCGGTGAACCGCCAGGTCAGCATCCCGCCGGTTCCAGCGGGGCGATTGCCCGGCTGACCGATTTCACTGGCGCCGCGGATGACGATGGTGGTGTCGCTCAGTCGGGCCCGGGCCAGTCGCGCCCGCTCGGTGGCGGTCAGGACAGTCTCGGGGTTCCGCAGCGTGCCGGTGGCGGCGACCAGCATGCCAGCCGGAACGGTGATGCTGACGTCGAAGCTGCCGTATTCCAGGTAGAACTCACCGTTGCCAAGATACTGCTCGGTATTCCATCCCCGGACATCATCGTAGACGGCCAGCCGCGGGTACCACTGGGCCACTTCATAGATCCAGTCGCCATCCACCAACTCGCGGCCCATCCGGTCGCCGACCGGCGGCAGCACGAACTGCCACGAGATCTCGAGCGTGGTCCGGCTCCGCGGCGGCAGCGGACCGCTGAGGTCAACCCGCATCATCGTGCCGTGGGTCCATGACAATAGCTTGACGGCGGCCGTAGGCTTCCCGGTCGGAGCATTGCGCCGTTCGACGACCTGGAACTGTCGGATCCCGAATCCCTGCGCATCGGGGCTGAAGGCATGCTCGGCATCAAACAACAGACTGCCGGTGCTTCCGACGGCGTACTTGTTCTGATCGACCTGAAGCCAGAGATAGCGCAGGGTATCGGGGCTGTGGTTGGAATAGCTCACTGATTCGGTGCCGGCCACGGTCTTGGAGGCGGTATCGAGCGTGGTCCGGATGGTATAGTCGACCCGCTGCTGCCAGTAATCCCGACCGGGGGCGCCGCTGCCGCTCCGGATGGTGTTGGCCCCGGGGAGATCGAGTCGCCGAAAGGGTGACTGGTCACCATGCGCTACGGGGGCCTGGGGCGCCATTGGAGAAGCGAACGGCTGCTGGGCGGCCAGCGGATTTGCGAGGACGATGAGGGCGAGCCAGGCAGCGATACGCACGGGGAATCCGGGCTGAGGTTTGGAACGGAACGGTGTGCAAGTGTACTCGCCGGAATCCCCGGCTCCAAGCGCGGTTCCAGATCGGGTGGCGGGGTCGGTTGTCGCCGATGCCGGGATCACAGATATTACCCCTCCCGTCGCTCACCTCCACCGTACAACGGACTCCCATGCGCGCTCGCTTCGCTCTCGCCGTGTCCCTCCTCCTCACCGCGGTTCACCCAGTTCTGGCCCAGTCACTGGCGGGATACCCCGCTTCCTCCGCTGCCGCCGAGTTGAGTCTCGAGCGCAGACTGGCCGGCTACGGCGACAGCGCGGGAGCCCGCGAGAGCCGGCGCACCTTGAGTGCCCATCCCCATGTGGCCGGGACTCCGGCCCAGCAGGCAACGGCCGCCTTTGTCCTGACCCGGATGAGGGGGTTCGGCCTCGACACCAGCCGGGCTGATTTTCAGGCCTTTCTGCCGTACCCTGATTCGAGCATCGTCGAGCGCCGCACTCCCACCCTGCTCCGATTCAGTCTCGATGAGCCGGCCATTGCCTCCGATCCGACCACGGCGCAGAAACCGTGGCTCGCCATGAATGGACACAGCGGTGTCGGCGATGTCGTGGCCCCGGTGGTGTACGTCAACTACGGCCTGGCGGCGGACTATGCCACCCTGGACTCGCTGGGTGTGAGCATCAAGGGCAAGATCGCGCTGGTCCGGTACGGCAGGAGCTACCGCGGCATCAAAGCCCGTGAGGCGGAAGCCAGGGGCGCGGTGGCGGTGCTGCTCTATTCCGATCCCCAGGATGATGGCTACGTCCGTGGCGATGTCTATCCCGATGGCCCGATGCGGAATCCCGACGGGGTCCAGCGCGGCAGCGTCTACAACGGTGACGGCGACCCTTCGACTCCGACGTGGGCCTCACTGCCGAACGCCCGCCGACTGCCCGAAGACTCGATGGCCATTCCGCGGATCCCGGTTATTCCACTGGGCTATCGCAACGCCGCCCAGTTGCTGCAGCCGATGCGCGGGCTGTCGGTGCCGCAGCAATGGCAGGGCGGCCTGGCCTTCCGCTATCACGTAGGCGCGGGGGAAGTCACCGCACGGGTGGCACTCTACCGGGAGCGGGCACCCAAGGGGTACAAGCGGATCACCGACACCTTCGGCACCCTCAAGGGCACCGACTTCCCCCAGGAACTGGTAATCGTGGGCGGCCATCGCGATGCCTGGGGCCCTGGCGCAAGGGATAATGTGGGCGGAACCTCGGCGGTGATCGAAGCAGCGCGGGCCTGGGGCCGGGCTGTCTCCGAGGGCAACCGGCCACGCCGCACCCTGATCTTTGCCACCTGGGATGCGGAGGAATGGGGCCTGATCGGATCGGCCGAGTGGGTCGAATCGATGGAAAAGGAACTATCCGGCAAGGTCGTGGCCTACCTCAACCTCGATGACGCTGCCGATGGCCGGCGGTTCGGCTCGGGCGGCGCGGCCTCGCTGCACCGGGTGGTTCGCGACATCACCCACCTGGTTCGCCAGCCAGGGGACAGCATTTCGGTGTATGCGGCCTGGCGCCGCAACCAGGCGGTGGCCGATTCCGCCGAGCCCGACCAGGGTGACCTGGGGGGCGGCAGCGACTACGCCAGCTTCTACAATCACCTCGGCATTCCCTCATTCGATTTCGGTTTCGGCGGCGGTGGCGGCAGCTACCACTCGGCCTATGACACCGAAGCGTTCCAGGAAAAGTTCGGCGACCCCGGCGCCTTGAGCATCCGGGCCGTGGGGCAGCTGTCGGCCGTCGCGCTGGCCCGGCTGGCCAACGCGGACGTGCTGCCGTATGACGAGTTGTACCAGGGCCGCTACCTGCGCTCGATCACCGCGCCGCTTGCGGTCCTGGCCAAGCAGTTCAAGGTCGAGATCGACATCGGTCCGCTGGACCGCGCGCTCGACCGGTTCACGGGGCAGGGCGCCAGTCTCGACTCGGTGCTGGCGTCGGTGCCCTTGGGATTGCCGATGAACCGGCTGTCGGCGGCTAATGCGGCGCTCCGCGCCGTCGGACCGGCCTTTACCCGTCCCGAAGGGCTGGCTGGCCGGCCGTGGCAGCGGAACCTGATCATTGCCTCGGACCGGGATGATGGGTATGCCGACGTGACCTATCCCGCCATCACCGAGGCCATCAAGGATGGGGATACCACCAGGGTTGGACGCGAGGTTGCCGACCTGGCCGGCCGGATCGATTCGGCGACGGCGCTACTCGCCTCGGCGGTGAATGCGATTCGGGCAAAATAGGGTTCACGGGTCAGCGGGTTCACGGTTCAGAGAGTTGACGGTTCGGAGGGTTCACGGTTCGGAGGTTAGGGTCGAACTCAGGTCCGACCGACATGACCGTGAACCGTGAACCGAGTACCGTGTACCGTGAGCCGTGAACCGTGAATTGTGTACCGAGTATCTTGAACCGTGTACCGTGTTCCGTGTTCCGTGTACCGTATACGACTGAAGATCCGCAGGCTCAGATCGGTCACTCCCTAGCACTCATCCTTGACAACTGCTAACCCGCCTCTATAATTACCCTCGGAATTAGCAGTCTAGGTGACTTTCTGCTAAGTCATTGCCGCTCAATACGTTGGAATTCCAGTCTTTCGAACTTTCTGCAGGAGGACATGATGTCGACCGCTACGAAGAGCAAGGCCAAGATCCGGCTTCAGCCGCTGGAGGACCGGGTGGTCATCCGGCCGACCGACGAGGCCGAGAGCATGAGGGGCAGCCTATACATCCCGGATTCGGCCAAGGAAAAGCCGACCCAGGGTGAGGTTGTGGCCGTTGGACCGGGCAAGATCGAGGACGGCCAGCGGGTCAAGATGGATCTCGCGGTGGGTGACACGGTCATCTACGGCAAGTACAGCGGCACGCCGTACACGGTAGACGGCGACGAACTCATCATCATCAAGGCTTCAGACATTCTCGCCAAGCTCGGCTGAGATCAGAGGAGAACACACACATGGCTGCCAAGGACCTGATGTTCAATGTGGATGCCCGCGCCAAGCTCAAGCGTGGCATCGACGCACTGGCTGACGCGGTGAAGGTCACCCTCGGCCCCAAGGGCCGGAACGTCGTCATCGACAAGAAGTTCGGCTCGCCGACCGTGACCAAGGACGGCGTGACCGTGGCCAAGGAAATCGAACTGGCCGATCCGATCGAGAACATGGGCGCGCAGATGGTGAAGGAAGTCGCGACCAAGACCAGCGATCTCGCCGGCGACGGCACTACCACCGCCACCGTGCTGGCCCAGGCCATTTTCCGTGAAGGCCTGAAGAACGTGACCGCCGGCGCCAACCCGATGGAGCTCAAGCGCGGCATCGACAAGGCCGTCGAGGCCATCGTCGCCGAGCTGAAGAACATTTCCTCGCCCTCCAAGGGCAACAAGGAAATCGCCCAGGTCGGCACCATCTCGGCCAACAATGACGCCGAGATCGGCAAGCTGATCGCCGAAGCAATGGAAAAGGTCGGCAAGGACGGGGTCATCACGGTGGAAGAGGCCAAGGGTCTCGAGACCACGCTGGAGACCGTCGAGGGCATGCAGTTCGACCGGGGTTACCTGTCGCCCTATTTCGTGACCGATCCGGAGAAGATGGAAGCGGCGCTGGAAGACGCCTACATCCTGATCCACGACAAGAAGATCGCGGCCATGAAGGAGCTGCTCCCGGTGCTCGAGAAGGTGGCCCAGACCGGCAAGCCCCTGCTGATCATCGCCGAGGACGTCGAGGGCGAAGCGCTGGCCACCCTGGTGGTCAACAAGATCCGTGGCACCCTCAAGGTCTGCGCCGTCAAGGCGCCGGGCTTCGGTGACCGCCGCAAGGAAATGCTGACCGACATCGCCAAGCTGACCGGCGGCTCGGTCATCGCCGAAGAGCTGGGCCTCAAGCTCGAGAACACCGAGCTCAGCAAGCTGGGCCGGGCCAAGCGGATCGTGATCGACAAGGACAACACCACCGTAGTCGACGGCCGCGGCAAGAATGACGAGATCCAGGGCCGGATCGGCGAGATCAAGGCCGCGATCGACAAGTCGACCAGCGACTACGATCGTGAGAAGCTGCAGGAGCGGCTGGCCAAGCTGTCCGGTGGCGTCGCCATCATCAATGTCGGTGCGGCCACCGAGACCGAAATGAAGGAGAAGAAGGCCCGGGTCGAGGATGCGCTGCACGCCACGCGCGCCGCGGTTGAAGAGGGCATCGTTCCCGGCGGCGGTGTCGCGCTGCTCCGTGCCCAGCACGTGCTGGACAAGGTCAAGGGGACCGAGGACGAGAAGATCGGCGTCGAGATCGTTCGGCGCGCCATCGAGGAGCCGGTCCGGATGATTGCGCTCAACGCCGGTGCGGAAGGTTCCATCGTCGTGGCCCGGGTTCGGGAGTCGAAGGACAAGAACTTCGGGTACAATGCCGGCACCGACACCTACGAGGACCTGGTCAAGGCCGGCGTCATCGACCCGACCAAGGTGACCCGGACTGCGCTGCAGAATGCCGCCTCGATTGCCGGCCTGCTGCTGACCACCGAGTGCGTGGTGGTGGAGCGGAAGGAAGACAAGCCGGCGGCTGCTCCGGCCGGCGGTGGTGGCATGGGTGGGATGTACTAGCATCGGCTGATGTTACGGGAGCGCTTCGCGCTCCCGTAACTTCATGCCGATGCAGTATCCCGAGAGCCCAAGGCTCGAGGGATCAGAGAGACGGCAATTCAACCGCCCCAGAGCTGTTGCTCTGGGGCGGTTTTTCTTTTTCCTGCCCCCGCGCCGCCGTTCGTATATGCCGAAGCAGTATCCCGAGGGCCGCAGGCCGGAGGGATCTGATGGTGAACGGGATTCCATGGCTCGAGAGCCCCGTTGCGGGACCGGGTTCGCCGGTGAGTGGGTGGCGGTCGGGGTGGGCTGCAGCAGCTCGTACAACTGGCGGGAGCGTTGGGCGGCCCTGGCCGCCCGGGCCTGCTAAGGGGGGTCGCCCTGACGCCAGGGGCGCGCGACCCACTGATATTGGACCATGGGGCTGTCGCGCTGACCTGCCGCGTCGAACGCCTGGGCCAGGGTCCTCGTGCAATTCGGTCTGAGTCATGTAGAGCGCCGATGCGTCCAGGACGCCCCGGAGTGCCCGCTGGAGCGGCGGAGCGGCGGAATGGCGGCGTCCGGCTGGCCGAGCCTGAGCAGTGCGCGGGCCATCTCGTAGTTGATACGGGTATATCCGTCGGTCCATGCCGAGACGGCCTGCCGAAAGGCGCCGACGGCCTCGGCATCGCGGCCTAGGGAGACGCTGACCAGGGGCGGCCGACACGGCGGCGACGGGCGGCAGTTCAGGGAGTCGTTATCTTCCCAGGGTGCAGCAGAATCAAACCGTTCTGGAGGTTGCCGTGAGAGTCCGTTCCCTGTTCGTCGCCGTCCTGTTAAGTGCCGTTGCCGGTCGTGCCGCGGCGCAGAGTTCCGCCGTGGTGGGCACCTGGGAGGCATCGCTCAAGGATTCCAAGCGGAAAGACGCGCCGCGGATCGTGATCGTGCGGGCCGATTCGAGCGCCAGCTACGGCACCGAAACCGTTCGGTGGCGGGTGACCGACAGCAAGACGATCCTGCTGGCGCTGGGCGGAGAGTGGGTCAGCTACGATTTCAAGGTCAGCGGGACCAAGCTGACACTATCCGGCGGGGACCTGGACAAGCCGATCACGCTGACCAAGCAGGGACCGGCCACTGCCCGGCCTGATTCAATTCCGGTGCCACCGGATCCTGACAAGGCGAGTTGAGTCAGGAGTCAGGAGTTGGGTGTGAACAAGGAGAGTCCGCTGCGCGCAGCGGACTCTTGCTTTTGCTGGCAGCTAGAACTGATGGGCCACGGACGAGCGCGGATCAGTCCGGCGCGCGATCAGAGCCCGCCTCACCGAGGCGGGCTCGTTATTTCGTGGCAGCTGCCCGTGTGGGGTGAGTCGGCGGATACCCTTGTGCGTTTGTCCGCGGGAATGGCCGCGGAAGGCCACGGACGAGCGCGGATCAGTCCGGCGCGCGATCAGAGCCGTCTCACCGAGGCGGGCTCGTTATTTCGTGACAGCTGCCCGTGTGGGGTGAGTCGGTGGATACCCTGGTGCGTTTGTCCCCGGGAATGGCATTGGCCGCGGAAGGCCACGGACGAGCGCGGATCAGTCCGGCGCGCGCTCACCGAGGCGGGCTCGTTATTTCGTGGCAGCTGCACGTGTGGGGTGAGTCGGTGGATGCCCTGGTGCGTTTGTCCCCGGGAATGGCATTGGCCGCGGAAGGCCACGGACGAGC
>JBEPVA010000177.1:0-8221 GCA_041691295.1 Gemmatimonadota bacterium
GCCTAGTACCCCACCGTCATCCTCCGCCCGACATTCTTCGGCACTTCAAGTTCGTCGATCATGGCCATCGCGTAGTCTGCGATACTGATCCGGCTTTTCCCGTCCGCGTCGACCAGCAGCTGATCGCTGCCGGTGCGGTAGTGCCCCGTCCGCTCACCGGGCTCGATCAGCGCCGCCGGACTGAGATAGGTCCACGCCAGGGTGGATTGGCGATACAGCTCCAGCGCCGCGGCCTGGCCCAGCGCATTCCCCCTCCACGCAGCCGGGAATTCAGGAGTATCCACCAGCCTCTGGCCGGGGGCCACTTCAAGACTGCCGGCTCCGCCGAGTATCAGAACGCGGCTCACTCCACCTTTCGGCAATCCTGAAATCATCGCGGCAGCCACCGCCGCGAAGACGCCATCATCGCCGCCGGGCGCCGGACCAACCGCCACCACCGCGGCATCATGCCCACTGGCCACGATGGCCACACTCTCGGGATCGGTGGCATCTCCCCGCACCGTGGTCAGCCGCGGATGAGTCAGCCCCATCCGGCTGGCCCGCCGGCCCACTCCGGTGACGAAGTGCCCGCGAGCCAGCCCCTCTTCCGCACTCACTCGCCCGATGCGGCCCGAGGCGCCGAACACCACGATCTTCATTTCATGCCTTCTGTACAGGTGAAAAGAGGAAGGAGGATGGAAGAGGGGGCCAGCAGTTCCCTTTCTCGCTCCTCCCTCCTCCCTATCCGCGGCACTACTCCGCGGCCTTCCGCGCCCGCGACCACATCCACCACTGGCGTACCCTGGCTGTCGGGTGCTCGGCGTGCCAGATGGCGCAGGCAAAGACATCCAGCACGCAGGGATCCTGATAACTGTTGGTGAGTGTGCTGAGCCGGCGATACAGCGCGATGGGGTCCTTGCCGCGCAGTTGGGCCGAACTCCTGATGCCAAGCGAGATCAGGTCATCCGCAATGGAAGGGCCGACACCGGAGAGCTGCTGTAGATCCTTGCGGGACGCCTTGTGGGCGTCGGACAGTGCGCGGGGCCGCCGGGCTGGTTTAGGCATGAGCCCTAAGGTAGGATGGTGACATGCCCCCTGACCAGCCAGACGCCAATTCCCGCCCTCGGGACGACCACTCCGGGGAGCGGCTGGTCAGCCTCCGGCTGCTCCTGATGCTCGGCCTCCCCGCCTTTACCATTCTCACCGCCGGCGACCTCTTCCTCTTCACCCAGCACCGGATCGGCACCGTTGTCCTGGTGCTGCTGATCGGGCTGAATCTGGGCATCGTCTACGGCCTGATCAGGCTGATCGAGTCCGGCACCGATTCCGTCGGGGAGGGATTTGCCAAGACCGTACTGGGTGCCGGCAATCTGGCGCCGGAGCCGGGCTTTTCAGCCGAGGAATCGCTGATCATTCGGGGCCGGCTCGAGGATGCTGAAGCCGCGTTGCGCCAGCGCTGGACCGACAACCCGGGCCAGTACCAGGCCGGCCTCAGGCTCGGCGCCCTGCTCGTGCAGATGGGCAAACCCGACGAGGCAGAGGTGGTCTACGTCGCACTGCGCCGGGGAACCCTCCCCCCGGCGGCAGCCATGACCGTGGCTAACCGGCTGATCGATCTGTACGAGAAGAGCGGTCAAAACGATCGGCTCAAAGTGGAACTGGGCCGGTTCTCGGGGCAGTACAAGGGGACCGGAGCCGCAGAGCATGCCGCCCGCCGGCTCCGGGAGCTCAAGGACGAGGACCGTCGCCAGGATGATGGGGTCGAAGACTGAGCCCGGACCAATCAATCGTTCGGTGGCGCGTGAGATGGCCTGCTCCGCGCGCCAAACCCCGCATTCGACACCACCCGGCCGACGCCGTACCTTGGGCTCATCCTCTCGCCCCGACCAACGCCTTGCCGCCCGGGCAAGGCATGATGGTAGGCACCGGTTCTACCGGAGACCACTATGCCATCGTCACTGTCCTCGTGCAGCGCCTCCACTCACCTGTGGGGACTTCGGCTCGGCACGCTCGGGTACTTGCTCGGTCTGGCCGGCCTGATCTCCTGCGCCGGCGATGTCATCAATACCGGCGGCACCACACACACGGTGTCAGTCACGGTCACCGGGATCCGGACCTCCTACAATGGCATCACGCTGCGTAACAACGGCGGTGACGACCTCAAGGTCTTCGGCGACGGTCAGTTCGCCTTCAAGACCGCCCTGAGCGCCGGCAGTGCGTATGCGGTCAGCATCTTCTCGCAGCCCACCGGTCCCGACCAGGTGTGCACCCTGACCAATGGCAGCGGCACGATCGGCAGCAGTAACGTCACCGACGTGACGATCAATTGCCCCTTTGCCACCGCCTATGCCGTCGGTGGCACCGTGACCGGATTGGTCGGCACCGGGCTGACGCTCCAGTATAACGCCGACAACGTCAGTCTTCCCTCCATCACCCAGGTCAACGCCAATGGGTCGTTCGTCTTCGGCGCCAATCGCACCAGTGCCATCACCGGCACCGTGTACGGCGTTTCGATCGTCAACCAGCCCACCAGCCCGGCCCAAACCTGCGCTATCATCGGCGGCAGCGGCACGGTCGCCGGTGCCGATATCAACAACGTCCAGGTCAGTTGCAGCACCCATGCCGTGTCCCTGACCATCGTTGGCCTCAGGCAGCACTCGGCCAACGGTGTAAAACTGCAGAACAACGGCGGCGACGATCTCACCAGGTTCATCGACGGCACCTACAGCTTTGCCACTCCGGTGGCCACGGGTGGCACGTATGCGGTGACCATCGCGGCCCAGCCCCGGACCCCGGACCAGGTCTGCACCGTCAGCAATGGCACTGGCACGGTGGGAAACAGCGATGTCACCAATGTGGTCGTTAACTGCCCGTACCCGCCGGCCTACTCCGTGGGCGGCACGATCACGGGGATGACCGGCACCGGCCTTGACCTGACCTACTTCGCCCCCAACCTGGGCGTCCAGCTCGGGACTGCCGTGATTACCAATACGTCCTTTGTGTATGCCGCCATCGACGCCAGCGCGATCAACGGCACCAGCTTCAGCATCAGCGTCAGGGTCCAGCCCACCAACCAGACCTGCTTCTTCACCGGCCCAGGCGCCATCCCCGGCACCTCGTTTGTGAGTGGCACGGTCGGCAATGCCAATGTCACCGATCTCAACCTGACCTGTGGTCCGGTGAATTCAGTCGCCGCCTGCGCGCCGCAAAACGGCGCCGGCACGACTCATGGCAGCATTTCGACCGCCCAGACCTGGACCGAGGCCGGCAGTCCGCACATTGTGCCGTTCGACATCAACATCTCCGCCCTGGTCACCATCCAGGAGTGCGCGGTAATCCAGATCGCGAAGAGTGCCACCATCAGCGTCACACCCACCGGCGCACTCGTCGCCAATGGCAGCACCGGTCGGCCTGTGACCTTCCAGGCGAAAGTGACCGGTCAGGCCTGGGCCTCGATCCGCAACCTCGGCGGCAATCTCTCGCTCAACCACGTGATCCTGACCGGAGGCGGCGACCGGCTCAATGTGGCGGCCGCCTACGCCGGCGTGCTGCACATGCAGACGCCGGCGCTGACCGGCACCTTGCACGTCGATGATGTCGAGATCGTGGGCTCGCTCACCCAGGGCGTGTACATCAACGGGCCGGTCGGCTTCGACCCGAGTTCGCAAAACCTGCGGATCCACGGCTCAGCCGGATATCCGGTTCACGTCTATGCCCGGGTACTCGGTTCGGTGCCGAGTGGCACCTACACCGGCAACGGCATCGACCAGATCGCGATTGCCGGATCCGGTGGGCCGGTGGTCGACGACCAGATCATGCACAATCGTGGTGTCCCCTGGCATGTCGGCAGTGGAGCGGACGGGGGACGGCTGGACATCAATGCGCCTCAGGGCGAGCCAGTCGCGGTGCTGACGATGGAGCCCGGCGTCACCCTGCTGTTTCCGCCTGGCGGCACCCTCAATATCGACGCGGCCAATGGAACCCAGCCCGCCCACGGCGCCCTGATTGCCGTAGGAACGCCTGCCTCGAAGATCATCTTCAGCTCGGACCAGGGCGTTGGTGCGCTGCCCGGCGACTGGCTCGGAATCGGGTTCAGCAACGCGGTCGACTCGAGGACCACCATGCAGTACGCCGTCGTCATGTTCGCCGGCGGGGCATCACTCACCGGGGGCAATTCCTGTCCCTACCCCGGTGTTACCATCAACACTGCCGCCATCCGGATTTTCGGTCCGCCGCCAGGGCAGTTCATCACCCATACCGAATTCGTCTCGAGCGCGCGCTACGGCATCGACCGGGGCTGGCGCGCCGACCTGCAGCCCGACTTCCTGGCCACCAACCTCTTTACCGCCGTCACCTCCTGCAAGGAAACGACGCCGCGCACTGCGGCGGGGGTCTGTCCTGCGGTTGTGCCCTGCCCCTGAGGCAGTCGGACGGTCCCCGGCCGCCACGGGAAGCGGTTGCCGGGGCGGCGTGTTGGTCGGACAGTCTGCTTCGTCCTGAGCCTTCGAATCCGGGAGTATCCCGGCGACTCCAACCTCTTCACTCAGCCATCTCATGCTTACCCGAACGAACGCATACCGCATCACAGCCTGTGGCACCCTTGCCCTCGGACTTGCCGCCGCCAGTTTCCCTGCCCCGGCCGCCCAGGTCTCCCTCGACCTCCAGACACTCCACGCGGCGGCCCTGAGCGCCTCGCGCGGCACGACCGATTCGACCGATGCCCCGTACATCCTGGTGTCTATCGTCGAGTCCAGGGGGCGGTCCGCCACAATGCAGCTCCCGGCCACCGGGCACTACACCATCCATCTGGACCAGGCCCTCGGCCTTGCTCCCATTGCCAAGCTCGATCTGCAGCCGGGTGACAGCGTCCGGGTGCTCCTCTCGGTGCTCGAGAACAATGAGGCGACTACCAATGAGCTTCCGGTTGCCACCGCTGAGACGCGTAGCCTGACCGAGCAGAAGTCCCGGTTCGGCGCTCCGGCACTCGATCTGGTCACTCCGGCGCTGGCCCCACTCACCGGCGCCGGTGCCCACTGGCTCGGCTCCGCCTCGATCCTGCTTTCGAATGTCGACGGCAAGATCTTCTGGGGCAGCTTCGACTGCGTGCAG
This sequence comes from Gemmatimonadota bacterium, assembly GCA_041691295.1. Taxonomy (GTDB): domain Bacteria; phylum Gemmatimonadota; class Gemmatimonadetes; order Gemmatimonadales; family GWC2-71-9; genus DATEHG01. The sequence continues at coordinate 5,089 of JBEPVA010000177.1, forward strand.
AGCTGCAAGGTGGTTCGGTCTCCCGCCAAGGAAGGCACCCCTGGAGCCGAACTGGACGCCGGCGGCGCGTCCGGTGTGGTCGAGCTGTCCGGCGCCTCGGCAACCTACCATATGCAGTTGGCGGCCAAGCGCGTCATGTAGCTTCGTCGGTGGATCGCGGAACCGCTCGAGCCGGTTCCGCGTTCCGGGAGGCGGGTGATCTACGGTCTCGTTTCGTTGGCCGATCGCTTTTCACTGTTCGATGTTCGTTGCTCGCCAGCCAGATCAGCGGGAGGCCCCATGCCAGACGGTGACAAACCCCGGATCCTGCGCAGTGCGACCTACCTGCTCGTCCCCGATGTCGCTGCCGCTGGCGCCTACTATCAGAGGGTGTTCGGCTTCCGCGAGGAGTACCGAGCGGGTGCACCCCCGATTTTCGCGATCTACAGCCGGGATGGTGCGCCGGTGATGTTCCGGTACACGGCCGAGCCGGACCGGATCTGCCCCATAGAGAAGCAGGGCGGAGCCTGGGATCTATTCATGTGGACCGATTCTCTCGACCGGCTCTTTGCCGAGGTCCTTTCCGCCGGTGCAACGATAGTTTACCCACCCGTGGTGCAGCCCTACGGTATGCGGGAGTTCGCGGTGCGGGACCCGAACGGGTATGTCCTGGGATTCGGGGAGAGTGTGGCGCCAGCCTCCGCTTGATTGACGGGCGGACGGGCGGACGGGCGGACGGGCGGACGGGCGGACGGGCGGACGGGCGGACCGAATGTAGTGCGGCTCCTCCCCCGCTTTGTAGGAGAAAACGGCGGGTGGATCGCCGCTCTCCCCGACAGACCAGTGCACGGGTCGAAGCTAGCTTCTCCCGCATGACGAACAAGCTTTCCCAGTTGCAGCACGGGACACGAAACAATCGAGGGACCTGGCTGGCCAGACCCGGAACGGGATTGGCGGGCGAGGTCCCTTCGCATTACCTCGACCCGAGACCCCAGACCGGTGACCCTGTCGGGTACTCACCCCTTCCTCCGATATCGGAGTGAGGCGCTCACCCACCTCGCGCCGATGCAGTCCGAAACAACCCTTGAGCCAGAGCCAAGCCAAAAGGAGCGTTGGTACCGTGCGCCTCAGATCAGCCATCTCCCTCTTCATCATCATCCTGAGCGCGTGCGGTACTGACAGCTCCCCTGCCCCGACTCCACCGGCGGCTACCACTCCCAGCGGCCTCTGGACCGTGGCGGGTGTCTCGGGTGCCCTCGTCCGCCTCGACCCGATCCAGCTGGTCGATACCGGCAAGCGGATCCCGGCCAGTGTCCTGACCACTCCCAGCGCCGGCCTCGCGACAGTATCTGCCGTGGCCTTTGCCGACGACGGCACACTGTGGGTCGCGAGCCAGGACGATTCCGCCCTGCTCGGCTTCTTCCCCGGAACCCTGGGCGGCTCGGGGGTCAGAACTGCCGACGTGATCATCAGCTCCAATCATGGCTCACTCAGCGCGCCGGCCGGCCTGGCCTTCGACCGGGCCGGGCAGCTCTGGGTGACCAACTCCGGCAACGGCACCATTGTCCGGTTCGACCCCGCCCAGCTGGTGAGCGGTGCCCCGACCCCGGCGGTCACCATCTCCGGGCTCAGCCACCCGACCGGCGTGGCCATCGACCGGGTCGGCGGAATGTGGTTCACCGACCGGGTAGCCAATACCGTCTCCCGATTCACCTTCGGCGAACTGGCCAGGAGCGGAACGCCTCAGCCAACAGTGGCAATCCGATCGACGGGTGGCTCGCTCAGCAGCCCGACTGGCATTGCCATCGATTCGAGTGGGGCGCTCTGGGTGGCCAACGCCCAGACCTCGACGCTGGCCAGTTTCGGTTTCGATCAGATCCGTGACAGCGGGGCCACCGTACCCCGGGTCCTGATCTCGTCGAACGTCGTGGGGTCGATGGTCTTTCCTGAAGGGCTGGCCTTCGATTCCGCCGGGAGTCTCTGGGTGGTCAGCATCGGTGGTGAGCTCAGCAAATTCACCATCGACCAGCTCGCCGCCACCGGCAATCCCGTGCCGTCGGTCCACCTCCGGATACTCGGCCGCGTGTTGTTCTGGGGAGTGGCGCTCTATCCCGTGCCTACGGGGCTTCCTTTGAATTAGTGGTTCAAGGTTCACAGCTCACGATTTCCATCCTTCCGCGTTTCCGTGCTTTCGTGCTTTCGTGGTCGCAGGTGGGCTCGTCAGAGCGCGAATAGCACCTTGCCATGCATCGGGCTCCGCTCACTCCCGATCAACAGTGCGCTCCCCACGTCGTCATTCGCCAGCCAGAGCCGAAGATTGGGCAGGTTGGCCGGCGCATCGAAGGCGAAGGTGGTGGTGTACGAGGCATCCGGCAGCAGCGGCTGGGTGATCGGTGTCCCTCCCTCGCCCCGTTTCTGCAGCGCCGCCATCCCGGCCTCCGACGGCGCAAACCGCCGCCCGCCGGCATCAACCAGGTAGATCACCCGCGGGTTCGGATAGACCACCGCATCCTTGGGCCGGCTGGGAGAAGTGGTCGTGGGATCGAACCAGGTTCGCACCGTCACGAGGTAGAAGGTCCCCGCAGGCTTGATCCCATCTACCGAATCGGCCCGGGTCACCCCAGTCACCGAATTGGCCACGTGACAGTCGATCTCGCAGAAGTGCTTCTCCTCGCCCCTGGACAGGACCCGGTCACTGCTCAGCACCCCCGCCAGAACCCAGACGATGGCATACCCCGACAGCACGATCAGATCCGCCGCGGCGGCTTTGAGGGCCAGATCCCGCTTGCCCATCGCCCCCGCCACCGTCGCTCCGAGGGTGAGGCCGACCACCAGCGCGAGCGCGCCGAGAAAGGCGAGGATCTGGAAGATGGCGAAGGTGCCGTTCATACTTCACGCTCCGGGTTAGGTTCACGGTTCACGGTTCACGGTTCATGGTTCCGGGTATCAGTTGAGCTGCAGGCGCTTCGCGCCCTCGCGCTTCTCAGCGCCTGTGGCGCTTCGAATCCGGGTTCCGGGTTCCGCGTTGGTTACGGATTGCTCTAGACTCTCGACTTTAGACTCTCGACTCTTGTCCCTCGACCCTCGACCTCGACTAATGCGAATCCCGCTGCTTCTCGCACCCCCCATTCCACTCCGCCGGCCACGCTAGTAC
>JBEPVA010000178.1:0-8132 GCA_041691295.1 Gemmatimonadota bacterium
CCACGACGGTATCACCGGGCTGCAGCCCCGCCAGTGCGGCGGGACGAGACGGGACCACCTGGCCGATGACATTGGCCCGCCATGGCAGGATGGCCAGCACGGCACGGGTCCGGGCTTCGGTGGCAGTGGCCGGAATCGAAAGCGTCACCCGGCTGGAATCGGCGAGCGAGATGGCCATCTGGTCACCGGAGGCGCCGATCAGTTCATCGGCAATCTCATCCCACGAATGCATCACCTTGCCGTTGATCGCGACGATCCTCGCTCCGGTTGGAATTCCGGCCAGGGCCCGCGCCCCTTCAGGGAGGCTGTCGACCACCACCCGGCCAACCGTCGTGGTCGGGTCCACCAGGTTGCCGTTCTTGAAGGCCAGCCAGGTAAAGGCGCCCCAGGCAAACAGGATGTTCATCGTCACTCCGGACAGGATCACGATCATCCGGATCCACACCGGTTTGGACTCGAAGCGCCGCTCCGGCGGGGCAATCTCCTCCGGCTCAGTGCCTTCGAGCGCGGAGGTGGTGCCATCGGATTCGGCGGTGGCCATCTTGACGTAACCGCCGAGCGGCAGCCACGAGATCGAGTATTCGGTCTCGCCCCGCTTGAAGGTCAGCCACGGGATCGGCGAGCCGATGCCGAGCGAGAAGCGGTGCACCATGATCCCTGACGCCTTGGCGGCCAGGAAATGGCCCAGCTCGTGGATGAACACCAGTACGCCGAGGACAACGAGAAAAGCGCCAATGGTGAACAGCATCAGGCCATCGCGTCCCGGGCCGCGGCGCGGCCCCAGCGATCGGCATCCAGCACCTCAGCAAGGTCCGATGCCGTTCCGACCGTGTGCCCGGACAGCACCCGCTCAATGGTATCGGCGATCTGGCCGAAGGTGATCTGCCCGGCCAGGAACGCCGCCACGGCCACTTCGTTCGCCGCGTTGAAGACTGCGGGTGCGGTGCCGCCAGCCCGGCCAGCCGAAACACCGATGCCAAAGGCGCGGAACACCGCGTGCCGGACCGGCTCGAAGGACAGCGAGCCCATGGCCAGTGGATCGAATCGGCGACCGCCTTGGTCGGGCAGCCGGGTGGGATGGGTCAGTGCGTACAGGATCGGGAGCTCCATCGATGGGAAGCCCAGCTGGGCTAGCGTGCTGCCATCGCAGAAGACGGCGAATGCGTGGATGATGCTTTGCGGGTGAACCACTACCTCAAGTGCATCGAAATCCAATCCGAACAGCTGGTGGGCTTCGATCAGCTCCAGCGCCTTGTTGGCCAGGGTCGCGCTGTCGACGCTGATCTTGCTGCCCATTCGCCAGGTTGGGTGATTGAGTGCTTCCGCCACCGTGGCGCGCTCGATCCGGGCGGGCTCCCAGTCACGGAACGGTCCGCCCGAGGCGGTGAGGATCAGCCGGCTGAGTCCCTCGCGCCGGCCACTGACACACTGCAGCACGGCGCTGTGCTCCGAGTCGATCGGGACCAGTTCACCACCACCGGAAGCGGCGGCCGCCCGGACCAGGTCTCCCGCTATGACCAGGGTCTCCTTGTTGGCGAGCGCGACCCGCTTGCCGGCCCGGAGCGCGGCCAGTGTGGCTTCCAGCCCAGCCGCCCCGACCACCGCGTTGACCACGATGTCCGCATCAGGGAGGGTGGCGGCCTCGACCAGGCACTGAGGCCCGCGATGTCCCGCGGTCCTGGAGGGAGCGCCATTGACGATCCCGACATACGGGGGATGCCACTCGTCGGCCTGCTGATCCAGCAGCTCGCCGTTACTGCCGCCGGTGATGGCCACAAGGCGGAAATGCTCGCGCTGGCGCCGCAACACTTCGAGGGTGCTGCGGCCGATCGATCCGGTTGAGCCCAGCAGCGCCACGCCGCGCATCAGCGCCCCAACGCGTGATAGAGCATCGCCGCGACGGGAATGACGAAGTACAGGCTATCCAGGCGGTCGAGGATCCCGCCATGTCCCGGAATCAGGTGGCTGGAGTCCTTGACCCCGACTTCCCGCTTGAACAGCGATTCGGCCAGGTCGCCGATCTGGCCGATCACGCTGAGTACGCCGCCGAGGATCAGCACGTCCATGAGCGGGAACTCGGCTCCCACTGGACGCAGCAGCAGGAGGTTGAACAGCGGCGCCGCGATCAGGCCGGCGACGACCCCAGCCACGGCACCCGAGCGGGTTTTGCCGGGGCTGATGACCGGCGCCAGCTTGGGCCCGCCCATGATGCGTCCGCCGAACATGGCCGCAGTATCGCAGATCCACGTGACGACCAGTGGCAGGAAGACGAGCCACGTGCCGGCCCACGATTGCTCACCGCCGCCTGCCACCCGGATATCGAGCATGAAGACCGGCAGCGCGCCGGAGTAAAGCACCCCGAACATGGTGACCGCAGCGCCGGAGAGCGGTTTGTCCGCCGGCGTTCGGGTGAACACCTGCAAGGACAGCAACACGACCAGCCAGAGTGCGGCGGCTTCCGGCCAGAAATGCAGCGCGAGAGTAGTGAAGCCCGGATCAGTGAGCACGGCCTGCACCGCGAACGGCAGGAGCGCGCAGGACAGCAATCCTAAGGTCCGGGACGGTCGGACCCCGGCCCGTTCCGCCAGGTCGTACAGCTCGCGGGTGCCCAGCACCCCGATGATGGCGATCAGGGCGGCGAGAAACCAGCCACCCAGCCAGACGATGCCCAGGACCGCGGGAATCGCCACGGCGGCGAAGCTCACCCGCCGGACGACGTTGGTATCCATGCTCAGACCGTGACCCGACCGAACCGGCGCTCCCGGCGCTGGAAATCGACGATGGCCTCGAACAGGTGCTGCCGTGAAAAATCCGGCCAGAACACCGACGTGACATAAAACTCGGCGTAGGCCAGCTGCCAGAGCAGAAAGTTGGAGATCCGCATCTCGCCCGAGGTCCGGATCAGCAGGTCAGGATCGGGCCATTGGGCGCTGTACAACCGGCGGGAGATGGCTTCCTCATCGACATCCGCCGGGCTCAGCCTCCCCGCCGCCACTTCCTCGGCCAGCTGCCGGGCCGCGCGGGTGATCTCGGCACGCGAGCTGTACGAGATACAGATATTGAGCGCCAACCGAGTACCGCCGTGAGTGACGGCCTCGAGCCGGCGGATCGCATCCCGAGAGACGGCGCCCAGCCGGTCGAGATCGCCGAGGAAGCGGACCGAAACTCCCTGGGACCTGAGCTCCTCCATTTCCCGCGCGATGTACTCCTCGAGCAGCGACATCAGCGCTTCAATCTCGGCCGGCGGGCGCCGCCAGTTTTCGGTGCTGAACGCGAACAGGGTCAGGATCTCGACTCCGGCCGCCAGCGCCCCTTCGACCACTTCGCGTACCGCCTTCATCCCGGCCTGATGGCCGAACGGCCGGGGCAGCGCCCGTTCCCGCGCCCACCGGCCGTTACCGTCCATGATGATGGCGATGTGCTGAGGCACACCGCCGGAGAGCTTGATCTGCCGAAGCAGGTCCTCGCTCATCGGATCAGACTTCCATGATCTCCGCCTCTTTGGCGGCGATCATCTGATCGATCTGCTTGATATGCTCGTCGGTAAACTTCTGCACATCCTTCTCGGCCCGGGCCTTGTCGTCCTCGCTGATCTTTTCCAGCTTCTTGATCTTGCCGATCACGTCGCCCCGAGAGTGGCGGACCGCCACCCGGCCCTCTTCGGCCAGCCGGTGCATCAACTTCACCATTTCCTTGCGCCGCTCTTCGTTGAGCGAGGGAATCGGGACCCGGATCAAGCCACCCTGGGTGGCCGGATTGAGCCCGAGATCGGAATCCCGGATCGATTTTTCGATGGCCTGGGTCAGCCCTTTGTCGAACGGCTGCACGGTCAGCAACCGCGGTTCGGGCGCCGACACCATGCCGACCTGGTTCAGCGGCACCATGCTGCCGTAGGCCTCGACCCGCACCAGGTCCAGCAGTGAGGTGGTGGCCTTGCCGCTGCGAATGCCCGACATCTCCCGTCGGGTACTCTCGACGGACTTGGTCATGGTCTCGCGGGCGTGCTTGGCCAGTTCGGGAATGGTGCTCATCGGACGATGGTCCCTTCATCTTCACCGCTCAGCACCCGTTCGAGATTGCCGGGGCGGTTCATGTTGAAGACGATGATCGGCATGTCATTGGTCTTGCACAGCCCGAACGCATTGGCGTCCATGACCTCGTAGCCCTTCACGATCGCGTCCTGGAACGACAATTCCTTGATGAACTTGGCCTTGGGATTCTTGCGCGGGTCGGCGGTATAGATCCCGTCGACATTGGTGCCCTTGAGAATAACCTCGGCCTCGATCTCGAGCGCCCGGAGCACCGCGGCAGTGTCGGTCGAAAAGTAAGGGTTGCCGGTGCCGCCCGCGAAGATCACCAGGCGGCCCTTTTCCATGTGGCGGAGGGCCCGCCGCCGGATATAGGGTTCGGCCAGCGACTCCATCCGGATGGCGGTCATGACCCGGGTGTTGAGACCCTTGCGTTCGAGGATGTCTTGGATGGCCAACGCGTTGATCACGGTGGCCAGCATGCCCATGTAGTCGGCCGACACCCGATCAAGCCCCTGCTTGCTGGCCGAGTTGCCTCGCAGGATGTTGCCGCCGCCCACCACCAGGCTCATCTGGACGCCCCGGGAATGCACCTTGATGACTTCGTCGGCCAGCTTCTCGACGATACTGTAGTCGAGGCCGAAGCCCTTCTCCCCGGCGAGGGCCTCGCCGGAGAGCTTGAGCAGCGCACGGGCATACTGCCGGCGCATCGGAACTACTCCCCGACCTTGAACCGGGCGAACCGGCGTATCGTGAAGCCGCTGCCGGCTGCCTTGACCAGGTCGGCGATGGTCTTGCTGTCATCGCGGACGAACTTCTGGCCCATCAGGGTCCGGTCGGAGATGAACTTCCTGACCTTGCCCTCGACGATCTTGGGGCGGATGTTCTCGGGCTTGCCCTCCTCGACCACCTGTTCCTCGGCAATCCGGCGCTCGCGGTCGAGCATTTCCGATGGCAGGTCCTTCTCGGTCACGGCCAGCGGCACCGGATCGTGCGAGGCAACATGCATCGCGACATCCTTGGCCAGCTGGCTCAGGACATCACCCTTGGCGCCTTCGATCTCGACCAGCACGCCGACCTGGCCGTTGTGATGGAGATAGTGGGACACGATGCCATTGGCCTGTTCGAACCGGGCCACCCGCTTGAGCGTCATGGCCTCGCCGGTGGTCCCAGACGTGACCTTGATGACCTCGGCCACGCTGGAGTCACGGAACGGCTCCGTATCGAGCGCGCTGCCGGAATTGTCGCCGACCGGGGCCTTGGTGGCCGCCAACTTGGCCAGGTCGCCGGCCAGGGCGATGAACTCAGGGGTCCGGGCCACGAAATCGGTCTCGCAGTTGAGTTCGATCATGGCCGCCGAGTGGTGATCGTGCGCGGCCTGGATGACGACCAGTCCCTGGGACGCGCCCCGATCGGCCCGCTTCTCGGCCTTGGCAATGCCCTTCTTGCGGAGAATCTCGCCGGCCTTTTCCATGTCGCCGCCGGCCTCTTCCAGTGCCTTCTTGCAATCGCCCATGCCGGCCTGGGTCCGGGCCCGGAGCTCGGCGATCATCTTGGCTGTAATCTGCATGGTCTCCACTATCTTGAACCTCTAGGGTTGATAGCATCACCGCCGCCCACGGCAGTCATCGGCCACGGGCAGCGGTAGACTCCCGCGCGATATGCCCGGTCCGGTCTAGGCCCCGGCGTCCTCGGTGGCCGCCGGTTCGGCGGCGGCAGCAGCAGCGCCGGCCTCGGCACCGCCGCCCTCTTCATCATGCTTGAGCCGGGCGGCAATTGCCTCCGGCTTCGGCCGCCGCTTGCGGCGGGGACGGCGCTTGCGGCGTTCGGCATCGGCATCGCCCTCGGTGCCGGCATCGGTGCTATAGGTCTCGGCCTCTGAGTCCTCGGTGGTTTCCTTCACCGGTGCCTGGGCCCGGGCTTCCTTCATTTCATCACACAGCGCGTTGGTGATCAGGGAAACGGCGCGAATGGCGTCGTCGTTGCCCGGAATCGGCACCGTGATCAGGTCCGGATCGGCGTTGGTGTCCACGATGGCCACGACCGGGATTCCGAGCTTGTTGGCCTCGGAGACCGCGATCCGCTCCTTCTTGGCGTCCACCACGAACAGCGCGCCGGGGAGCCGGTTCATCGTCTTGATGCCTTCGAGATTGCGGGACAGCTTTTCCCGCTCGCGCTCGAACAGCAGCTTTTCCTTCTTGGTGTAATTCTCGAAATCGCCTTCCTGGGCACCCTGCTCCAAGTCCCGCAGCCGCCGGACCTGCTTCTTGATGGTCTGGAAGTTGGTGAGCATGCCGCCCAGCCAGCGCTCGGTGACGTAGTAACCGCCGCAGGCTTCTGCCTCGGCCTGGACCACCGCCTTCAGCTGCTTCTTGGTGCAGACGAACAGGACGCCCTCACCCTTGAGCACGACACCCTTGAGCAGCTCCTGGGCCTTCTGGATCTGACGGAGCGTTTTCTGGAGGTCGATGATGTAGATGCCGGAACGTTCGGCGAAGATGAAGCGGCGCATCTTCGGATTCCAGCGACGGGTCTGGTGGCCGAAATGAACGCCGGCCTCGAGGAGGTCCTGCAGCTGCGGCTGTGCCATGCGGTGTCTGGTATCCTTACTCTGCTCGGGTTGAGTCCTCCGCCGCCTTCGTTTTCCGGTCTGATCCGTCGGGCAGAGCCCTCGGGACACCCAGTCCGGAATCCAGCGACGTGTGGGATGCGCGCCAGCGTGGCACGCGGAGGCCGGTGAGCACAGGCTCGCCGGCCGTTACCTGGATTACCGCTTGCTGAACTGGAACCGCTTGCGGGCGCCGGCGCGGCCCGGCTTCTTGCGCTCAACAGCGCGCGGGTCACGGGTCAGCAGGCCGGCGGTCCGCAGCTTGGTCCGGTGCACGCCATCGGCTTCCACCAGAGCCCGGGCAATGGCAAGCCGCATGGCGCCGGCCTGGCCGGTCTGGCCGCCGCCGTTGACATGTGCCTTGACGTCAAACGCGCCCAGGGTGTCGGTGGCGGAGAAAGACTGCTGAATGTGCTGGACCAGCGATGGACGGGGAAAGAAATCACCCAGGGTGCGGCCGTTGATGTCCCATTTGCCGGTGCCGGGAGTCAGATAGACCCGGGCCACACTGGTCTTGCGGCGGCCGACGGCCTGCCAGCGGAACTGCGGAGTCGCGGTCATGCCGTTATGCCTTGACGGTGGTGACGGTGTACGGCGTCGGGGTCTGGGCGGCGTGCGGATGCTCCGCCCCACCGTAGACCTTGAGCTTGGTGCGCATATGCTGCTTGGCCAGTGAATTCTTCGGCAGCATGCCGAAGACGGCCTTTTCGATGACCCGGTCCGGGTACTTGGCCAGCAGTTCCTTGACCGGCGTATACCGCTCGTGACCCATGTAGCCGGTATGCCGGAAGTAGTTCTTCTGCTCCATCTTGCGGCCGCTGAGCCGGACCTTCGAGGCGTTGATGACTACCACGAAATCCCCACCGTCCATATGCGGGGTAAAGGTGGGCTTGTGCTTGCCCCGGATCAGCTGCGCGACATGGCTGGCCAGACGGCCCAGCGGAATGTCGGCGGCGTCGACCACGTGCCAGTCGTGGCTGATGTCGGTCGGCGTGGCGGTAAAAGTCTTCATCGCGCGACTGCCCCTGCAAGTAGAAAGTCGAAGTGGGACACAGATCCGAAAGCTAGCCTCTGGGAACGGGTTAGGTCAAGGGTTGTCGAACTCGATCAGGACTTGTCCCTTCTCGACCGCCTGGCCCGGCGTGACCTTGACCGCCCCCACGGAGCCGGCCGCCACCGCCCGGAGCTCGTTTTCCATCTTCATGGCCTCCAGAACCACCAGCCCCGCTCCAGCCTCGACTTTCTGCCCCTCGACCACCGCAATCCGGACCACCAGCCCCGGCATCGGGGCCTTGAGGGCGCCGGCACCACGGGCCTTTCCTGCCTGGCCAGTCAGATTCCTGATGTGACGGGCCCGTTCGTCGAGCACCTCGATCTCTCGCCGGTCCCCGTGATAGGCCACCTGCCAGCGTCCCCGGCTGCCCTCGATGGCCAGGGTCATTGACCGGTGGTCCATCAGCAGGTGGCGGAGCGGAGTACCGATCACGGTCGAGAGG
>JBEPVA010000179.1:0-8099 GCA_041691295.1 Gemmatimonadota bacterium
GGTCAAGCGTCCTGACGCCCGGATCCTTCGTGGCCTGCTGGCTCGACTCCAGTACATCGGCGGCGACTACAACGATCCCGCCACCTTTGCCGCGCTCAAGGCCGCACTGGGACCGGCCCGGCGGCCGGCCCACTACCTCGCGATCCCACCCTCACTCTTTGCCACGGTCATCTCGGCCCTCGGCGCCGCGGGCCTCGATCGCAACGCGCGGGTCATCGTGGAAAAGCCGTTCGGCCGGGACCTGGCGTCGGCCAGGGCACTCAACCAGGTGGCACTGTCGGTCTTCGAGGAGGACAACATATTCCGGATCGATCACTTCCTGGGCAAGGAAGCGATCATGAATATCCTCTACTTCCGATTTGCCAATTCATTCCTGGAACCATTCTGGAATCGCAATTCAGTGGCCAGCGTGCAGATCACCCTGGCCGAGCAGTTCGGGGTCGGCAGCCGCGGCGGGTTCTACGAGAGCGCCGGCTGCCTGCGGGACGTGATCGAGAACCATCTGTTCCAGGTCGTTGCCCTGCTGGCCATGGAGGCCCCAGCCTACCATGGGTTCGGGGCGGTGCATGCCGAGAAGGCCAAGGTGTTTCAGTCCATGCGTCCGCTGCGGGGTCGGGATGTGGTTCGGGGGCAGTATGCCGGCTATCGTCGTGAGGCGGGGGTGGCCAGGCGCTCCGATGTGGAGACCTTCTGTGCCGTGCGGGTGCACATCGATTCATGGCGCTGGCAGGGAGTGCCCTGGTACCTGCGCTCGGGCAAGCGTCTGGCCACTACCGCGGCCGAAGTGCTGGTCGAGCTCAAGTCGCCGCCCCAGCGGGTGTTCGCCGACTCGTTGGTGGCGGCGGGGCGGGGCAACTACGTCCGCTTCCGCCTCTCGCCGCACCCCGCAGTGGCCATCGCGGCGAGGGTCAAGCGGCCGGGTAAGGAGTTCGTGGGAGACCAGCATGAGCTCTACCTCCTCGAAGAACACGCCGATGATCCGCTGCCCTACGAACGGTTATTGGGAGATGCGATGGCCGGGGATGGCGCATTGTTCGCGCGGGAGGACTCGATCGAGGCGGCGTGGGCCGCCGTGGAGCCGGTGATCCGGCATCACCCGCAAGCCATTCCCTATCGCGCCGGCACCTGGGGGCCGGCCGAGGCGGACCGACTCATCAGGGCCGACGGTCACTGGCACAATCCCGTCGTCGACTGATGCCGCTGTTGATCGAAGACTATGCCCTGATCGGGGACTGCCACGCGGCTGCGCTGCTGGGGCGCGACGGCTCGATCGACTGGCTCTGCTTGCCACGATTTGATTCGCCGGCCTGCTTCGCCGCGCTGCTGGGTAAGCCGCAGCATGGACGATGGCGCATCGCCCCGGCAGGTGAAATCCAGGGCACTCGCCGGCAGTACCGGGGCAGCACACTTATCGTGGAAACCGAGTGGCAAACGGCGGAAGGCACCGTCCGGTTGATCGATTTCATGCCGCTGTCGAAGGAGCGCTGGGATGTGGTCCGGATCGTGGAGGGAGTTGCCGGGCGGGTGGCCCTGCGCATGGAACTGATCATCCGGTTCGACTACGGTTGCATCGTGCCATGGGTCAGGCAGGTGAATGGTGCCCTTCTCGCGGTCGCGGGCCCGGACAGCCTGGAACTCCGCACCCCGGTCACGGTACGGGGGGAAGGGCTGACGAGCGTGGCCGAGTTCGAAGTGACCGAGGGCCAGCGGATCCCGTTCGTGCTCAACTATCGTCCTTCCCACGAGTCTCGACTGCCACCCCTGGATCCAGAGCTGGCGCTCACCGCCACCGAGAAGGAATGGAGCGAGTGGTCCGGCCGCAATACATACAGCGGGCAGTGGCCCGGGCCGGTCATGCGATCATTGATCACCCTCAAGGCTCTTACCTACTCACCGACCGGCGGAATGGTGGCGGCGCCGACGACCTCGCTGCCCGAACAGCCGGGTGGCGTGCGCAATTGGGACTACCGCTACTGCTGGCTCCGGGACGCAACCTTCACGCTGAACGCGCTGCTGCTGGCCGGTTACCACGAGGAAGCCGCCGACTGGCGCGAGTGGCTGCTGCGCGCGGCCGCCGGCCGCCCCGAGGACCTGCAGACGCTGTACAGCGTCACCGGTCAGCGCCGGCTCGATGAATACGAGCTGAGCTGGCTGCCTGGCTACCAAGGGGCCCGTCCGGTACGGATCGGCAATGCGGCCTCGACCCAGTTCCAGCTCGACATCTACGGCGAGGTGCTCGACACCCTGCACCTGGCCCGTGCCGCCGGCCTCGAGACTGAGTCGGCCGCCTGGGACATCGAACGTGCCTTGCTCAAGTTTCTGGAAGCCAATTGGCAGCGGCCGGACGAGGGGATCTGGGAAATCCGGGGACCCCGGCTGCAGTTCACCCACTCCAAGGTCATGGCCTGGGTGGCCTTTGACCGGGCGGTGAGGGATGTCGAGGCATTCGGCCTCGAAGGCCCGGTCGACCGGTGGCGCGAGATCCGGGCAGAGATTCATGCCCAGGTCTGCGCCCAGGGGTTCGACGCGGAGCGCAACACCTTCGTGCAGTCGTACGGATCGCCGCATCTCGATGCCAGCCTGCTCATGATCCCCCAGGTCGGGTTCCTGGCGGCCGACGATCCACGGGTGCGAGGCACGATCGCGGCAATCGAGCGGGAGCTGATGGTCGACGGATTGGTCCGGCGCTATTCGACCGGTTCCGGCGTGGATGCGCTCCCGGGCACTGAAGGGGTGTTCCTGGCCTGTACATTCTGGCTGGTGGATGCGCTGGCGCTGATTGGCCGCCGAGCCGACGCTGAGACCCTGTTCAGCAACCTGCTGGCCCTGACCAACGATGTGGGCCTGCTATCGGAGGAGTACGATCCCCAGCAGCGGCGCATGCTGGGCAATTTTCCCCAGGCGCTCACCCACATGGCCCTGATCAATTCCGCTCGCGTCCTCGCCATTCCTCCTCATCAGGCTGAGCAGGCCCGGCGGGAGGGGAAGCGGCCCGCGGGCGCTCCCGAGGCCAATTGAATTCCGAGGCGGGCATCCGAGCGGCCTCGAAAGTAGCGCTCGAGCTGATCGAGGACGGGGCGCGACTCGGACTCGGATCGGGCCGGACGGTGGCCTGCTTCCTCGCGCTGCTCGGTGAGCGGTGCCGCCAGGGACTGCGAGTGCAGGGCGTCCCGACTTCGCGACCGACTGCTGAGGAGGCAACGCGGCAAGGCATTCCCCTCATCGAGCTCACCTCAGACCTGCCGCTGGATCTCACCATCGACGGGGCCGACGAAGTGTCACCCTCGCTCGACCTGATCAAGGGTTGGGGCGGGGCACTGGTCCGGGAACGAATCGTGGCGGCCGCGTCGCGACGACAGATCGTGGTGGTCGACGAACAGAAGCTGGTGGCTCGACTCGGCAGCCGGGGGCGGCTACCGGTCGAGATCATCCCATTTGCGCAGGCGCTGGTCATGAAGCGATTGGCCGATATGGGCCTCAAGCCTGGTCTGCGGATGGACGCTGCCGGCCGGGCGCCGTTCCTGTCTGACAGCGGCGGCCTGATCATCGACTGCGTTCCCGCCGATTCGCTGAGCCCGGCAGCGGCCCGAGCACTGGAGGCGAGCCTTCTGGCCATTCCCGGCGTTGTCGACACGGGACTATTTCTCGGTACCGCCGAACGGGTCCTGGCCGGTCATCCGGATGGAACGGTGGTAACGCTGTGGCCCGCCGTCGAAGCCGATCATGGCGCCTGATCGACGGATCCTCCCCACCGCCGAGGGCGCGGCCGATGCGGCGGCTCTGCTCTTCGCCGAATCGGCGGAATCCGCCATTCGCGAGCGAGGGCGCTTCGTGGTGGCCCTGGCCGGCGGTTCGACACCCCGCGCCGTCTACCAGTGCCTGGCGTCCGAGCCGATGGCCTCACGGATCGACTGGAGCCGGATCGATCTGCTCTGGGGCGACGAACGTTGTGTCGCGCCGGACCAACCCGCCAGCAACTACCTCATGGTGCGGGCCACCCTGCTCAACCGGGTCCCGATTCCAGAGGGCCGGGTGCACCGGATCCGCGGAGAGGACCGGCCCGACGAGGCGGCCGCGCAGTATGAACAGGAAGTCCGGACATTGCTGGGCACACCCTCCGGTCCGCCGCGGATCGAGCACAGTGGCCGCATCGACCTGGTCCTCCTCGGCCTGGGGGTGGACGGTCATACCGCTTCGTTGTTTCCGGGCGGGGACTGGGTCCGCGATACGACCTCATGGGTGCGAGCCGAATATCACGAGGCTTCGTCGACCTGGCGCGTCACCCTGACGCCACCGATCCTCAACGCCGCGAGACGGGTTGTGTTTCTGGTGGTGGGTCGCGACAAGGCGGGGATCGTCAAGCAGGTGCTGGACTCATCACCCCGCCGGACTCCCTTGCCGGCGCAGGTCATCGCTCCAATCGACAGCCGGGTATGCTGGATTCTCGATGCTGCGGCCGGCTCGGAGATCGAAACACGGGAGTAGCGCCGCTCAGCCTTCCTGGCGGGGCGCCTCGATGTCCGCCAGTGACAGAAGATCGAACAGTGTGATTACAAGCGGAGCGAGGGAGCTGTCCGATTGAGAGCGGACCTTGCCTCGCGCCCCGCTCTCACTCCAGTTGCTTGGTTACTGCGCTTTAAATGGAAGGAGGGCGAATACAAGATTCGCCCCTACCTTGCCCATCGGCTTTCCCGCTCACCGCTCACCTGATTGCGGTTCCCGCAGTCAGCGCCCACTCAGCGCTTAATTCTCACGCGGTTGCTGTTCCCGCCGTCTGGGCCTCACCCCAATCCTCGGCTGAAGCCGAGGCTCGGCACCGGGAGCTGAAGCGCACCGGTGGTGCCGCGGGAGGAAGGTGCAGGGCGCCAAGCCGCTGCACGGTGGCCGTACCGTCTGGTGTCTTCTGCCTCCTATTGTTGGATCGTCACCGTCGCTCCTGTCAGCGCCGCGGTCACATCGGTGCCGCTCACCGTAAGGCCGGTCAGCTTGGCCTGGTAGGTGTGATCCGATCCACCACCGGGACCGGTCGGGCTGCTGCCGCCGCAGCTGGTGATGCCGATGCCGAGGATCAGGACCACGACGCCGAGCGCCAGGCGCTTGCGGCGTCGAGCGACGGGGACGAAGCAGAGACCGAGCAGAAGGAGCGATGTCGCCCCCAGCCGCTGGGCGATGGTCAGGCTGAACGAATAGGTCACCAGCAGCGTGGTCGGCGCCGAGATTTCGAGACCGGGGTCCACGACCAGGACCACGGTGCCGTTGTTGGCGGCAAAGGTGCCGGTGGAGACGAGACTGTCGCCCGCGTCCTTCAAGCCGTTGGCGTTCTTGTCGAGCCAGAGATTCACCGCCGTGACGTCGACCTGTTCGTTGCCACTGCCCTGAGCCTGCACCTTGACCTGTGACACAGTCTCCGTGGTGACGGGATTCAGTTCGAACTCCAGCATCGGGACATTGGAGCTGCCCTTGGCCACGGTCTGATTGCGGGGAGTATTGCCGCCGAGGGTCACGGTCACCGAAACCGGGTCGACGCAGGCGGCGGCATTGTTGGCTTGGTTGTTGTCGCCGCTGTAGATCACTCGCGCCTGGTAGCAGGCCGGCTGCCGAGTGGGAATGTCGGCCAGGACTGGATTTCGAGATGGACTCTCATTGGTGGTGTCCACCGGCGACGCCGGGACCCCGGAGTAGCGAACGGTAAAGGTGGTGCTACCGCCGGCGGGGAGCCAGTTCAGGAAGCAGGCCGGAGTGCCGAAAAAGCAGTTCCCATCGCCAACAGTGTAGTGACTGACCGCCGCTTGATTGAACAGGGTGATGCTGTCGGGCTGGGCGTACATCTGAACATTCGAGGCGTCGTTGGGTCCATGGTTTTCGATCGTGAACTCGGCCACCATTACCTGGCTGTCGGAGTAGACCCTGGTCCGGGTGATACTCAGGTCGGCGTCAAAGGCCGTCTGGTGCGGATGCGGCCCGGCTGATGTGTCGATGAAGCTCCAGCTCCGGTGGGTGAAGTCGACGACTCCGTCGTTGTGCATCAGGGCACGCAGCGTGTCGCTGCCGGAGCAGCACGATTTGGCGCTGCCAGCAGACCGAGTCGCGGTGATGAGCGCCCCATAGGGCACCGTACCCTGGCAGCCGTGGAAGTCGCTGAGTGCCACCACGCCATGGAGGTCGAACACTGTAGTGCAGCGAGCCACCTCGATGCTCTGCTGGTTGTCACCCAGTACCGTGTAGGTGACAGTCCCGACGCCGTCGGCCTGGGGCTCCGGGTGAAGATTGACGTTGCAGTCCTCGAACTGCATCGGTACATCGACGTCCGTCCATTGCCCCGCCACAATCGTGAAGCTGACATTGGTCGCAACGGCTCGGCAGGTGCCAACAATGGTCTCCACCCGGGCCAGGGTATGCTGGCCCGGCAGGTATTGCTCGCTGAATTTCTCGACCAGCCCGTTGGCGCCCTGCTCGAAGATCCGGGAAAACCCGAAATCGAATGCGCCGGCAAAGCCGGTGACGTGAGTCTGGAGGTGGACGAACCCGGTGGCCTGGGCCTGGGCGGCGCCGAGGGGCAGGGCGGTGCAGAGCAGGCCGAGGAAAAGGCGAAGGGCGGGGCGCATGTCGGTCTCCGGATGGGGTCGCTTATCCGGAGAAGCGCAGGGTCGGGGTGAAAAGCGGACATGGGGGCGGACCGGCGGACGGAAACCACAGGGGCACCTCATCACGAGGAGCCTGTCCCGAGCAAAGCGAGGGAAAGCGTAGCGTCCGACGGACCCTGCTCAATTGAAATTGGAGCTCGCCTGGCGGCGGCCTTGCCCCCGTGTCCTCGGCTTAAGCCGAGGCTCGGCCCTGGGAGCTGAAGCGCCCTGATATCGCCGCGAGTTCTACCGTCCCGACCTCATGTCCGCCTCGACCGTCTCTTGTTCCTGCCATCACGAGCGCAGCGAGGGAGCTACCCATTTGAAATCGGAGCTCAAGTTGATGGGCCCGCTCACTGTTCACTTCTCTCGCTTTTGCTGTTCCCGTGTTTATCGGGAGGGTGACTTTCTATCGGCACCGCAAGCCTGGCGATCGATCGGGCCGACCAGCGGTCGGCCCCAACAAAAAACCGGCTGGGGCGGAGAGGATGCAATGGTCTTCCACTGGGTGCCTGTCCCATCTCCTCTTTCCTATCTCCTGTCTCCTTATTCGTACACCACCACCGCCACCCGATCCCCGGGCCGGCTCCGGTTGAACAGGTAGTAGCCGCCATCGACGTAGTCGACATACACATCATCGGTCTCATACCAGTTGTTCGACCAGTACTCGGGCCACGGGTCCGCCATGGTGAACCAGTAGCCGTTGTACTGGAACCGAGGATTGCCGCCGAACATGGTCACAGGCTGATGATAGATCCGGAAGTAATGCGTCCGCCCGAAGGAGCTTCGGAACCGCTCGGGCGGAATCACGTAGCCGTGATAGCCGCCGCGCTGCAGCCAGCTTTGGTGCTCGCGCTTCCAGTCGGTCGCTCGGCGCTGCTGCCAGACTACCCGGGTCTGAGCCGGTGGCATGGGCGGCGGCATCACCCGCCTCGCCGCCTGCGATCTCACGCCGGGTTCCCGGGCGGACTTCGTTTCGGGCAGGGCCGGCCTGAATTGCGGCGGAGACTCTACGGTTGAGACCGGCCCCGGTTCCGCGGGTTTGGCGGCACGTTCGGCCGATTCAGGCGAACTCTTCGGGGGGGCTACTCTGCGCTTGTGCGGTGGCGGAGTCGGTTTGGCCCGATGCTCCCGAGACGGCTTCGGATCGTGCGGCGCGGGCTGGTCCTGCTGGGCACTGCCGCGGGCTACCGCGCCCAGCAGCAGGAGAACCACCGCGGTGATAATTCGAGGAGTTGGTTTCATTCTAGGAGGATGGTCCGTTGCGGGCCTGGCTACAATCGCTCGTTCGAGTGAGCACTGGGGTCCGACTATCGGCCTGTTGAGGGTGAGAGGTGGCAGGTAAGAGGTGACAGGGACAAGAAGTCCGGGGCCGATTTGGCGGGGCGGCCGGCCCGGTCGGCCCTCGGTGATTGATTAGGGATCGATCGGGCCTCTCTCGTATACACATCTCCGAGCCCACCAGACGGACACCAA
>JBEPVA010000180.1:0-8097 GCA_041691295.1 Gemmatimonadota bacterium
GTGTATAAGAGACAGAGAATGTGCTGGCCGAGCCGGCGCTCGGGGGCCAGTGGTAGCCGGGCAATCCAGTCGTCCAGCCGCTCCGGCGCTCCCGGCGCGAGCAGCCGGAGCAGCGCCACGGCACCAGCTACGCACAGGACGACCTTGACCAGCTTGAACACGGCGATGAGCCGCAGCGTCCGGCGACCCCGCGGCGCGCTGACAGTGGTCTCAGCCATTCCGGTGGCCATTGACGGCGGTAGGTGCACTGGGCATGGCGCAGATTTCCAATGGGTAAGCCGGCAGGCCAGCGGCTCTCAGCTGCGGGAGTGCAGGGGCGGCGGAGTGAAGCGAGGTCGCGACCGGCCGGTGGGTACCCGGCGCGGCCGCGGACTGGAACACTGAGACGGCGCCGTCAGGCGGCACCGCCCGGATTGGCTAGAACTCGCGCTTCTTCATTTCCTTGAACAGCCGCCGGGTCTCGGCGGATTCTTCGGCCGGCCGCTGCCGGAGCGTGTCATCGAACGTGGCCGCCCGCTCCTGCCTGGGCGGCACTTCCTTGGCGGCGTTCTTCTTGGCCAGATTGGCTATGCGCTGATCGTCTTTCCTCGACATCTCGGCTCCTGAAGGAATGCGCCTGAAGTATAGCCTCGAAGCAGACCGGTGACGGGAGACAGGGAGCCGGAGACGGGAGTAAGGCACATTCCTTCCCTTCTCGATCAGAGAGTCCTCAGGGGAGAGGCCCGAGCCCATAGCAAATCCTGTAGTCCGATCTCACGCCTCGGAGTTCGTCCCATCTTCGCTCTTCTGTCTCCCGTTTCCAGTCGTTCAACCCAAGAAAAGCGGAAGCCGTTTGGCTTCCGCTTTCCATCTTTGCGCTAGCGCCCGCTGCGGCCGCCACCACCGCCCCCACGTGATCCTCCGCTGCTGCTGCCCCCGCCACGATACCCGCCATTCGACAGGCCACGAGGCCGAGCCGGCCCGTGATTGTGCTCCGGCTGCCTGTCGCCATCCACCCGATTGCCGCTCTGAGTCGGCGCGCCTGAAGACGAGCGAGCGGGCTGGTTGGAAATCGGCCGGGAATGACTGGCCGGGCTCCGGGGCTCGTTGGAAATCGGACGACCCTGATGCGACCCCGGACGAGCACCACGGTGTGGCTGCGAGCTCGAGTTGCCGCCAGTGAATCGGCGCTCTTCTTTGCCCCGTGAACGGGCCCGGTCATCGGCCTTCCGGGCCCGGATGGCCGCGATCCGCTCGGCCAGCGGCACTTCGAACTTGCCCTCCGGCTTGGCGCTGTAATCAAAGTCGGGAACGGTGACCCGCGGCAACCGACTGCCGATGGCGCGCTCGATGTCCCTGAGCTCGTTCTCCTCGCCAGGGGCAACGAACGTGAACGCATCGCCGGTGAGCTCGGCCCGGGCGGTCCGGCCTACCCGGTGGATGTAGTCCTCGGGCGCCATCGGCACATCGAAGTTGACCACGTGACCCAGGGCCTCGACATCGATGCCACGGGCCGCGATGTCGGTGGCCACCAGGACGCGGTACCGGCCGCTCTTGAAGCCGGCCAGCGCTTCAGTGCGCTGGGCCTGGGATCGGTTGCCATGAATCCGGGCGGCATTGATGCCCTGCTTGACCAGGTAATCGGCCAGCCGGTTGGCCCGGTGCTTGGTCCGGGTAAAGACCAGCGCCTCCTTCATGGTGTTGCCCTTGAGCAGGGCCACGAACAGCGCCGACTTGAGATCCTGGGCCACCGGATAGACGGCCTGGGTAATCCCGACCGCGGGCTTGGCCTGGCGCTCGACCTGGATGGTGACCGGGTCCTTGAGCATTTCCCGGGTCAGCGCCGCGATCGGCGGCGGCATGGTGGCGCTGAAGAACAGGGTCTGCCGCTTGCCGGGCAGGTGACGGAGCACCCGCTTGATGTCGGGCAGAAAGCCCATGTCGAGCATCCGGTCCGCTTCATCGAGGACCAGGAACTCGATCGAGGGCAGCTTGGCGTACGGACTCTTGAAATGGTCCAGCAGCCGGCCCGGCGTGGCGACGATGACATCGACGCCGCGGCGAAAGGCGTGCTCCTGCGGTCCCATGCCGACCCCGCCGAAGATGGCGGCGGCGCTGAGCGGCGTATGCACCGCCAGGTCGTTGAGATCCTCGAGGATCTGGGCGGCGAGTTCACGGGTTGGCGTGAGAATCAGGGCCCGGGTGGCACCGCGCGGACGGCTGATCAGCTGGTGGAGGATCGGGAGCAGAAAGGCGGCGGTCTTGCCGCTGCCGGTCATGGCGCAGGCCAGGACGTCCCGTCCCTCCAGCGCGGGAGGGATTGCGTCGGCCTGAATCGGAGTGGGACGGGTGAAGCCGAGTTCCTTGATACCCTTGAGGAGGCTGGGGTCGAGCTTAAGGCTGCTGAACGGCACGAGACATCCTGGACGGCAGAAGAGCGGCGGCCACTGGGCCGGGGCCGGGCGGTTCCCGGCGGGCCCAATCTAACCGGGTGGAGCCGAACTCCCCCCATGCCGGGCGAACCGGAGGCTGGAAGTGCCGACGAAGATCTCCCGCAGGAAGTTGATCAGCGCGCCGATGAAGCTCAGCATCGACGCGATGAACAGCAGGGCGACTACCGTGGCCAGATTCACCGCCAGGATGGCGCGGATGAACAGCACCACGATCACCACGCAGATCAGCAGGGCCGAGCAGGTGGACAGCGTGATCGCACTCTGAATCAGCCCGGCCCGGACGGTCAGGGTATCGAGTTCAGTACGGGCACCGGTGGGATCCACGGCGCTCTTGCCATCCAGCCGGTCCTGGAGGACCCGGGCCCGGTCGATGATCCGGGCCATCCGGTTGGTCAGCACGGTAAGAGTGATGCCGACGCCGGAGAGCAGAAAGACCGGTGCCACGGCCAGCTGGATCGCGCGGGCGATATCGAAAAGTTGGGTCTCGGCCTGCATTGGATGTACCCCGGTTCAATCAGGAAAGCTGCCAGTCAGTTCGTCAGGTTCTTGGGGTCAAGGCTTTCGGGGGCACACATCAGGGTCCGCTCCAAGGCGCGGATCATCCCGATATCGGCCGGTCCGACCGTGAAGAAAACATCAGCCCAGCTGAACCGGGCCCTCTTTGCCGCCAGCAACGATAGCAGGTCCGTGCGGCTGAGCACCACCGAGACCGGCAGCGGGGCCGAGCAACAGTGGCCCTTGGCCGGGATGAGTTTGAGGATACCGAGCTGGCGGGTGATCGAATCGTCGAGCACCAGGGTCACCGGCATGGTGTCGGCCCAGCGTTTCATCGACTTGGGATTGGTGACGATGGTCAGCCCCATCGTCAGTGGCCCCATGTCGAAGGGCCCCGGTCCGGCGTGGCTCTCGTTGAGGTCGTAATCGAAGTCGAAGGCCAGCCCTGCTTTGCGCAGCGCCAGTGCGACCGCGGTCATTTCGGGTCCGGAATAGCCGCGCAGCGCCCCGGCTTCTTCGTCACGCCGGGGCCCGAACAGTGAATCGGCCCGGGCACAGGAGATTCGCTCACTGACCGGTGCCATGCGGCTCACCGTCCGCGGCTTGATAACCGTGATCGAGTCCTCGGTATGGTCGTTCGGCCTGGCCAGGACCTGTCCGCCCGGCAGATCGCCCCGGATGTAGTAGTGGGGAATCGAGGCGGGGGCGCAGAGCAGGGTCCGCTGAAAGGCGCGCAGGGCCCCGATATCGCTCCGTTCCAGGTCGACGTGCCAGTGTCCCCACTTGAGCAATGCCGATTTCGAGTGAAGCAGCACCAGCAGCGCCGCGCGGGAGAGCCGGACACCCACCTGGACCATCGGCGCCCCGTTCGGGGCTTCGGAGAGCCGGCCGATCGTGAGATTGCCGGGGTGCATGATAGTGAAATCGTCGAGCACCAGGGTGACGGGCAGGGAGTCGGTCGTCCGGGCCAGTTCGCTGGCATCGTCGATCATGGTGAGCCCCAGCGGCAACCCTATCGGCTCGAATGGCCCCGATCCGGCAAAGGACAACCCAGTATAGGGGACAAAGCTGCGGATGGAGCGCGATTTCCGGGATACGAACAGGTAGGTCGAATCGCGATGGCTGTCATACAGTCCGGCCAGGGCGCCGAGCTCCTCGTTGACGGGCTTGCCGAGGACCGAATCGGCCAGGCTGCAGCTGGAAGGGGCAATGGCCGGCAACTGATCGAGCTGAGCGGCGGCGGGAGCAGTGCCGAGGCCGAGGCTGAGAGACAGTAGCAGCAGCGCGATCCGGGCAACCGAGCGCATGATCGTTCCTTGTTGGTCAGTGGTTGGGCGGCGAGAGCCAATATCCGCCGAGTCCAAGGGACTAGTGTTCCAACGAGTCGAATTCATGCCGGACCCGGAATTTCTCGAACGCAGATTTTACCGGATCCGGCAGTTTCTCGCATGGAAATGCATTCGTAGTCACCTGGCGGCCAGCGCAAAATTGCGCTGCGATCGGACCAGCCACAACTACCACCAGTGGTAGGGGATCCCCGCCGATCAGGCCGACCGCGCCCACACCTCTTCGGAGGTCAGCCCAAACAGCGGCGGCGTGGCGACGCTCAGCATGCCGAGCATGCTGATAGATCTGCCACGGTGGTGGCAATGGATCGGATTTCCACCACTCGGCTCCCGAGGAGCGATGACTTTCGGGCAGCATGCTGACGGGGGGCAACGACGGCGCCGAACCCAGCGTACACCTTCTGCTCGTCACTTTCTCAGTCACGACTTCGGAGGTTCGGATGTTCAATATTCGCAAATCACTGCTGGTGGCCGCACTGATTCTACCAATGGCAGCCTACTCGGCCATGGCCCAGAATCCTGCCACGCCGCCAGAAGCCGGTCAGCAGGGAATGGGTGGCCGCGGCATGGGTGGGGGCCAGCGCCGACTGGCTGAACTGCTCAAGGGAATTACCCTGACCGCCGCCCAGCAGACCGAGGTCGATTCCATCGCAGAGGCCGGGCGCGCCAAGATGCCGCCGATGACTCCAGGAACCCGGCCCGATTCAGCCACCCGGAGCCAGATGCGCGGGATGATGCAGCAGTCGAACGCCGACATCCGCGCGGTGCTCACTCCCGATCAGCAGGCGATCTGGGACAAGAATCTTGAAGCGATGCGGAGTCGACAGGGACGGCCGTAAGTCTTCGATTGATGCCGGGTGCCGGGTGCCGGGTTCACCGTCCACGGTTCATCCCGCCGCGGATGAACGCGGATAACCGCGCGGACTGTTCCCGGCAAAGTGTCCCGCGTCTCGCCTCACGAGGATTTGCAGGTGCTGATTACCAACAAGTCCGTAACCCACCTGGCGGTTGAAACGTCAAGTGTGCCTCGGAGCGGTCCGCGGCCTTCGGCGGCAAGAAGAACCCGAGTAGAGCGAGGGATCTGGTTAACAAGGTTCCGCGTTCCGCGTTCCGGGTAGGTTCGAATTCCTGCGGGGAATCGCCTCTCGATTGAGCAACAGGTGCCGCGTTCCGTCTGCGCTCGACACTCGGCCCTCGACCCTAGACCCCAGACCTCGGCTTGAAGCCGGAGTGCTCTCGCAGTGAATCGGACAACACAGGCCGGATATCGTCATCGGTATCCGGCTTGCCATCCGGACCTACCCCCAGCAGATCGTAACTCTTCCCATCCCGGGCCACGCGATAGACATACTCCCTGGGCGGGATGATGAACCCACCACTGACATCATTGATGGGCAACAACTCCTTCGGAAATCGGGCGAGTTGCAGACCCTTGAGGGAGGCCACGTATGACCGCCGGGTCGTATGGTCCGTCTCGAGGGCTATCACGATCCTGCCAAGTTCGCGCTCCGCAACGGTCCTGGCCTGCTGCTCGGCGGCGGGCGTATGCTGGCCGCTCAGGGCCAGGAACACCATCCCCACCATGTTGAGTACGCCACCAGCGACCGCCATCCACCCTGCAAGCCGCGCCCGCGGTCGGGAGCTGTTGAGCGCCCAGGTCAGGGCCGCGCCGGCGAAGAAGAATCCGAATACGGGAATGAAAGAGAGGGCCGCCAGCGTGATCAGCGGCCAGCTCGATTTGCCGGGCTCCGAAGGGGGATCAACGTTCACAGTTGATTGGTTCCGGGTTCCGGGTTCCGGGTGTCATCACGAGCGAGCACGGCGAGTGAGGGATCTAGTAAGTCGGTTCGGCGAGCCACTCAACAGGTGCAGTAGGTCCCTCGGTCGCTTCGCTCCCTCGTGATGACAACTGGCTAGATTCGCCCAAATCCCGACTCCTGACTTCAGTCGGGCGGAAACTTCACCAGCACGTGGGTGAGTTTCGGTGGTCGGTAGCGATGAGCCCGGGGATGGTTTTCGACGATGATCATGACGCCGTCGAACTGCTCGACTTTCTGGAGCAGGTAGTCGATCTCGACGTTGGCATAGCGGTCGTGGGCATCCTTGACCTCGGAGCGCTTGCCGAGCAGTGCGTCGGCCTCATCGAACAGCAGGATGGCGTTGCTGGAGGCGGCATCGTCGAACAGCCGGCTGAGATTCTTCTCGGTTTCGCCGATGTACTTGCTCACCACCTGCCCCAGGTCGATCCGGTAGAGCGGCTGTTTCAAGGCGGCAGCAAACTGGCCGGCCGCCACCTTGAGCTGCTGTCGCGGCATTCCAGTGAAAGTCAGCAGCGTGCCCCGCTTGCCCTGATTGCGACCCGACAGGTGTTTGACCAGGGTGTGATAGTGCCGGCTCTTGAACCGCAGCGACTCCGGAATGCCGTGATGCATGGTCCTCAGCCCTCCATTGGCGATTTCGGAGAATCGAACAGCACCTGCAGGAAGACAAGGTCCAGCCATCTGCCGAATTTGTAGCCCACTTCCCGGAATCGCGCCACCTTGGTGAAGCCATGTCTGGTGTGCAGCCGCAGGCTGGCGGTGTTGGTGGCCTCGACGCTGGCGATGACGGTGTGCACGTCGAGCTGGCGGGCCGAGCGCAGGAGCCCTTCGAGCAGCAACCCGCCCACGCCCTGGCCCCGCGCATCGGCCGCGACGTAGACTGAATTTTCCAGGCTGTACTTGTAGGCCGGCCAGGCCCGGAACGGTCCCAGCGCCGCGAATCCCAGGACCTTTCCATCGTGTTCGGCCACCAGCACCGGATGGCCAGCATCCCGCTTGGCGGCAAACCACTCCTGGCGCATGGCCATGGTATGGGGCTGGTAGGAAAAGACCGCGGTGGTGGTGAGGATGGCGTCGTTGTAGATCGTCAGGAGGGCCGACAGATCCGACTCGGTGGCACCGCGGACGATGGAGCCGTTAGCCATTGGCTGTCAGCCATTCGCAATGGTGGTTCACTGTACACGGTTCACGGTTGTGTCGCTCAAGCGATGGTTCACGGTCCACGGTTCACGGTGATGTACGGTCTGACGCTACAATACCGCGATCAGATCCGAACAAAAGAACCGTGAACCACGTTGTACCGTGAACCTACTTGGCTGGCGGATTCAGCCCGACGTTCACCGCGTCGACGTAAAAATTCCGGTCCAGCTGGAACCCTTCGGCGCTGTTGACCGACAGCTTCACGGTCTGCCACTCCTCGGTGGGGTGGAGCAGGGTGAAACCCTTGTCAGTGAGGCGGGCGCGGACCGGCATGGCAAAGCCGGGCACCACATTGCCCCAGCGATAGCTCAGGACGTCGGCGTCCACCTTGTATTCGAACACCGGAATCATCACGGTGGTGAGATACTGGGTGAAGACCTTGCTCAGGTCGATGCCTGATTCACGGCTGATGTAGTCCTGGACCTGCTGGCCGGTGACGGTCTGATGCCAGAAGGTGAGGTTGAGCCCCCGCAGGATCCGGCGCCACTTGCGATCGTCGTTGATGACCTGGCGAATCGTGTGCAGCATGTTGCCGCCCTTGTAGTACATGTCGCCCGAGCCATCGTTCTGCACGCCGTAGCGGCCCACGATCGGGATCTTGTTCTGGATTAGCGGCCGGGTCCCGATGACATACTCCGACCCGGCCCTCGGTCCATCCTGACACTCGGCAAACAGATTCTCGGCGTAGTTGGCGAAGCCCTCGTGGACCCAGGAATCGGCGATGTCCTTCGTGGTGATGTTGTTGCCCCACCACTCGTGGGCGCTCTCGTGCACGATGATGAAGTCCCACTTGTTGCCCCAGCC
>JBEPVA010000181.1:0-8003 GCA_041691295.1 Gemmatimonadota bacterium
GGCGTACACCCCGTGCCCCAGCGGGGTGACCGGGTAGCGGGTCGAATCAGTCGTGGGGGAAAAGGCCCGCGGCCGGATGGTGGCCTGGGCCTCGAGTGTGCTGGAGAGTGCCAGCGGCGCGGCCAGCACCGTGAGCGTGGCCGCACCGAAGAGGCTGGTCCGGATCACCCGGTCTGAAAGGCGATCGGCACGCTGATCTGGTAGCTGGTGCCCCGATTGTCCTTGTACGTGAAGATCAGCGGCGCTTCCCGGTCTGCCCGGAGCGGAAATGCGATCATCGGATCCTTGCTGACGCCGCTGGTCCACTCGAACCGTGCCACCTCGGCTTCGCCGTAGGTCACGGTCACATCCTTCATGAAGTACGGCGGGATCATGTTCGCGTTGGCATCCCGGAAGAATCCGGTATCCATCGGATGCTGCACCACCGCCTGCACCCGGATCACATCGCCCTGGGCGATGCGGTCGGGAATCAGAATCTTGCCCTTGCCGATTTCCATGGCGTCACCCGCAGCCGTTAAGGGAAGTCTCGACCTTGGCATAGTCGGCCCACAGTTCGCCGTCGCTGGTCTCGACGATTGCCCGGATCCATGAGGTCCGCCGCATCTTGACCCGGGTCTGCACCGCCAGCGGTCCGATCTGCGGCGTCAGGTGCATCGCGAATACCAGTGGATCCGGATTGTGATCGATGATGAAGTAGACCCCCTTCACATAGCGCTCGGCGCTCATGGGCAGGTCGGACTCCAGTGACACCGGCACGAACCGGCCGTCCTCGGTTGACGCAGCCATATCCAGGGTCACGTGTCCCCGCTGGATCGTCCGGTCCCCGAATCGGTCCTTGAGGATCTTGGCCACCTCCTCGTTGGGCGCCTCCGGTTCATCGGGACCCCGCACCACTCTGGCGGCGAGCGGCCGTGCCGCTCCGCGGATCCCTTCCAGCATCAGCGCCGCCCCGGCTGCTCCCACCACTTGCAGGAACGCCCGCCGGCCCGGTTCGATCTGCTCATCCATGACAACCTCCCTCATTGATCTCTATATATCGAAGGTGACCTGCTCAACCCGACCGGTCAAGCAACCGCCCCGATTCCGGACCAGCCGGAATCGGGGCGGTGGACCAGCCGGCGGCAACTTGGCGTCAGGGCGCGCTGACCGTGACCGTGAACGAGCTGGCGGTCATCGCCGCGAACGTCGTGCTGTTGGCCGCCTGCCCGACGGTCGCCGTATAGCTCGAGGCCTTGCGGGTGTCCGGCACATGGATGGTGGCCAGGTTGCCGGCGACCACATCACCCACAAGCACGGTCCGGAACGAGCCGGCGGTCAATCGCTTCGAGTAGGAGCTGAATCCGCTGGCCGGCACCAGCGTGTCGATGCCGGTGGAACCGCCGGTGACCGTCAGCAGAATCGCACCGGCGCCAGCCGGGACCGTGCCGGTCGCCGCCATGGTCAGGTTACCAGGGGTCGGGACATCCGGATTGTTGCCATTGCCGCCGCCGCAGGACATCAGCGCCGCACCGGCCAGAATCCCGGTGAGAAGTCGAAGGGTACGCATCCTAGTGCTCCTTCCGGGTCGAAGCTGCCTTCATCATGCGAGTCACCGCCGGTGGCACCGGGGCGCCGCTGCGCCGCACGAAGGACAGGAAATCGCCAAGGTCGAAACTGCCGTTGTTGTTTCCGGTCTGATCCAGAAAGGTCTTCTGCGGCGCAGTCAGGGTCGGCGTACCCAGGATCTCGGCCGTCGCATCTCCCAAGGCCACCGCGACCGCGCCAGTGAAGGTGGCCACCACGTTGTACCCTCGACCCATGGGTAGCAACAGCGTGGCGCTGGAACTGGTGGTGTCGCCGGACCAGCCGCCGAAGACGGCTCCCCCGCCTGCCGTGGCCGTCAGGGTGACCGGTGTGCCACTCACCACATAGATCCCGGGAGTGGTCAGCGTCCCGCCGACACTGGCGGCGACCGTGCCAGCACCGACGATCGAGGTGAGCAGGACCCGGTTCTCGACCGTAAAGGTGGCGGTGATCGTCTCCGCCGCCCCGGTGGTGATGTGGCTGTGCGCCTTGGACCCCGCATCACTCCAGTTGTTGAAACTCAACCGGGTCCGCCCGCTGCTGAGCACCTGGACCGAGTCCGCATCCAGAGCCAGGGTGTTACCGGCGGGCTCGATATCGGTGAACTGCTGCCGCGCGACCCCGTCGACCTTGATGCTGGCGGTCGCCGGACTGCTCCGGACCACGCTGGCGCCGTGCTTGATGAACCGGAAATGCATCCGCTGGCCGCCATCGGGATCGGAAATCGAATCGATCACCCATCCGACCGCGGCATTGCTGTTGGACAGCGCGGGGGGATTGGTGGTGTAGCTGAACTTCCGGTTGACGCTCGACCCCGGATAGGAATCGCCGGCGTCGCCACGGTTGCTGGTGTTGTCCGTCGCATCGAGGTTACGCAGGCCATCCGCCTGGACCAGCTCGACGCCGTGCGGGAAACTCACATTCACCGAGTTATCCTGAGTGATGCCGTGGGCATCGATCTGGCCCTGGTCCAGATGCCAGATCAGCAGCCCGGGCTGCTTGTGCCGGGCACCCAGCGCCACATTCATCTGGGCGGTGTCGCTCTCGAGGTTGGCCCGGTTCTCCAAGTAGAAATATTCGTCCGTGCCGGCCACCGCGATGTACCGAATCGAGTCGGTGCTCTGGACCGGTCCGAGATCCACCGTCCCGGAGGCAGCCAGAGTATCGACCTTGAGCCAGCCCAGTTCTGCCGCCGACCAGGCATCGTAGCGGGCCGGACTGTAGGCCCGGGTATACCCGCCGCTGCCCATCAGGCTCCACTCGCCGACCCCCTCCGTCTGATTGCTGGTGTCGTACAGGTCCGGCAGACCAAAGGCGTGACCGGTCTCGTGGGTGATGATGCCGATCGGCATGATCTGGTTGGGGGTGCAGGCGGAACCACCACCCTGGGCACTCTGGATGATGTAGTCGTTGACCTTGATGAACTGCCCAGCGTGTCCCGGCCACGGGGTCTTGGTGACGTACACCCCGCCAGTCAGACCGGTGAGATTGAACCGGTGGGCCCAGATATGCTTGTTGGTGGCGGTCGGTCCGCAGGCGCCATCGAGGTCAGCCTGCAGGAAGGTCACGAAATCGACAAAGCCGTCGTTGTCCTTGTCGAATGGAGCCCAGTTGAATGTCCCGTCATCGACCTTGGCCAGGATTTCCGGTAGCAGCGAGGCAAACCGGTCAACTCCGCTGTTCCCGCCGTGGGCGCAGGAGTTGTTGATCGCAATCCCGTTGCAGTTGTCTTCGTAGTAGGTGTCGGCGCTGTCGGCCTGGACCCACTCGTGTACCACACCATTGATGGTTACCAGGCCATTGGACAGCTCGTGATAATAGTAGTTGGTGGTGTACGGCTGCCCGGAGCCACCGGCGCCAAACAGCACCGATTCGTACTGAGGCGCGGGAAACGGCGCCGGATCACCCAGAAAGTCGATCGGGATGACCGGGATGGTGTACGTCCCTGAGATCGCGGTCGAGCCCGCAATCGGTGAATTCAGCGCCGCCATGTTCCCGCTGCGCATCAGGGCATGACGCCGATCCCGTACCGCCCGGGCCTCTTTCCGCCAGGCGCCATCCCGGGTGAAATCCAGCCCCGGCACCTCGAACTGCCCGACCTTGGCGCGCGGAGTCTGCGCTTGGACCGTCGACTGTGTACCTGCAAGGAGGGCAAGGGTTGCTAACCACCATGGCGCGCGAAGCGCTGGAGTGACAGTACGCACAGGGTCCTCTGGATGGGGATGTGGCCGGGCCGGGCCCAAACTCGTTCCCGGTAATGTTATATCATCGGGCGCCCGGGCGAAATGACCGGCGTCACGCATCCCGGTCGGCCCGAACCCATGCCGCTCGCTTGTGCCGTGTGACTCAACTCGTTAATATCTAATGGCTTAGTAGCCGCAGCTCGGCCACTCGAACGCCCGGAGCCGTCGCCAAGTGGATACCAGCATCCTGCAGCAGATCTCATTGTTCGACAAATGCCGACAGTTCACCCGCGCCAAGGAAATCCAGGCGGCGGGGATGTACCCCTATTTCAAGCCGATCTCGGAGTCCGAGGACACCGTGGTCGTGATCGAAGGCCAGAAGCGGATCATGCTCGGGTCGAATAATTACCTCGGCCTGACCCATCATCCGCAGGTGCTGGAAGCGGCCCAGCGCGCCCTTGCCAAGTACGGCTCGGGGTGCACCGGCAGCCGCTTCCTCAATGGCACCCTCGACCTTCACGGCCAGCTCGAGCGCTCCCTGGCCGAATTCCTCGGCAAGGAAGACTGTCTGGTCTTTTCCACTGGCTACTCCGCCAACCTCGGCTTCATCAGTGGCCTGATCGGCCGCGGCGATGTGGTCAACCTCGACAAGCTCGATCACGCCTCGATCCTCGATGGCGCCAAGATGTCCTACGGCGAAACCGTCCGGTTCAATCACCGGGACATGGCCAGCCTCGATCGGCTGCTGGACAAGAATCCCGGCACCCGCGGCTCGATGATCGTCGTCGATGGCGTCTACTCGATGGAAGGGGACATCGCCGAAGTCCCCGAGCTGGTTCGGCTCGCCAAGAAGCACGGCGCCGCCCTGGCCATCGACGATGCTCACGCCCTCGGTGTGCTCGGCCCCAACGGAGACGGCACCGCTTCGCACTTCGGCATGATCGACGATGTCGACCTGATCGCCGGTACCTTTTCCAAGTCGCTGGCCTCGATCGGCGGCTTCGTGGCCGGATCCGAGAATGTCATTCACTACCTGCGGCATCACAGCCGGCCGCTGATCTTCACCGCCTCCCTGCCCCCGGCCAACACCGCCGGCGTCCTGGCGGCGCTCGAAGTCATGCAGCGGGAGCCAGAGCGCCGTACCTCGCTCTGGGCCAATACCCGCCGGCTGCACGAGGGCTTCCGCAGTCTCGGGTATGACATCGGCGAGACCGAAACCCCGATCGTGCCGGTCCTGATCGGACCGCTGGACAAGACTT
This sequence comes from Gemmatimonadota bacterium, assembly GCA_041691295.1. GTDB lineage: Bacteria > Gemmatimonadota > Gemmatimonadetes > Gemmatimonadales > GWC2-71-9 > DATEHG01. Next base: position 5,006 of record JBEPVA010000181.1, read on the forward strand.
TCCTGTTCTGGCGCAAGCTGTTCGATGCCGGCGTCTTTACCAACCCGGTGGCACCGCCGGCGGTTCCGCCGTCGCAGTGTCGGCTCCGCACCAGCCTCATGGCCACCCACAGCTTCGAGCAGATCGACTTCTGCCTCGAGCAGTTTGCCCGGATCGGAAAAGAGCTGGGGGTTATCTGACCGCTGATCTTCGGGTGCGCCGGGCAGAATCCCGGCGCGATCTGCAGCACTTCATCGATCTGCCCTACCGACTGCACGCACGGGACCCGCTCTGGGTCCCGCCGTTGCGTATGGACATGGGCACCATCCTTTCCAGGACCAAGAACCCCTTCTTCGAACACGCCGAGGCGGAGTACTACATCGCCGAGCGTGGCGGGCAGGTCGTCGGTCGGATTGCCGCCATTCATAACCGGCTGCACAACGAAACCCACGAGGACCGGGTCGGCTTCTTCGGCTTCTTCGAGACCATCCAGGACCAGACCGTGGCGGATGCGCTGCTGGCTGAGGCCGGCAACTGGATCCGGGCCCGTGGGCTCGACACCATGCGCGGGCCGGCCTCGTTCTCGGTCAATGACGAGTGTGGCGTGCTGGTCGAGGGATTCGACACCCCCAACACCATGATGATGCCGCACAACCCGCCATTCTATCCGATGATGCTGGAAGCGGCCGGATTAAAGAAGGCCAAGGACCTGCTGGTGTATCGCGGTGGCTACGAAACCGCCTACATCCCGGTGCCCGAGCGGCTGGCCCGCGGCACCGAGCTGATCCAGAAGCGCCAGGGAATCACCCTGCGCGGCCTCAACATGCAGGACTTTGACGGCGACGTCGAGAAGATCAAGCAGATCTACAACGCCGCCTGGGAGAAGAACTGGGGGTTCGTCCCGATGACCGATCATGAGATCGATCACCTGGCCAAGCAGTTCAAGCCGGTGGTCAATCCTGACCTGGTGCCGTTTGCCGAAAAGGACGGCAAGGTCATCGGCTTCGGGCTGGTGCTGCCCGATTTCAACCAGGTGTTCCGGACCAACCGGAACGGCCGGATCTTTCCCACGGTGCTGCGGCTGCTGTGGGCCATCAAGCGCAAGAAGATCCGCCGCTGCCGCATCCTGCTGCTGGGTATCCTGCCCGAATGGCGGAGCAAGGGCATCGACGCCATGCTGTACCATTACATCTGGACCACCTCGGCCAAGCACGGCATCACCTGGGGTGAGGCCGGCTGGATTCTCGAGGACAACCCGGCCATGAATGCCGGCCTCGAGAAGATGGGCTTCACCGTCTACAAGACCTACCGCCTCTACGACAAGCCGGTATGAATGTCCTGGTGACCGGCGCCACGGGCTTCGTGGGCAGTCACCTGGTTGCAGCCCTCCGCCGCCAGGGGCACAGCGTCACTGCCCTGGTTCGATCTCCGGCCAAGGCGGCCAGGGTCCTGGGTGATGGAGTCAAGCTCATCATCGGCGACCTCGACGCCATTGCCGCGCTGGACCAGGCCGCCGCCGGACAGCAGCTCGTCTTTCATGTCGCCGGCGTCATTGCCGCTCGCTCCGAATCCGATTTTCTCCATGCCAATCGCGATGGGACCGTCCATGTCATCGACGCGCTGATTCGCGCCGGCGGCAGCGCCCGTCTGGTGATGGTCTCCTCGATGGCGGCCGGCGGTCCGGCTACCCGTGGCCATCCGGTCGATGGCACCGCTCCGGCCCGGCCGGTGACCCAGTATGGACGCAGCAAGCTGGCTGGTGAGGAGGCGGTGAAGGGCTGTGCCCTGTCCTGGACCGTGCTCCGGCCACCGATGGTGTACGGGCCGCGGGATACCGAAGTCTTGAAGGTCTTCAAGATTGCCAAGGGACCGGTGGCCCCGGTATTCGGCGATGGCAGCCAGGAACTCTCGGCGGTGTACGGACCCGATCTGGCCGAGGCGCTGATCGCGGCGGGCACAGCGGACAGGGCGGTGGGCCGGATCTACTATCCCTGTCATCCCGAGATCTTCAGCAGTGAGTCGTTTGTGCAGGCCGTGGGTCGAGCGGTCCGGCCAGATCGCACCGCTGATCTGCCGATTCTGCACCTGCCGCTGGCGCTGGCCCGCGGTGTCCTCGGATTGACCGGCTGGGCCGCGGGGGTGGCCGGCAAGGCTACGGTCCTGACCGCCGACAAGGCCAATGAGTTCTTTCAGGAAGCGTGGACCGGGAATCCGTCGGCCTTGACCCGGGACACCGGATGGCGAGCGGAGAATGGATTGGATTCCGGACTGCGGCTGACGGCCGAGTGGTATCGCACGGAAGGGTGGATGTAGCTGATGATCTCGTCGCTGATTTCCCGCAGCAGCGCCGGTTTTCTGGCGCTCGGCGGTCTGCTGCTGCTGTTTGCCCCTGACGAAATCCTCCCGCGCGTCGTTCCCGATTTTCCGGCCAGCGCCAGTTGGCTGGGACAGCTCATTGCGGCAGGCTGGCTGGCCCTCGCCATACTCAACTGGGCCAGCCGCTCCAGCCTACTGGGTGGTATCTACGGACGCCCGGTGGTGCTGGCCAACGCGCTGTTCTACTTCATTGGCGCCACGACGCTGTCCAGAATCGTCCCAGCCCATCCTCAGACGGTCGCACTCTATGTGATCGCGGTGCCCATCGTGCTCTTCGCTGCCCTGTATGCCTGGCTGCTGTTCCGGGGTCCGATTGGCAGCGACTTTGCGCGAGCGCGCGGGGAGCAGTAACGCCCTCGCGGGGCCAGCGGCCATAGGTTATACTCAGGTATGAAAACAGCTATCTCGCTCCCCGATGCCCTCTTCGCTTCGGCTGACGCCCTGGCCGAGCGGCTGGGTGTCTCCCGCAGTGAGCTGTATGCCACGGCTGTCGCCGAATTCCTTGCCAAGCACCAGGGCCGGAAGATTACCGAGCGGCTGAACGCCGTATATGCGGCCGAGTCGGGAAAGTTGGACCCGGCGCTGCGCCGAGCCCAGGCGCGATCCCTGGCCCACCCGAACGCGTGGTAGTTGAGAGGGGATC
>JBEPVA010000182.1:0-7987 GCA_041691295.1 Gemmatimonadota bacterium
CTGGTGCGTTTGTCCCCGGGAATGGCATTGGCCGCGGAAGGCCACGGACGAGCGCCGATCGCTCCGGTTCGCAATCGCAAATCGAATCGACGGGCTCAGTTGCCATTTATCGTTGATGAAAAAGCGGATTTCGCGTGATGCTTCGGCGGTATGAAGTGCCACGGAACAATCTGGGTTCATCCGTGGCGGTTCGAATCCGCCTTGATCCGCGGATTTGTTGTTGGCAGGAACTAGCCGGCGATCGACAGCGGATGCAGGGGCCGGTGCTGCAGGGCCACTTCGAAGCCGCCCTGAAAGCCGGCTGCCTCGAGGACCGGTCCAATGGTGCGGCGGGCTTCATCGGCGGTGTTGCAGCGTTCACTGAGATGGGCCAGCACCACCAGCCTGAGTCCAGGGTGCATCAGTTCTCCCAGCAGCTCGGCGGCGGCCCGGTTGGAGAGGTGGCCGCCTGATCCGACGATCCGCTCCTGGACACTGGCCGGATACCGGCTGCTGCGGAGCAGGACCTCGTCATGGTTGGCCTCCAGCACCAGGGCATGCACGCCCGCCATCAGCCAGCGCAGCGCGGTCGTGGTCCGGCCCACGTCGGTGGCCAGCGCCAGGCTGACCCCATCCGGGGTCTCGACCCTGAGGGCGATCGGTTCGGCCGCGTCGTGACTCACGGCGCAGCACCTGACCCGGAATGGGCCTACCGACACCTCTCCCATCAGGACCGCCGGAATGAATCGGGAGGCCGCAAATTTGGGCCGCAGCCGGTCCCAGGTGCCGGGGCTGGCAATGACAGGGATGTTCAGTTGCCGGGCCAGCGAGGCGGCGCCGGAGCTGTGATCGCCGTGCTCGTGGGTCAGGGCGATGGCAATGACACTATCGAGTGGCAGCCCGACATCCCTTGCCCGGCGGCCAATTTCCCGGGCGCTGAAGCCAGCGTCGAGCAGAATCGTCTGGCCCTCGTGGCGGACCGCGGCGCAGTTTCCCTTGGAGCCTGAGCCCAGGACGTAGAGAACGGTCATCCCGTCGACAGCCTCCGCCAGGTGGCCTCCAGAGATTTCCGGCGCTCGGGCGTGAACGCGATCTCACGGCGGGGCATCACCCGCTCGGCCACCCGCAGAAATCCCGGCTCGTCCATCCGCTCCGCGCTGACTCCACCCCACGCCAATGGCGCGACGTATTTCGGAACCGGCCCGGCGCCGAAGATATTGGCGCCAGCGCCGACCACCGTGCCGGTCGACAGCAGGGTGCCGATGCCGGTCTTGGCATGATCGCCGAAGATGGTGCCCAGGAACTGGCGGCCGGTAGCCATCCGTTCACCGGCGACTTCGAGCTGCACCTCGCCGTAGGTGTTCTTGAGATTCGAGGTCGTGGTTCCGGCGCCGAGGTTGACCCAGGTGCCCAGCACGCTGTGACCGACAAATCCATCGTGACTCTTGTTGCTGAACCCGAGGAAGACGGTGTTGGACAGCTCTCCCTTGACGCTGCTGCGGGGGCCGAGCACCGAGGCCCGGAGATGGCCGCCCAGAATCCGGCAGCGGGCGCCAGCGTAGAACGGGCCCTCGAGCCGGGTGCCGCAGCGCACCTCGGTGCCCTCCTCGACGATGATGGCGCCGTGGCGGGTGTCGAACACCACACCGGGCTCGACGGCGGCGGCCAGGATGACGACCTCGGCGGGATCGCCGATCACCAGGCAGCCATCGGGAATTTCGTCATGCGGTGCGGTCAGGAAGTCGGCGCAGTCGCCCTGCAGATAGCCCTCCAGCGCCGTCAACAGGTCGGCGCTGCCTTCGAGCAGCAGCCCCTCGATCTCGACGGCGGCGCCATCGTCGTTCGGCCCCGTCCAGCTCTGTCCTGCCGCCACCAGCCAGGCCACGGTCTGGCCATCGTGAGTCAGGCGCCTGGTGTCCTTGCCGAATTCAATCGGGGCGCCACTGGGGGCAAACCAGCTGGCCGCCACCACCGCAGGGCCACGCACGGTTCGGGTGGCCACCACTTCGGGCTCGTCGAGTTCGTGGAACCCCGCCACATGATCGGCCATGATCGAGACCGTTTCGGCCTCGAGCAGTCCTTCCCAGCGCTCCCGGATCCGCCAGATGCCGGCCCGCAATTCGGACAGCGGGCGCACTCCCGCAAAAGGGAACCAGCGGGGTCCGGGATTGGGCGGGTCGTAGAGGTGGAGAGTGACGGGCATCGGATCAGGGCAGGTCGCGGATGGCTGGTGGCAGGGTATCGAGAACCCGCTTGAGATCGGGAGCCATGGAGCGGGGCATGACCAGGATCCTGCCATTGGCCCGGACCACCACCAGATCTCGGACGCCCGCCATCACGATCGGTTCGTCGTCGCTCCAGGCCACACAGTCCTGGCTGCCGGAGAAGAAGACCTGCCCCGAGGACACGTTGCCGTGCGAGTCCCGGGTCCGGACCCGCGGGAGGGCATCCCAGGTCCCGATATCGTCCCACGAAAACGCGCCCGCTACCACCGCGACGGCCGGACTGCGCTCCAGCAGTCCGACGTCGATCGAGATCGGCTTGACCGCGGCAAAGAAGCCGGGCACATCACCCCGGTCGAGCGCGCCGAGCGCCGGGGCGATCTCGGGCGTGTGGAGCCGGACCTGCTCGAGCAGTACATCGGCCCGCCAGGCGAACAGCCCGCTGTTCCAGAGCGCCCCTTCCGCCATCAGGTTGAGGGCGGTGGTGGCATCGGGCTTTTCGGTGAAGCGCTGCACCGCGCGGGCGTCTCTGTCGAGCGGCGCGCCCGGCACGATGTATCCGTACCCGGTTTCGGGCCGGGTGGGCACGATCCCGACCGTCACCAGGCGGCGGTGCGTCATCGCGGTGCGGAGCGCGGTGCTGGCCGACTGGCGAAAAATACTCTCCTCGCGGATTACCCAATCGGCGTGCAGCGAGATCACCTCGGCATCGGGATCCCGGCGGAACGCCTCGTGGGTAGCCCAGACCAGCGCGGGCGCGGTCGAGGCCGCCCGCGGCTCCACCAGCACGTTTTCGGCTGGCAGCTTCAGCAGTTGCTCGAGCGGGCCGGCGAGATCCAGACCGGTGACCAGGAGGATCTGTTCGGGAGGTACCAGTCCAGCCAGCCGGCGCACGGCCTGCTCCGCGGTCGAGGTGTCACCGGAGAGCGGCAGGACCTGCTTGGGACGGGAGGGAGTGCTGAGGGGCCAGAAGCGGCTGCCGGCGCCGCCGGCCAGGATCACGGCCCACTTCATTCGGCTGGGCAGGTCATCGGAGCAATCCTTGGATATTTGTGCTCGGGGTGGGACCAGGTCAAAGCAACGCGGCCACGGCGGGGGAGTGGCGCCGGAGATCGTACAGCAGGCTGCCGGTATTGCTGCCGGGGGTAGGCAGGATGAACAGCAGGTGATCGTCGGAGAGGGCGGAGAAAATCACCTGGCGCTCGCCGAACTCGAGCACGCCGGTGGTCAGCCGCTCTCCATCCACCGCCCGGCCCAGGCTTCGGGCGCTCTGCGCCACTGTGGCAGTGAGGGCCGCGACGGCCTCCGGGTCGAATTCCGAGCGACCGGCATGATCGATCGGCAGCCCGTCAGCGCTGACGATGACTACTGCCTCCACCCCTTCGCGGGCGGCCAGGCCGCGCACCACATCGCGCAAGCTGTTCATCGGTGCCTCCGGGATGTCGAAAAAGAGTCGTTCAGGACGCCCGGCAACGTAGGAATGGGCATGATCGAAGTCAAGCAATGACGGTGGGTTGACCCGCTTCGGTCGGCGTCCTTAGGTTGCACTCCCATGACGCTGCGCCCCCTGCCATTTCTGATGACGACCGGGCTGACCATCTGGCTCGGCACCGCCCTGATTACCACCGGCTGTGGTAATTCCCCGAGTATTGCCACCGACAGCAACGTGGTGGATACCGTCACCCTGTCGGCCGCCCGTGATACCGACCTGACGGTCCCGAGCGGCTATTCCGTTTCGGCGGGAGTGGCCCGTTTTACCCAGGACAATCCCGATTTCGATTTTGTCTACGACATCGACGACAGCGGCCATGCGGTCTTCCTGACCACCAAGGTGCTCGGCGTCGTCGGCAGCAATGCGGTACGGCCGGGTTTTCGGAAGTCGATCCTGCACTTCGACTCGATCACGACGGCCCCAGTCAACGAGTACGTCACGGCGGATACCATCCACGCGGATACCGTTGCGGGTGTCGTTGGGCGGGTCTGGTACATCCGGTCGGCGCTGTTCTGCACCCAGATCAGCTCTCCGTACTACGGCAAGCTGGAAGTCCTGAGTATCGACTCGATCGACCGCAAGATCATCTTCCGAGTTCTCGTCGACAGGAACTGCGGCTTCCACTCGCTGCGCAACCAGCTCCCGACATACTGAGGCGGCCGTGATCGACATCCGCCTCCTCAGGCAGGAGCCCGACGCCACCCGCGCCGCCCTGGCGCGACGGCTTGACCCGGGCCTCGAATCGAGCCTCGATCGGGTCTCGGCGCTCGACGTGCGCCGACGGGATATCCTGGTCCGGGCCGAGGGGCTGAAGGCCGAACGCAACGGCGCCAGCGAAGAGGTCGGCCGGCGCAAGAAGGCCGGGCAGTCCGCCGATGAGTTGATGACCCGGGTCAAGGCGGTCGGTGACGCGATCAAGACCCTGGACGCCGAATTGCGCGGCGTCGAGGCCGAGCTCGACGAAACGTTGCTCGCGATTCCCAACCTGCCGTTGGATGAGGCTCCCAGCGGGGACGCTTCGTGCAATCGGGTGGTTCGGAGCCATGGCGCCGTTCCCGAATTCAGCTTTGCGCCCAGGCCGCACTGGGATCTTGGACAGGCCCTTGGGCTATTCGACCTGCCCCGGGCTACCAAACTCGCCGGCTCCGGTTTTCCGCTGTTCACCGGCCGAGGGGCCAGGCTGGTGCGGGCGCTGGCCAATTTCATGCTCGACCTGCATACCGAGCAGCACGGCTATCAGGAAATCGCGCCGCCCTACGTGGTCAATCGCGCCAGCATGACTGGCACCGGTCAGCTGCCAAAATTTGCCGATGAGCTGTACACCGTTCCGGCCGATGAGCTGTACCTGATCCCGACCGCCGAAGTACCGGTGACCAATCTCCACCGCGACGAGATTCTCGACGGCGCGTCGCTGCCGCTGTCGTTCGTGGCCTGGACCCCGTGTTTCCGGCGTGAAGCCGGAGCCCACGGCAAGGATACCCGAGGACTGATCCGGGTTCACCAGTTCGACAAGGTCGAACTGGTCAGGCTGTGCCGGCCGGAGGATGGCGCCGAGGAGCACCGGAAGATCATCGGGCACGCCGAGGCGGTGCTGCAGCAGCTGGAGCTGCCGTACCGGGTGCTCGAACTCGCGGCGGGTGACACCGGATTTGCCAGCGCTCACACCTACGATCTTGAAGTCTGGGCCGCCGGCGTCGGGGCCTGGCTCGAGGTGTCGAGTGCCAGCCTGTTCACCGACTACCAGGCCAGGCGGGCCAACATCCGGTTCCGCCGGACGGCCGGCGCCAAGCCGGAGTTCGTCCATACGTTGAATGCATCGGCCCTGGCTTTTCCGCGGACCATCATCGCCCTGCTGGAGAACAACCAATCGGCTGACGGTGCCATCCGCTTGCCGCCGGCCCTGGCCCCGTATTTCGGCGCTGACCGACTCGAGTCCTGTGGGTAGGAATCGCGTGCGCCGGTATGCGCCGGCGCTCGTGATCCTGCTGGTCGTGATTCTGGCCGGTCTGTCAGTCGCGTCCGGACTGGTGGTGGCCCGGCACTTCCGGTCGGACGCTTCGGCCGTGAGCCGGCTGTTTGCCGGCGTCTTTGCCGGGCTCAACACTTCACGGCCGGGCGGGGAAGCCGATGCGCTGCTCCGGCTGGGCGAGCAGGTCCGGGCCCAGGGTATTCCACTGGTGGTCACCGATGGGACCGGCCGGGTGACTGCGGTGGCCAACCTGCCGTTCGAGGCCGGACTCGACGATCCCCGGATTCCGGTCTACGCCAGCCAGCTCGATCACGATAACCCGCCGATCAGCGATGAGGTGGTCGGCACCATTCATTACGGTCCGCTGCCGGCGAAACGGCAGCTGATCATGCTCACGGTGTTGCAGGCGCTCACCGTGATCCTGATGCTCAGCGTCGGATTCGTGGCCTACCGCAATGCGCTGGCGGCCCAGCGGGACCGGCTCTGGGTGGCCATGGCGCGGGAGGCGGCCCACCAGATGGGAACCCCGCTCACCAGCCTGCAGGGGTGGATCGAAGCGGTCCGCTCCCGGCCCACGCCACCGCCCGGCCTGGCTGACTATCTCATGGCCGACGCGGAGCGGCTCGAGCGAGTGGCCCAGCGGTTCGAACGGATCGGGCACGCGGGCCGCCAGGAACTGATCGGCCTCGGCGCGCTGGCCGACCGGGTGGCTGGCTATTTCAGGCCGCGGCTGCCCAAGCACGCCAATCCGATCACCCTGGTGGTCCGTTCCGCCGGGCCTGGTCCGATGGTCCTCGGCGATCCGATCCTGCTGGAGTGGGCGCTGGAGTCGCTGGTCAAGAACGCCATCGACGCGCTGCGGGGCCAGAGCGGCACCATACAGCTGATCACGGCGATGGAGCCGCCCTGGGCCACGCTGCGGGTGCAGGATGACGGGCCAGGTGTCAGCCGCGAAATTCGCCGGACCCTGTTCGATCCCGGCATCACGACCAAATCGGGCGGCTGGGGGGTGGGACTGGCCCTGGCCCGCCGCGTTGTTGAGGACGGGCACAGTGGTGAATTGGTACTCGAAACCACCGAGGCCGGTGCGAGCTTCCTGATCCGGATACCCAAGCATGAACAGTCCTGACACCACCCAGCGCACCGGCCTGACCGGACTCAATCCCGCCCAGCGGGAGGCGGTCGAGCACGTCACCGGCCCGCTGCTGGTGGTGGCGGGTGCCGGCTCCGGCAAGACCCGGGTGCTCACACTGCGGATTGCGAGGCTGATCGACGAGCATGGGGTGGCCGCCAACCGGATCCTGGCGGTGACCTTCACCAACAAGGCCGCCGGCGAGATGAAGGAACGAGTGGGCCGGATGCTGGGCCGCGATCCTTCCGGCCTCTGGATCGGAACCTTCCACTCCCTCTCGGCCCGGCTGCTCCGGCATGAAGCCGAGGCGCTCGGCTTTACCCGGCAGTTCACGATCTACGACCAGGACGACCAGCTCAGCCTGATCAAGCGGCTCATGGACCAGCGTGGCCATTCGACCAAGCTGTTCCCGCCGCGGGCGGTGCAGAGCATCATCTCCGGCGCCAAGAACCGGATGATTCCACCGTTCGAGCTGGCCAGCGCCTCGCCGTTCGACCGAATGGCCCAGACCGCGGCGGATGTGTTCGGGGCCATGACCACGGCGCTCAAGAACGCCAACGCGATGGATTTCGACGACCTGCTGCTGCACCCGCTGACCCTGTTCCGGGAGCGGCCCGACCGCCTGGCCCACTGGTGCGAGCGGTTCAACTTCCTGCTGGTTGACGAATTCCAGGACACCAACAGCGCCCAGTACCAGTTTGTCCGCCAGCTGGGCGCGCACGGCAACATCTGCGCGGTCGGTGATGACGACCAGTCGATCTACGGCTGGCGCGGCGCCGATGTGCGCAACATGCTCGACTTCCAGAAGGATTTCCCTGGCACCGTCGTGGTCCGGCTTGAAGAGAACTATCGCTCGACCGCCACGGTCCTGAGCGCGGCCAATGCGGTGATCGCGGAGAACTCCGGCCGGCTCGGCAAGACGCTGCGTACCCGACGGCTGGGCGGGGAGGCCATCACCCTGGTTGCGGCCGCCGATGAGCGCGATGAGGCCGAGTGGATCGTCCGGGAGCTGGCGGCCCGAAGCGCCAAGAGCGACTGGGCGCTGAACGAGATGGCCATTCTCTACCGCACCAATGCCCAGTCCCGGGCGCTGGAAGAGTCTTTGCGGAGGGCCGGGTTGCCATACCGGATCATCGGCGCGATCAGTTTCTACGATCGGCGCGAGGTCAAGGATCTGCTGGCCTATCTCAGGT
>JBEPVA010000183.1:0-7956 GCA_041691295.1 Gemmatimonadota bacterium
CCGAATCGATCGAGCGGTATCTCAGCCGGAGCTCGGGGCCGTTGCTCGACCGGATCGATATCCAACTCGCCGTACCGACGGTGGCGTATCGTGATCTGTCCACCGGCCCGCCCGAGGAAACCAGTGCCATGGTGCGCCAGCGGGTCGATGCCGCCCGCGCCCGGCAGCAACGGCGCTTCGCTGCCCATCCCGGACTCTTTGCCAACGCCCAGATCCCAGTCAGGGAGCTCCGACACTTCTGCGCCCTCGATGCGGTTGGGGATGGACTGCTGACCGCGGCAAGTACGAGGCTCGGTCTTTCGGCCCGCGCCTGCCACCGAGTGATCAAGATCGGCCGGACCATCGCGGATATTGAGGGAGCAGAGCAGATCGCCCCCGCGCACATTCGAGAGGCCATCCAGTACCGGGCGCTGGACCGTGGACGCCTGGGTGCCAAGGTGAGCGCCTGAACGAAAAAGGCCGGCGGACTCCGCCAGCCTTGCCTGCTGCTTCGATTGGTTCAACGCGGCCAGCCCGGCGGAATATCCTGGAACAGCAGAATGATCGGCGCCATGAGGTCGGCCGCGAAGATGAGCGATTCGAGCGGCATGGTGCGCCCCGCCTCATCGCTGTCCTGACCCAGCCGCATGGTCAGCGCCAGACGAAGCACCGGTTGATCGAGCATCGGTGTGGGAATCAGCCTGGCGGTGGCAGCGGAGGGGCCCTCACCCATGGCAGCCCGGACCTGACCGGACAGCCATACCGGCACATCCATCAGGCTTCGCAGCAACCGGTAGGTCAGGGTCAGCGATTCACCACCCATGGTGGCGACGCCGAACACTGGGGCGTCGAACCGGCCGGTACGGGGAAAAATGGCGACGCCATAGTTAAAGTGGCCGCCACGACCCACTGCGGTATGCAGGGAATCGCGCAGCAGCTCGAAGGCGGTATCCAGGGCGGGCGGATGTGCGTCGGCGGACATGGCGACTCGCGGGTTGGCTCGACTTCCCATTAGAGCAGAACCCAGGCCGTGGCCGCGCCGGCCGGAACTGTGGGAAATGCGGGCTGAAGACCCCGAAGAAATTGCCCAGCTGTGCGCTGGCGCACAGTCCCGTTGTGGAGGTGAGACGACCCCGCGCCACAGCTCTGCGGCGAGCTTACCAGACGACCCGGATGGTGGTTCCCTCCCCCACCACGCTCCTGACCTCGATCCGCGCCTGCCAGCTCTGCACCAGCCGCTGCACGATTGCCAGCCCCAGCCCCGATCCACTGGTCGTCGTCGAGAACCGGGGCTCGAATATCCTGGGCAGCAGCGCCTCCGCGATTCCGCGGCCATCGTCGCTCATGCTCACCATCCGGTCTCCCACCTCAATACGGACGGTCCGCGCCCCAGCCTCCCGGGCATTCTCGATCAGGTTCACGAGGACCTCCTTCACCTCGTCCCGCCTGGCGGCGACCCAGCTGGCCCGACCGCCCACCACGACGACCTCGGCACCGCCTCCCATCGTATACAGGGCGACGGTTTCGCGAATGGTCTGGCCCAACTCCAGGCGCTCCAGCGGCAGTACGTCAGGAGCAGGCGCGGCAAAACGGCTGAAGGCCCGGGCAATGGTATCCAGCCGGTCGATCTCACCCAGGATCCGGTCAGACGTTTCGGCAAGGGTGGCGCCAAAGGCCGGGTCATCCTGCCGGTAGATCCGGCGGAGGTGCTGCACTCCAAGCCGGATCGGGGTCAGGGGATTTTTCACCTCGTGGGCCACCTGTCTCGCCACCTCACCCCACGCCAGCACCCGCTCGGCTCGCGCGACATCGGTCACGTCGTCGAACGCCAGCACCACCCCGCCCGAGGAGGGACCCAGTGAGGACAGCTGGCAGGTGGCCCGGCGACCGCCGACTTCCAGTTCGATCCGGCCGCTCTCAGTACGCTCGCTTTCGCTGAATTTCCGAGCCGCATCGATCAGTGGTTGCCACCCCGATCCTTCCGCGACCCGGAACCGCTGGCCCACAGTCGGTGTCTCTCCCAGCAGTTCCGCCGCGCGGGGGTTGGCCATCAATACCCTGCCATCAGCGTCGAGCGCGACGACACCGGTGGCCACGTGAGCCAGCACCGCTGCCGTGCGGCGGCGCGCCTCGTCCAGCTGCAACTCGCTGGCCCGGACATCCGCGCTCATCCGCTCAATGGCGCCGAACACCGGTTCGAATTCGAGCGGCGGCGCTGAAGTGGGCGACGGCAGTCGCTCCCCCTGGCCGATCGCGGACGCAATCCGACCCAGCTCTTCGACCGGACGAGCCAGCGCCCTCGAGGCGATCTGCGCACCCACAATCGCCGCGCCGAGTCCCAGCAGCGTTCCGAGCAGCAGCACGAGGGCAAGGTCGCGCTGGCTCTCGCGCAGGTGGACTTCGGCTGGCCGCTTGAGGGTGGCCAGCAGACCGATGCCGCCTGGCGGTCCAGCCAGCACCACTCGATAGCCGGCGACCAGTGTTGGAGCATCGGCTGGAGTCCCTCGGGTGACTTCGATTCCGTCATGCAGAGCCAACGCGGTGAATGGATCAGGATCGACCAGCGGACCGATGAATCCGAGATCAGCCAGTACCGGGTCGCTGACGGCCAGCATCCGGCCGCCGCTGTATAGCGCCAGGGTGGCGTCGAGCCGGTCACTGAGGTCCTTGAGGCTGCCTTCGATCTCGCTGGCCGGTGCCTCCATCAGGCGGGCCGCCGGCCCCATCGCGTCCCGCAATGACTGCAGGACCAGCAGATCTCCCGCACGCCGGTACTCGGCGCCGAGTCGGGACATCCCCCAGATCGAGAAGCCGACTGCGGGAATGAGAAAGAACAGCGCCAGGGCGAACGCGGTGCGGAACTGGAACGAACGGCCGAGCCGGCGCCAGCTGGCCGGAGAGAGCGCGCCGACCGATCCCCATTCAGCCATCAGCCAGACCAGGCCGAGCATGAGTACATCAAGCAACACCACCAGCGCACCCCGCACCGAGAGAGTGAACGGATCGCGCATGTCGACCAGGGCATGAACGTGGCGGGCTCCACCGGGAAGGGATATCCGGCGCTCGCTCCGCACCGACCACCCGTCACGCCGCCAGCGCAACTGCACGCTATCCGCCGGCACGCCCGGGGTGGGTGGGGAGAGCGAAAGTTCGTACAACGCAGCCGACTCGGTCGGCGGGCGCAGCAACGCGCCGATCCGGGTCGGACCAATCAGCCTGGTTCGGGGCCCGATGGCGGCGGTGAGTACCGTGGCACTATCCAGTCGTTGAAGCAGGAGGTAATGCAGGCCGGGCACTCTGAGCAGCCGCAGCACCTTGGGTGCACGGCCAGGGTTGAGATCGCGCACCAGCCCACTGATGACCGCCGCCGGCAGGTCCAGCGCATCGAGGCCGAGGTCGGACCTCAATTCTCCGGTTGGGGCCCACAGCGCCAGGCGAACCGGATACGCGGCGTCGCCGAGGCCCGATCGTCGATACAGGGCGTAGAGTGAAGTGGGGTCGGTCGGGGGCGCGCTCAGCGCCGCATCGGCGATGTTCAACAGCAACGGCTCAGCCAGGGCGTCGGCGTTGCCGCCGAGCTGGGAGACGTCGCGTTCGGCCACCTGCAGACGTGCCCGAAGCTCCGCACCCCACGTCACCAGCGCCGCTGCACTGCCGGCCACCAGGGCTATTCCCGCGATGGCCATTCGGCGACGGGTCGGCAGGGTGACGAGGATGAGCGCCGGCGTCCACAGGAACGGGTACCAGACCGGCCACCCTGGCCTCGGAGACCAGGTCACCGTGCCGACGGCCGCTGCCCCGATGGCAATCACGACGCCGAGGGTCGTGACCCAGTGCGGCACCTCTCGGCTATTGACACCGCGCAGCAACGCTGCCGCCAGCACGATCATCGCCGAGGAACCCATCACCAGCGCGAGTTGCCAGATCAGCCAGAGCCGGGTCGGTACACCAGTTGAAGGAGGAGTGATTCCCCGCCCCAGTTCGCTGATGAGGTAGGGCGCGCCGATCAGCAGGACAGCCGCGAGGCCAATGGTGAACAGATTGCGTGGCAGGCGTCGTCGCCACAGCCCGATTCCAATCACGGTGGCGGCTACGCCGGTCAGGAGCAGCGCCCCGGCCGAACTGCTGAGTGGACCCAGCGCCGTCTGGAAGAAGGTCGCCGGCGAGAACAGCAGCCCGAGCCCCATTCCGTCGCCCACTGGCGCGCGGATTCCCAGCCACAGTCCGCCCAGCAGGACGGCCAGGCGGGCAAAGGGAGAGCCGGCCGCGATCAACGAGAGCAAGAGTCCGGCAACCACTACCCAGCCGACGGTGGCCCGGGCCTGCCTGAGCGCCGTCTGCATCGCGGCGCCCTGGTCGGGCGGCTCGGGGCAGACCGTGAACAGGCGGCGAGCCCCGCCGGTGGTTGGCTGCTCATAGTCGAAAGGATCCCGGCAGACCGGCCCCGGCTGCTGCGTCGCGAAATGGAGCCGAACGCCGGTGGCCAGCTCGAAGCGGTTGGCCAGCGAACGGTTGAACCCAGGCACGATCGGATCGGCCCAGAGGAGCACGGTACCGATGGCGGTGCGGCCCTCGCGCGTGGAGCGCTGGGTCTCGAGAATCAAGTCGTAGTGCGACCCGGTAACCAGCAGGGAGTCGTCCGACAGCACCGGATATTCCTGCTGGCGGCCCGCCCAGGCCCAGGGGGTTCCGGTGGCCTCGAGGATCGACGCGCCGGCGGCCGGACCGTGATTGGGAACCGCGTGTTGCAGCAGGTCGAATGCGTCGGCCCGCTCCGCGGCCCCGGCTGCTGCCGCAACCTGGGCCAACCCGTCGGACAGGCTCAGCGCATCGCGAAGGTCGGTCGAAAGCCGGGCCGCCGAGCGTCGGAGGATCAATTCGCGCACGGCGGGCCAGTCGGTTTCCACCAGCTGGATCCGGTACTGGAACCAACCCAGCGCCAGCGGCAGGACCACCAGCCAGGCTGCCACCATGGCGACTGCGCGGGTCTTGTCTAACCCCAGAAACAGGGCCAGGATCGCTATCCCTGCGAGCACCACCGCAGCGACCACCAACGGAACGGTGGGGTGGCGGAGCCATTCAGCGGCCGCGACGCTGAGGACCAGG
The DNA here is from genome assembly GCA_041691295.1 of Gemmatimonadota bacterium. Classification (GTDB taxonomy): domain Bacteria; phylum Gemmatimonadota; class Gemmatimonadetes; order Gemmatimonadales; family GWC2-71-9; genus DATEHG01. The sequence continues at coordinate 5,086 of JBEPVA010000183.1, forward strand.
GCGGACAGGGCGATCCGGTGGCGGGAGGTCACGGTACTCAACTTAGCCGCCAAGGCGGTTAAATTGCGGGCATGATGAGAATGCGCCTCTGGAGCCGGCTGCTGGTTTTTGGCCTGTCGGCCTTCCTCGCTACGACCCTCGACGCCCAGGACGGCGACCAGGCCGCCCTTTCCATTAGAGAGGCCGGCCGGGAGATCGGTCACGAGGACTTCAGCCTCCGCCACGCCCGGCCTGGCCGCCCGCTCGGCGACAGTCTGGTCACGGTGGCGCGATACCCCGAAATCCGGCCCCAATCGACCATCACCGGCGTGCTGCAGCAGTCGACCAAAGGCGCGCCGCTATCGCTTTCGCTGGACTATCAGAATGGCCGCCAGGGGGAGACGATCCTGGCCAGCGTCGGACGCAACCGGGTGACGTTGCGCCGGGTGGCCAAGGGCGCCGAGTCGGCTCATGAGCTGCCGGGCGGCGAGCAAATCGTGCTGCTCGACGATAGCCTGTTTGCCACCTATCTCTCGCTGGCATCCCTGGTCCCTGACGCGCCCAAGACGGTCACCGCCATCTTTCCCCGCACCGCCCGCCGGGTCGCGCTATCAGTGACCCGATCGGCCCTTCCGGCGGCCCGGCCTGATGGCTCGCGGACCGTCATCGAATTCGCCGGCGAGCTTGCTGGACGGCTCTTCCTCGATCAAAGCGGGCACTTCATCCGGCTCGAACTTCCAGGCCGACAGATCGAAGTCACCCGCCTTCGCAAATAAATTCGGGCCGACAGTCGGGCGTGGAATTTTGCGCCTCTTGCCGACCGTTGTGCCAAGCTGAAACTTCCCGAAACCCCTTCCCGTACCACCCGCTGTCGCATCGCCCAGACTCACAAGGAATATCCATGCACCGCTGGACGACCAGTGCCCTCCTGACCCTGCTGTCCACCGCTCCGCTTGCGGCGCAGACTCCGGTTAACCCCGTGCCTGCACCGCTCTCCCTGACTCTGGATCAGGCGCTTCAGATCGCCCGGGCCAACAGCCCGGCCTATCAGCAGGTGCTGATCACCGCCGACCCGGCCAGGTGGGGCGTCCGGAACGCCTACGGCAGCTTGCTGCCTTCCCTCGGCGTGGGCGCCGGTTTCAGCTACACCGGTGCCGGCTCGGCCAACATTGGCAGCGGGTTCACCTTCTCTACGCCGCCACAGGTGGGATCGAACTACAACGTCGGATTCCAGTACATCCTGAGCGGCGCAACGCTGCTGGCACCCGGACAGCAGAAGGCTGGCCTGCGCGCCACCAACGAGCAGATCAAGGCCGGAGAAACCACGCTGATCTCCGATGTAAGCTCCCAGTATCTCACCGTCAAGCAGAGCGACGCCCAGGTCGAGGTCCAGACCCAGCAGGTGGCACGCAACCAACTGTTCCTCGATCTGGCCAACGCCAAGCTTCGGGTCGGCCAGGGCACCCTCCTCGAGGTCAAGCAGGCTGAGGTCAGCCTGGGGCAAGCCAAGGTGGAGCTATTGCGCAGGCAGCAAACTGCCAGCGAGAGCAAACTCGAACTGTTCCGACGGATGGGAATCTCGGCTCCGATGGCGCTCAACCTGTTGACCCTGCCGGACAGCTTCCCGGTGGTCGCATTCGGTCCCAGTGCCGACAGCCTGCTGGAGCTCGCCGCGCAGCAGAATCCCGACCTACGGGCACTGCGGGACCGGCAGAAGGCCGCGCACATCGGGCTCAAGGCCGCCAAGACCGAGTATCTGCCCTCGCTGAACGGGCAGGCCGGCTGGAGCGGCTACACCCAGAAGTTCACCAACACGACGGGACTCGATTCGCTGACCATCGCCAACAATCACGACTTCCCGTTCCATTTCACCAGCCAGCCGTTCCAGGCCTCAGTGGGCCTGTCGCTTTCGATTTTCAACGGCTTCAGCCGTGAGCTGAGGATCTCGCAGGCGCGGCTGCAGGAGAAGGACCTCGACCAGCAGGTGCGGGCCCGCGCGCTGTTGCTCGAGTCTGATGTGCGGAGCAGGTATCTGCGGATCGAGACCGCATTTGAAGCAATCCCGGTGCAGGCCTCGAACGTGGTGGCCGCCCGCGAACAGCTCAAACTGGCCCAGGACCGCTATCGCCTCGGCAGCGGTAATGCGCTCGAGATTGCCGACGCCCAGAACGGTGTCCAGCTGGCCGAGGGTGATTACATCAATGCCGTATACGCGTACCAACAGGCGATCGTCGCGCTCGAGGCGTCGGTCGGCCACTCGCTTCGTTAACTCAGAGGATTACGCATGTCACGTCGAATGAAGCTGGGTCTTGCCTTCGGGATTCTCGTGGTCCTGGTCGGCGCCGTGGTCGCTCTCTCTGCCGCCAAGAAGAACGGCAAGGCGGTCGAGGTCCGGATGGACCAGGTCGGCTCGCGAGATCTTGTCTCGGCAGTGACGGCCAGCGGCAAGATCCGACCCAAGACCTCGGTCGACGTCAGCCCCGACATCCAGGGCCGGATTACCAGGATCGGCGTGAAGGAAGGCGACCTGGTTCGGAAGGGTCAGTTTCTGCTGCAGATCGATCCGGCCCAGTATGAAGCGGCGCTGGCCCGGGCCAAGGCGCTCATGGCGTCCTCCCAGGGCGACCTGATCCGGGCCAAGGCCAACATGGAACAGGCCAAGCGAATTGCAGACCGGAACGTCGAGTTGCAGAAGTCAGGGACCAACCTCGTCTCTCCCGAAACCGTGGAGACCGCCACCACGAACTACGATGTGGCGGTGGCGAACTACAGCTCGTCCAAGGCTGCGATCGACCAGGCCCAGGCAGGATTGCGGGATGCCGAGCAGGCGCTGGCCAAGACCACGCTGACCTCGCCGATCGATGGCCGGGTGGTGCGGCTGCCCAAGGAAGT
>JBEPVA010000184.1:0-7929 GCA_041691295.1 Gemmatimonadota bacterium
GCGGCCCTGGCGCTGCGCAAGGCCGGGATCCAGCCGAGTATCCGCGGCGCGGCACCCTACGAGGCGGTCTACCAGGCATCGGTGTTGTACGACGCGGGGCGCCCCGCCGAGGCGGCGGCGCTGTTCGATTCGATCGGCCGCAATCCGCTGGGCGAGTCGCCGTCTCGCAGGGCTCGGCACCGGACCTGGATGGCCACGCTGGAAGCCACCGCCCGGGCTGCCGCCGGTGACACGACACACCTGCGACAGCTGGCCGACAGCGCCCAGGCCTGGGGCCAGCTCTCCGGGTACGGCCGCGATCGCCGGTTGCATCACCATATCAGAGGCTTGCTGCTCGAGGCCCGCGGGGACCTGGCCGGCGCCACCCGGGAATACCGGTCGGCCATCTTCTCCGCCACAGTGGGTTATACCATCACCAACCTGGCGGCGGCCCGGCTGCTCATGCGGCTCAACCAGCCCGGCCAGGCACTCTCCCTGCTCCGCTCGGCACTCGAGGGCCCGTTCGACGGCCCCAATTTGTACCTGTCCCGCACCGTGACCCAGGAGGCGATGGCCAGGGCCTTTGCACAGGCCGGCCAGCAGGACAGCGCGCGGGTGTATCGGGATCGAGTCGCGGCGGCGTGGAGGCATCGAGACTAGAGACGAGTGACTAGAGAGACGAGAGACGAGAGTCCCCTGCAGCCCGACCTCGGCGACCCGGCGCGGCACTCCGCGAACCCAACCGGAATGACTCTTGTCTCTCGACTCCCGTCTCTTGTCAAGCCCGCTTGCGTCAAATCTTGAAGTTCCGATATTGAGCGCGTGCTTATTAATCTCATCCCTGAGTTTCTCGCACTGCTCGCCACTCCGGACCCGGAGTCGGCCTTCCTTCAGTACCTCGATCACCACCGCCCCATCCTCAACGCCTACTGGCACAATTACGTGCTGGACCTGGACAGCCCGCCGGCCCGGGCCGTCATCCAGCACTCGCTGTTTGCCGACCGCAGCGACCTGCTGGCGCTGCTGGAGAATGTGAACCTGGTCCAGATCGTCGAGGAGGCGCTGGCCCGGGCCCAGGAAATCCTGGAGGTCGATCGCCCGACCGATTGTTACCTGATGGTCGGCATGGGGGCCGCCAACGCCGGCGAGCTGGTGGTCGGGGGCCGAGGTGCCGTGTTCATCTGCATTGAGCACTTCACCGGGCGGGCCAACGCCGATACCTACGGCATGGGTCTCGACCCGTCGTTGCTGCCGGTCTGGATCGCGCATGAAATCGCCCACACGGTCCGGTACACCTCGCCCCGGAGCGCCAGCGACCTGCGGCGGCTGGTGGCGGAAGAGGGCGGGGTCTACGACTACTGGAGCACCGGGAGCCGGGCCACCCTGCGTGAGCACCTGATCAACGAAGGGCTGGCGGTCCACGCCTCCCAGGCCTGTGCGCCCGGGTTCGATACCGCCCACTACTTCGGCTACCCGCGGCGGCAATACACCCGGCTCCGGGAAATGGATGCGTTTCTCCGGCGGGCCGTGGAGCCCGATCTCGACCGGGCGGCACTGGGACTGCGGCTCAAGTACCTGTCGGGCGGAATGAGTCCCACGGCGCGGATGACCGTCGACCGGGTTATCCCTGAGCGGTCAGGCTACTACCTGGGCTACCGGATGGCGGAGGCGCTGGTCGCGGAACGCGGCATTGCCGAGGCGCTGCGGGCGCCGGTGAGCGATTTCACGACGTCGGAAGAGGTGGCGCTGGGACTACGAACCGCGTAAGAGGCGACAGGTAGGTAACAGGTAAGAGGGCGCGATAACCGGAAATTGGTGATTGGTGAGCGTCGGTGATGGGTAAGCGGTAAGCGGTGAGCGGTCCTGACTCCTGAAGCATTAAATCCCCAATCAAAGTTCGTTTCTCCCGATCACTGCTCACCCGGGGAAATCGAAGCCAGCACTGTGATTCGGGAGCCGTAAGGCGCGGAGCCACCGCTCACCTCTTTTTATGGCTCCCATCACAAAACGGCTTGTTCCCGCTGTGCCCGCAGCCGCAGAATTTGGGGCGCTCGGGGTCCTTGTCCGCCGGCTGTTCGATCACGTTGCCGTCCTCGTCCCGGACGATGACCCGGCCCTCGATCCGCAGACTGCCGCTTTTCCGCTTCCAGAGAATCTCGATCGGCTCCCGTTCCTCGCTCACGCGCTGTCTCCTCCCGGGGCCAGGATCCCCGCCTTATCCGTCATTGCAACGACGTTCACCAGATCACCCAGCGCCAACCGCCCTGGCCCGTCGTGCAGCACATTCTGGCCGAACATCACCTTGCCGTCGATCCGGCGATAGGTGGCCAGGGTCCGCAACGGCTCGACGCCGCGCGCCCCGGTCAGCTGGTTCGTGGTAGTGATCACACATCGTGCGCAGGGCTTGACCACCCTGAACTCCATCGATCCGATCCGGATCCGCCGCCACTCATCCTCGGCGAACGGGGTGGCGCCACCCACCACCAGATTTGGCCTGAACCGGTTCATCGGCAATGGCTCGGCCAACCGGCTGTTGAGATCGTCCAGTGACGCCTCGGCAATGACCAGGAACGGAAATCCATCCGCAAAGCTGGCCTGATCGGCCGGCTCAGCGTAGAACGGATCGACCGGCCGCACGCACGCATCGGGCATCCAGGCCAGCAGGGTGGGTGAACCGAGGTAGTCGGTAAACCACTGGTCGGCCCGCTGGTCGGGGAGCAGGGCATCGACCCGGTCATCCCAGATCCGGACGTTGAGCGGCCGACCACCCATCGGCGCCAGCGCAATCGTCAATGGCGGCATGCCCGGTGCCTCGATCACCAGATGCGGTGGCTGGAACCGGGGCCGGATCAGGGCCAGGGCCGGATTTTCCCGCTGGGTGATGAATTCACCCGAAGGTTCCACCAGCATCCAGCGCCGGTCATACCGGAAACCCCGCACATCGACTTCCCACTCCCGCGGCGCGGTGCCGGCTGCGCCCTTGATGGGATAGATGTGGAGGGATGCGAGGTGGAGGGGCATGGGTGGAACTTAGTCGGGAGACAAGAGACAAGAGTCGAGAGACGAGAGACAGGAGTCCAACGGCGGTCCACAGCCTCGGGGGGGCTGGTATTCCCCTCTTCCCTCTTCCCTCTTCGCTCTCCCGACTTCTGACTCGCGACGCCTGACTCCCTACCGGCTGAATCGAATCCAGAATCCGGGCAGCTCGATCTCGGCGGGGGGAGTGATTCCGGGTGCGGTGACCAGTATTGCACCGATCGGGCGGGGAGGCCGAGTAGTTGAAACCGGGCGCACGACGACGATAGAACCGTGAGACAGCCCCCAGACCTGGCCGATCCGACCATCGGGAGAGGCAAGATGTCCGCAGTTCGCCGCACCGGCCTCCGCCAGCAGCCCTTCGAGGTCCGCACCACCCTCGACCCAGGCCTGCATCAGCGAGACCGCTCCATTGAGGTGCACGGTCACCGAATCGGTATCGGCAAGTTCACTCGACCGCGGGGCAAAGAAGACCCCGCTGGCGCCCGAGGGCGGTGGAAAATGCAGGGACCGCCGATTCCCTTCGGCGGACCGGCGATAGGTGATTTTCTGATGGGCGGCCTCAGCTGTGATCGCATCCAGGCCGGTCGTGGTCAGTGCCACGTAGGCCCCGCCTTCTCCCTCTGCTAACAGTCGCGAGTAGTCCTGGGCACGGGCGTCGCCCAGCAGGCCGCCGACGGTCATCAGCTCGAGCTCGGTCCCGTCCTTGAACCTGATATGGTCGCTGCGGAGGCCGTCTGGGTGGAGATAGCCGGTCGTGAATCGGAAACCGTACGGCGCCAGGGTGGCGCTGGCTTGCCTCAGATCCGGTACAACCAGCACGACACGATCAAGGCTGGGGGCCGACGCGGAATGGATGCAGGACTGCTGGCCATTTGCCGCCGCGGGAAATGCCGCCATCAGCAGCATCAGGAATCGGCGATGCATGCTAGAGCTGCTCGATCGGTTCGTTCTGGTTGCCAGCCAATGGATTGCCGGCAGGTGAGCGGGATCGACGATTTCCATCAAGCCTGCGAGATGATGCCGACGGCGGGAACATCGGCGCCCGGCCGGCCGATTCCATCGATGGCGTTCATCATCGTCTCGCAACACGAGTGGCAGATGCCATGTGAGAGCCTCGGGAGCGGGCTGACCTCGAACAATCGCAGTTCCTGCACCGCCTCCTCGACTTCGACCCACCGATCGCCTGGAAGATTTACCCGTTCGCACCAGCCGCAGACCGTCAGCAGTTCGCCACTCCTTGGCCGGCCGCCCTCAAGCAGGGTCACCGGCGGCCGCTCCTGTTCGCGGTCGATACTCACCCGGAACCAGACCCCGCCCGCCGCATCGGGGGCCATTTCCATCGCGAGCATCCGACGATGGCCGGGGCTATCACAGCGGAACCGGAATCGGGCGACCTGGGTCTGTTTACGAATCCGGGCCACCAGGCCTCGGTAGATCCGGACCGTGGTCGGATCGCTGAGAAAATCCCAGAGGGGCCGGCCCAGGATCGCGGTTCCCACGAGATGGGGGGCGCCATTGGCTTCGGCAAAGGCGTCCCAGTCACCGCTGAGTTCGGTGAGGCAGTCCTGGCGGTCAATCCGATAGCTGAGCTGGGTCATGGCCGGCGCCGATGTGGGGCGGGAATCAGCTTGAGCGGCGGCTGGCGATCCCATCCCTCGTATTGCAGGGTCAGGGACTCCATCAGCCGGTGCCGGCCCGCCTCGAGACGCTCGAACGCCGCATAACGAGATGGCCAGCAGCGATGCAGCTCGTAGATCATGGCCGGGCGGCCGCGGGAATCGAACAGCTCGATGCGGACACTCTTCCGGAACGGCGCACTGCCATTCCCCACCGCCAGCGCGACCCAGTCCTCGAAGGCCCCATCGTGGGTCACCCCGCGCTCGAGGGTGACGGGCTCGAATTTCCAGCTGCCGGGCATCGGGTGGGAGTGGGCAGGATCTCCACCTTCCCGGTACTCCACCACCTCGGCCACCCGCGCCAGCGCGCTGACCTGGCTGATCCCCGCGATCACGGCGCCATCCCAGAGAACCCGGAAGGTGTAGTGGAGTCCGAATGCCGTGCCGCGGATCCTGGTTGCCATGCCCCTCTCCGATCCGGATGTCAGGCCTGTTGCCGGTCAGCTCGAAGTCAGTGAAGGAAGCTATGCGCCCTGACCGGCGGGCGTCACGCCGGATCCTGGCCCACGCAGCGGCCCCGCCCCGCCCGCTTGGCAGCCAGCAGCCTGGCGTCCGCCCGGGCCAGCAGCGCCTTGGGGGTGGTGGCGTCGGCATCGGCCGGCAGCCCGCTGATCCCGGCGCTGAAATCGAGGCGCAGGGTCTGTCCGTCACCCAGGTCGGTGTCGCTGGCAGCCACTTCCTGGCGCAGCTTTTCCACCGCGCTCAGGGCCGATTCCCGCGAAGTCCCCGGCATCAGGATCACGAACTCCTCCCCGCCATACCGGGCCACGATGTCGGTGCGCCGCATGGTCCCGAGCAGGCGCTCGGCAAGCTGGCGGAGGGCCCGGTCGCCCCGGTCGTGGCCGTGCTGGTCGTTGATCAGCTTGAAGTGGTCGAGATCCAGGAGCGCGAGTGCCAGCGGCTGACCGTCCCGAGCCGCCGAGTCGATGGCGGCACTCAGGGCCCGGTCGAAATGACCGCGGTTGAACAGTCCGGTAAGCCGGTCCCGCGAAGCCAGATAGAGCAGCCGCTGGGCCCGCCGCACGATCATCACCGCCAGCAGCGTGGCAATGCCCAGCAGGATGAGCCGGGTGAACAGGTCCACCGGAGCGTAGGGGCCGGCGGCCGGTACATAGAGCGGGTCATTCAGGTTGTAGTGCCCCGCCGACCAGGCCCAGAGACCACCGTACTCGGTGACCGTCAGCAAGCCGACGAAGATGCAGATCCGGGCGTCGTAGCGCAGGCTAGTGGCCACTATGGCCAGGAAGTACATCTCGAAAGTGACGTTGGAATTGAGCGCCATCATCGGCGAGCCGACGATCAGGAAGCTGACCAGCGCGGTGCTGACCATCGAGGCGTCAAAGGCGCTGGAGGCAAATCCGACCCAGGGCCGCCAGCGACCGCGCCGGAGCAACAGCCAGATGGCCACCGCCGCCACGGTGGCAATCAGGGTCACGATGAAGCCGGTGACGTGGACCGCCTGGCCTGGCTCGCGGAGCACATTCCAGGTCGGCGCGATCATCAGGAAGGCCATGGCCAGGACCCGAACCCGGGCCACCACGTATTCTCCCTCGATGCCGGCGGCGGCAAGGGCTGGATCGGGCTTGTGCCAGATCGGCGGCGCTTCCGCGCCGCTGGCAATCCCTTCGGGGATGGTGGAGGTCATGGGGAAATGTACAGTCGTTGGTCGTTGGTCATTGGTCGTTGGTGGACGTCGTGGACCATGACTCTCCCGCTTGCTGGTCGCCTTGCTCCAACCCCTGTTCGCTTTTCGCTTTTCGCTGTTCCCTGTTCGCTGTCTCCTGTCTCCTGCCTAGATCATCCGGCTCATCCGGAAGAACGTCAGGAACAGTGCCGCGGCCAGAACCACGGCCGAGTCGACGCCGAAGATGACCCAGTGGACTACGGTGCCCTGGTAACGGCCGGCCAGCGAGAGTGCCGAGATGAGACAGATCAGGAGGGCGCAGGCGGGCAGCAGCTGATCGCTGAGATACCAGGTAATGCCCCGGAACAGGTAGCTGTACCAGCGCTCGACCCAGTAGGCCAGCACCAGGCCGGCGGTGAGCAGATTCAGCAGCGGAATCAACGGCAGCCGGGTCATCTGGCGGGCCGCCGCAATGCCGACTACCACGTGGATAGCGACCGCCAGCCAGACCACCGTCGCAATGATGGTGTTGTTGCTCAACGGTTCATCCCTGGATCACCTTGATCAGGGTGATAACCTGCCCGCCATGCCGAATCGTATGCTCCGCGGCATGGAACAGCAGGCCCAGTGTGTTGGACGGGAGCCGGGCCCGGCCGACTTCCCGGGCCAGGTACAGCGAATCCGGTGTGGTGGCGTGGAGCTGCTGCATGGCGGCGTCCACCGTGGTCTTCAGCAGCTCAAGCACCTCGGCTGGATCCGGTTGGCGGTCCTGGACAGTCTTCTCGGCGGCCAGCGCCGCCAGCTGCACCGGCGAGAGTGCTTCGCCGCGGGCATAGGTAAACAGCCGGTCGAGACTGCCGGACAGGTGGACGATATGCTGGCCGATCGACGCCGAACCGCCGGGGCGGAACCAGACCTGCTCCGCCATCAGCGGCTGCAGCACCTCGGGTGTTTCCTCGGCGACCTGCAGGATCGCGTGGGCCACGGGCTGCAGCACCGGCTGAATGCCGGCGACCGGCCCGCGGAGCCAGGTGGGTGGGAGAGAAGCCATAGGAATGGTTGGGAGTTAGGAGTGAGGAGTCAGACGATAGGCGATAGGCGATAGGAATATGGTCCTAGCGAGCATGATATCCTATCGAATGGAACGCGCATAAGCTGCAGGAGCTTGTCGTGCACTGATCGTAGACCTGAACTCCTAATCAATGAGTCCCTATCGCTTCATGCGCTGGTTAGACGGCTAGTAACACGAGCTTAGTGGGTGCGTGCCTCGTCTATAGTTCGGCATGTGGGGCACCGCCCCCTACCATCCAACGTAAGTGCAGTGAAGAAGCGTCGAAGATTCGTAGCCCAGCCCCCTTCCTCCGGCGGCAAATCGGGCTTGTGCCCCCGGATGCCGCAGAGAACGCAGGTATTCATCCACCGTTCAAGCTTGGGGTAGTCGCGAAGATACTGCTCGCCCGGACCAACACCAGGTTGTCGAGCCCTCATGTTCCTCCTAGCCGCCTACTCTATTTAGACCCTCGACCCCCAACTCCTAACTCCCAACTCACTCCGATCGGCTCTGCTCCCTGAGCACCGCCAGCCCCCTGGAGCCCAGGGTCAACAGCGCCT
>JBEPVA010000185.1:0-7879 GCA_041691295.1 Gemmatimonadota bacterium
CCTTCTTCCAGGGACTGCTGGGCTCGGCGGTTGGTACCTCGGGGCAGGTGGCGCCACCGGCGGCGTCCTCAGTCGAAGTCATGGAGGGCAAAGGCGGCGGAGCGCCGACCCGTCCGGCGCAGGACTCGCTGTCGCTGAGTGCCATTTTCGGTGAGGACACCTCGCCGGTTCCGCCGACCATCAACAATGGTTCCGAGTCGAATACCGGCACGACTTCCGGCTTGTCGAATGGAGGAGTCTCGTTCGACCAGTTCTTCGGCGACCAGCCCGCGTCCGGCGACATGGCCGGGGCCACCCGCCGGGCCAGTCGGGCCGGCGGCTCCGACGAAGATCTCGACCAGTTCCAGAACTGGCTCAAGAGCCTGAAGCGCTGAATGCGGATTGCCGTTCTGAACGGCCCCAATCTGAACCTGCTGGGCAGCCGCGAGCCGGAGGTCTACGGCAGGGCCACGCTGGCCGAGGTCGAGTCGCTGGTCCGGGCCGAAGGGCAGCGGCTCGGGGCGCGGCTTGACTGGCATCAGACCAATCACGAAGGCGCTTTTGTCGACTTGGTCCAGGGCCTCAAAGGCAGCGCCGATGGCGCGCTGATCAATGCGGCGGCGTTCACCCACACCAGCCTTGCCATCCGGGATGCGGTTCTCGCGGTCCAGGTCCCATTCGTCGAAGTCCACCTCTCAAATATTTTCGCCCGGGAAGCCGAGCGGCGTCATTCCCGGCTGGCAGATCTGGCCATCGGGATCGTGGCGGGTTTCGGGCCGGAGGGATACCTCCTGGCGCTGCGCGGGCTGGTGAGCCGGATCAGTGCCGGCTGATCGCCGGCCGGAGCGCCTGGCGGCACTTCGTGGCCTGCTGGAACGCGATGCACTCGGCGGGCTGCTGGTCCAGCACCTTCCCAACATCCGCTACCTGACCGGCTTTACCGGCTCGGCGGCGCTGTTGCTGGTCCGGCGGACCGATGCCGTGCTGATTTCCGATTTCCGGTATGCGTCCCAGGCCCCCCAGGAGGCTGGGGACCTGGTCCGGGTCGAGATCGACCAGCACAGCCCGTGGCAGCGGCTGAAGAAATTGATGGCCCTCACACCGATCGAGACGCTGGGCTATGAAGGGCACATCGCGACGGTGCGCGATGCCGAGCGGATCGCGGGAACGACCACCGGGCGGCTGGTATCCGCTCCGGAGCTGGTGGAGCGGCTGCGAGCGGCAAAGTCGCCGGAGGAAGTCGGGCTGATCCGCGAAGCCGCCGCCTTGGCCGAGTCGGCGCTGGCGGTGGTTCTGGTGACTGTCCGGGTCGGGGAGACTGAGATTGCCATCGGCGCACGGCTTGAGCTGGAGTTACGGATGCGGGGCAGCGAATGGCACCCATTCCAGACCATCGTTGCCTCGGGTCCCCGGACCGCGTTGCCCCATGCGCGCACCGGGAGCCGCCAGGTGGAAAAGGGCGACTGGCTGTTGCTTGACTTCGGTGCTCAGGTCGGCGGATACTGCGCCGACATCACTCGCACGGTCGTGGTAGGGGCCAAAGCCAGTGAGCGGCAACGGGTAGTGTATGATACCGTCCGTACGGCGCAGAGCCGTGCCATTCAGGGCATCAGGGCCGGGCAGCCGGCCCGAGAGGCGGATGCGTTGGCCCGCGAGGTCATAGTACAGAAGGGGTATGGCGAGGCGTTCGGCCATTCGCTCGGGCATGGGCTGGGACTGGAAGTGCATGAGGCGCCGAGGGTTTCGCCCAGTTTCGATGATCCGTTGCCGGCCCATGCGGTAGTCACCATCGAGCCGGGTATCTATCTTCCGGGCTGGGGCGGCGTTCGGCTTGAAGACGACGTCTATCTCGATCCGGATGGTCCGGTCTGCCTGTCCGGCAACCGGACTGAACTCCTCGAACTCGACTAAGCACCGTGAAACGATCGCGTAGCTCGACGGCCGCGGCGGCAGCCAAGCCCCGGTCCTCCCGTAACGCCGGCGATTCCGAACCGGCCACCCGTGACGACGCGCCTATGAATCCGAGCGAGATGAAACAGCTGGCGGACCTCCTGCAGCACGTGCCGGGGATCCGTTCCATTGACATCAAGGATGTCAATAAACTGGTTGAGCTGCTCCGGGAGACACCCGAGGTCGGTTCGATCGAAGTCAAAGGCTGGTTCGGCACGGGGGTAGTGGTGACGCGCACCGGCATGACCGGCGTCCCGGTTTATCAATCGGGACCGCCCGTGATGATGCCAGCCCACGCTCCGGCAGCGAGCGATGGCGCCGGGAGCTCAAGCGCCCCGGCCAAGCCGGCTGGATCGGGACTCAAGGAAATCAAGTCGCCGATGGTCGGCACCTTCTACAAGGCGCCGGAGCCCGGGGCCGAGGCCTACGCCAAGGTCGGCAGCCGGATCAGTGCCGGCCAGACCGTCTGCATCATCGAAGCGATGAAGATCATGAACGAGATCGAGGCGGAGATTTCCGGCGTGATCCGCGAAGTGCTGGTGGATGATGTCCACCCGGTCGAGTTCGGTCAGGTCCTGTTCCGGGTCGATCCGAATGGCTGATCCGACCGGCGCCCCCGGCACTCCGTTCAACTTCAAGCAGGCCATCTCGCAGATGGTGTCGCGCAACGGCTCCGACCTGCTGCTCAAGGTGGGCCGGCCGCCCACCATCCGGGTCAATGGCGCGCTGGTAGGCCTCGACATGGCCTTCCTCAAGCCGGAAGATCTCAAGACGCTGGCCGAGCAGATCATGACGCCTCGGCAGGTCAAGGAGTTCTCCGAGAAGAAGGAGGCCGACTTTGCCATCGGCGTTCCCGGGGTGGGCCGTTTCCGGACCAACATTTACCAGCAGCGCGGCACTCTGGCCTTTGCGTTCCGGGCCATCCCGTACGAAGTCAAGACGATCAGGGAGCTGCAGCTGCCGGAGGTGCTGGAGGAAATCGCGCTCCGGCCCCGCGGCCTGGTGCTGGTCACCGGGGTGACCGGCTCCGGCAAGAGCACTGCGCTGGCCGCGATGATCAACCACATCAACCAGAACGAGCGGGTCAACATCATCACGATCGAGGACCCGATCGAGTTCCTGCACCGCGACGTCTCGGCCAACATCTCACAGCGCGAGGTGGGCAGCGACACCTTGTCGTTCGGTACCGCTCTGCGTCACGTGCTGCGGCAGGATCCGGACGTCATCCTGATCGGCGAAATCCGGGACCTGGAAACGCTCGACACGGCGCTCAAGGCGGCGGACACCGGCCACCTGGTCTTCTCGACCCTGCACACCACCGACGCCACCCAGACCCTCAACCGGATCATTTCGTTCTACCCGCCGCACCAGCACCAGGAGATCCGGATGCTGCTGTCCACGGCGCTGCAGGCGGTGGCTTGTCTCCGGCTGGTGCCGCGCAAGGACGGCAAGGGCCGGGTGGCGGCGGCTGAAATCCTGATCAACACCGCGGCGGTGGCGGACAACATCCGCGACACCGAGCGGGCTCTCAACATTCCCGACCTGATCGCCGAAGGCACCGTATCCTACGGCATGCAGTCATTTGACCAGTCGCTGATGAAGTGGTTCCAGTCCGGCGAGATCAGCTACGAGAGCGCCCTGTTCTACTCCTCGAATCCCAGCGAATTCGCGCTGCGGGTGTCGGGGATCTCGTCGGCGTCCGACCGGACTTTCGGCGACATGAATACCGGGACCAAGACCGGCACCAGCGACAGCAATTCTGGATTCACGCCTTGATGTTCAAGAAGGTGCTGATCGCCAATCGCGGTGAGATTGCCCTGCGGGTCATCCGGGCCTGCCGCGAGCTTGGAATCGAAACGGTGGCGGTGTACAGCGAAGCCGATCGCGAGTCGCTGCACGTCCGCTTTGCCGACGACGATGTCTGCATCGGGCCGCCGCCCAGCCGCCAGTCATACCTCCGCATTCCCAGCCTCATTGCCGCGGCCGAGATCACCGGCGCTGACGCCATCCATCCGGGCTACGGGTTCCTGGCCGAAAACGCCGAGTTTGCCGAGACCTGCCGGGCCTCGAACATCGCCTTCATCGGCCCCACACCCGAGCAGATCCGCAGCATGGGCGACAAGGCCACCGCCAAGCGGCTGGCCCAGGAAGCCAACGTGCCGACGGTACCGGGATCGGTCGGGACGGTGGCGGATCTCGACACCGCGATCGCGGTGGCCGAGTCGATCGGTTTTCCGGTCATAATCAAGGCCACGGCCGGCGGGGGCGGGAAGGGAATGCGGATTGCGCTCGATGCCGAGCAGTTTGGCCAGTCGTTTTCGCTGGCCCAGAACGAGGCGCTGAGCGCCTTTGGCAATGGCGAGGTCTACATCGAGAAGTACCTGAGCCGGCCCCGCCACGTCGAGATCCAGATCATGGGAGATACCCATGGCCGGGTGACCCACCTCGGCGAGCGGGACTGCTCGGTCCAGCGGCGCCACCAGAAGCTGATCGAAGAGAGTCCCTCACCGGCGCTGACGACCGAGACCCGCCGCCAGATGGGCGATGCGGCCGTGATGCTGGCCTCGGCCATCAACTACGTGGGGGCCGGCACCATCGAGTTCCTGCTCGACGAGACCGGCGAATTCTATTTCATGGAAATGAACACCCGGATCCAGGTCGAGCATCCGGTGACCGAGATGGTCACCAGCTTCGACCTGGTCAAGGAACAGATCCGGGTGGCAGCCGGCGAGCACCTGTCATTCAAGGGCGATGGCTCCCGCCTGCGGGGCCACGCCATCGAGTGCCGGGTGAACGCCGAAGACCCCTATCGCAACTTCCAGCCCTGTCCCGGTCAGATCACCGCGTATCATCCGCCGGGCGGTCCGGGGGTCCGGGTCGATACCCACGTCTATGCCGGCTACACCGTGCCGCCGTACTACGATTCGCTGCTGGCCAAGGTGATCGTCCACGGCAACGACCGGGAAGAGGCACTCAACCGCATGGCCCAGGCACTCGACAGCTTCATCCTCGAGGGCGTGACCACCACCATTCCGTTCCTCGCCAGGATCATCCGTCATCCGGACTTCGTGGCCGGCAACGTGGATACCAAGTTCCTGGAGCGGCAGCCGGAGCTCTTCCAGCCGGCCAAATGAGGCTGGACGTCGTGTTCGCCCCTCTGGGGCTCCAGCCGGCCGAGGTCCAGGGCCGGACGGTTTTCGTCATTGACGTGCTCCGCGCCACGACCACCATGTGCGCCGCGCTGTCCAAAGGCGCGCGCGCGGTTATTCCCGTCGCCGATACCGACGAAGCGCTCCGCCTGGCCCAGACCCTCGACAGCGCCGACGTGGTGCTGGCCGGGGAGCGCCAGTGCCTGCCGATTCCCGGTTTTCCGCTGGGCAACAGCCCGCGGGACATGACCGCTGAAGCGGTCCGCGGCAAGACCATCATCATGACCACGACCAACGGGACCCGCGCCATCCTGGCCTGCCAGGGCGCCGCCGCGGTATACCCGATGGCGGCGGCCAATCTCTCGGTGGCGGGTCGCAAGGCCCACGAAGTCTGGGAACGGGATCAGGACCTGCTGATCCTCTGCGCTGGCCGGGATGGCCGCTTTGCCCTCGACGACGCGTATGCCGCCGGCCGGCTGGCACTCGCCGCGCTGGGTGGTCCCCGTCATCGTCGGGGACTCAACGACGCGGCGCTGGCCTCGCTCGATTTTGTCCGCCGCTACGGACTCCGGTGGGAACGGCCGCTGGCCGCCAGCCAGTCAGGCCAGGACCTGGCGGCAGTCGACCTCAAGGCCGACGTCCTCGATGCGGCCCGTGAGGATGCCTATCCGGTGCTGCTGCAGTTCCAGGATCGCCGGGTGACGCTGGTGCCGGAGCAATCATGAGCGGGGAGTCGAGACAGCGGATCGGCGCCATCGCGGCACTGGTGCTGGGACTGTTCTCGGCCATCGCGCTGCTGCCGACCTCCGCCACCGGCCCGCTGGGACACCTGCTCGGCCACTCGCTTTGGGTCACGCTCGGCGTCGGCGCGCTGGGTATACCGCTGCTCGGTTGTGGCGTGGCGCTGGCGGGTTTCCGCCGCGCCCCCAACCTCGACATGAAGCGCTCGGCCATCCTGCTCGGCGGCTTGAGCGTCCTGGTGCCGTTCGTGATCGGGGTGGTCACCCACATCACCGAATATCAGTTTGATCCGCCGCTCGAAGAATGGCATCTCGCGGCACGACTGACTGGTGAGCTGCCAGGATTCCTGGCCCGGGTCACGACCAGCGGCATCGGGTTCGCAGGAGCACTGCTGTTCGGCTTCCTGGCCCTGTCCGCGCTGACCATCCTGACCATCGCATGGCATCCGCTGCAGCACCTCGAAGGCGGCAAGGCCGTCGAGGGCAGTGCCACTGCTTCGGGAGCCATTGTGGCGGCCCCGTCCGCCGCGCCCGTGTTCGTGCCGCACAAGCCCAAAATCGCCCCGGTGGACGACGAGGACGATGACCCGATGGTCATTCCGATTTCCCGGCGGGAACGGAAAAAGAAGGGCGATAAGGCGGACAAGGGGGACAAGAAGAAGGGCACCAGCGAGTCACTGGAGGAGGACGAGCTCCCGCCGATCGACCTGCTGACCCCTCCGACCAAGCAGGATGTCGATGCCGGTCAGGCCGAGCTGGACCGGCTGGGGCAGGTGCTGCTCGAGACGCTGAAGACTTTCAAGGTCGAGGGGTCGATCGCCGGGCGGACCACCGGACCGGTCGTCACCCAGTTCGAGGTGGTGCCGGCGCCGGGAGTGAAAGTGGGGCGGATCGCCAACCTGGCTGACGACATGGCCATCACCATGCGGGCCCAGTCGATCCGGGTCGCGCCGATACCTGGTAAGGGCGCCGTCGGCGTCGAAATCCCGAACCCGACGGCCCGAATGGTCACCCTGCGGGAGCTGTTCGAATCACCGGAATGGGACAACTCGCGAGGCGCCTTGCCGATCGCGCTGGGCCGGGATCTCGAGGGCAAGCCGGTCGTGGCCGACCTCGGCAAGATGCCGCACCTGCTGATTGCCGGCGCCACCGGCTCCGGCAAGTCCGTGGCGATCAACACCATCATCACCAGCCTGGTGTACCGGTACACACCCAGGGAGCTGCGGCTGCTGATGGTGGACCCGAAGATGGTCGAGCTGTCGATGTACAACGCGCTGCCCCACCTGCGCCACAAGGTCGTCACCGACAATCATGATGCGGCCACCGTGCTCAAGTGGGCGGTGTTCGAGATGAATCGGCGCTACGCCCTGCTGCATGTGAACAGCGCCAGGAATCTGGCCGATTTCAACCGCAAAGTGGTGGAGGGGAAACCGCTCCGGAATCCGCCCAGGCCCAAGCCCACGATCTCGACAGTGGCGGCCGAAGAACCAGATACGCCGGCGGAGCCGACCCAGGAAGAGATCTACTCCGACGACATTCTGCCGCTCATCGTGCTCATCGTAGACGAGCTGGCGGACCTGATGATGACGGTACAGGGCGAGGTCGAAACTCCGCTGGCCATGCTGGCCCAGAAGGCCCGGGCCATCGGAATTCATCTGATCCTGGCCACCCAGCGTCCCAGCGTGAACGTGATCACCGGCCTGATCAAGGCCAACTTCCCCAGCCGGATCGCGTTCAGGGTCGCGTCCAAGGTCGACAGTCGGACCATCCTCGACCAGAATGGCGCCGAGGCACTGCTGGGCAATGGCGACATGCTCTTCCTGCCGCCCGGCAAGAGTGAGCCGATGCGGTTGCAGGGCGCCTATATCGCCACCGAAGAGACCGAGCGGGTCATGGAGTGGTACCAGGGCCGCAAGGATGCCCGGAAGGCGGCGGCGTCGGAGGCGGCATCCGTCGAGCCGGACATCCTGGCGCTGGTGCGGGCCCAGGAGGCCGACGAGGATGGCCCTGGCGGCAGCGAGGAGATCGGGGACCGGGATCCGTTGTTCCGCGAGTCGGCCG
>JBEPVA010000186.1:0-7814 GCA_041691295.1 Gemmatimonadota bacterium
CCAGCAGGTAGCCGGAGCGGGTGGCCGTCTCGACATCGAACGCCCGGTGAGTGGTGGAACGGCCCCGCCGCAGGTCGTCATCGTCCATGCAGGGAAGGTCGTCGTGCACCAGCGAGTAGGTATGCACCGTCTCGATCGCCGCCGCCACGCCGGCGATGGCCGGAGATACCCCGCCCACCGCGCGGTACGCCGCCATCACCAGCGCCGGGCGGACCCGCTTGCCCGGACTCTGCAGCGCATATGCGATGGCCTGCCCATTCCGGCCCGGCACCAGGGTGAGTACCCGCTCCGCCCACGCCACCAGCAGGGCGTCAGTCCGATCGCGCGCCTCGGCCAGGAGCGCGGTCGCGGCGGACGACCCGCCGTCAGAAGTCGTCGCCATCCAGCGATTCCATCCGCAAGGTACCGTCGGCTTCTTCCAGCACCTTCTGGACCCGGACTTCGGCGGCGGCCAGCCGTTCGCGGGCCTGGCGCAACCGGGTGACTCCCTCCTCAAACAGCTTGAGGGCGGCATCGAGCTCGCCGTCGTCCGATTCGAGGCGCCTGACGATTTCCTCCAGCCGAGCGAGGTCCTGGGTCAGTGAGCCAGCCTCGTCGGCCGGTTTGGCCTCGCCCTTCGAACTCTTGGCCATCAGGCAGCCCCCGATACGCGCAGGTCCACATCACCGTCAACCACTCGCAGGCGGACCTCGGAGCCCGCGATGAACTCGGCCCGGCGCCTCAATACCCGTCCCTCACGCGTAAATGGTACCGCAAAGCCGCGTTCCAGCACCCGCAACGGACTCAATGCATCGAGTTGAGCCGTCAGCCGCTCCAGCTGACGCTGAGGTTCCTCGAGTTGCCGGGCCAACGCCCGCTCCATGCGGTCACTGGTCCGCCCCAGCCGCTCGGCGGCCCAGCGGGTCCGCCGGGTGAGGCCGCTGGCCAGGCGTGAGGCCTGGTGGGCCAGTCGCTGCTGAATCTCGGCAGCATCGGGCACCGCCAGCTCCGCGGCGGCGGAGGGGGTGGCCGCTCGGACATCGGCCACCAGGTCACAGAGCGAGATATCGGTTTCGTGCCCCACAGCGGAAACGGTGGGGATATTCAACCCGGCGACCGCGCGGCAGACCGACTCGGAATCAAAGGCGGCCAGATCCTCCCGGCTGCCTCCGCCACGACCCACGATGCAGAGGTCAACCGTCTCGAGGCGGTTGACCAGGCCCAGCGCCCGACAAATTTCGGATTCGGCTTCAGCGCCCTGGACTCTGGCCCCGACAACCATGAGCGGCATGCCGGGCCAGCGCTTCCGGGTAACGGTGATAATGTCTCGCAGTGCCGCGCCGTCGAGACTGGTCACGACCGCAATGGCCCGCGGCAGCGGTGGCAGCGACCGCTTGCGGAGCACATCGAACAAGCCGTCCCTGGCCAGCGCCGCCTTGACCTTTTCGTAGGCCAGCTGCTGGGGACCGACGGCGGCGGTCGAAAGCATTTCCAGGGCACTGAACTGGAATTCGCCCTTGTCTTCGTACACCGTTGGCTTGCCATACAGGAAGACCGCAGTGCCATCGGCCGGCGGCTTCCCGACCCTGGCATTGGAGGTCCGCCACATGGTGCAGCGGATCTGGGCTTCGCTGTCGCGCAGCGTGAAGTACCAGTGGCCGCTGGAATACGCCTTGAATCCCGAGATTTCACCCCGGATCCAGAGCGTACCAAGGCCGCCCTCGACGGCGCGCTTGGCGGCGCGGGTCAGCTGAGCCACGGTCCACGGTGTATCGGTTGGAAAAGAGAGCTGAGTCACTGCACCGGATCCCTCCGCAAGCGGGGGACGACTAGCGGCCGATCTGGCGAGCGGCCTGGATGGTATTCACCAGCAGCATGGCGATCGTCATCGGGCCAACGCCGCCCGGTACCGGGGTGATGGCCGAGGCAACGGCCGCGGCAGCCTCGAAGGCCACATCCCCGGTCAGCCGGTAACCGCGCGGCCTGGTGACATCATCAACCCGGTTGATCCCCACGTCAATGACCACTGCGCCGGGCCGGACCATATCGCCGGTGACGAACTCGGGCTTGCCGATGGCGACGATCAGCAGGTCGGCGCCCCGGGTGATGGAAGGCAGGTCGCGGGAGCGCGAGTGACAGACTGTCACCGTCGCATTGCCGCCGGGACCGTCCTGAATCAGCAGGTTGGCCATCGGCCGGCCCACGATCGTAGAGCGTCCGACGATCACGGCGTTGGCGCCCTTGGTCTCGATTCCACTGCGGATCAGCATCTGCTGCACTCCGTAGGGAGTACAGGGCCGGAAGGCGGTCGGATCACCGATGACCAGCTTGCCGACGTTGACCGGATGAAAACCGTCGACATCCTTGTCGGGATTGACCCGGTGCAGCACCTGGTCGGTGCCAATCTGTCTTGGCAGCGGCAGCTGGATCAGGATGCCATGGACCGCGGGGTCGGCATTGAGCCCGTCCACCACGGCCATCAGTTCTGCTTCAGTGGTGGTGGCGGGTAGTTCGATCTTGACCGAATGCATTCCCGCTTCCTGGCAGGCCTTTTCCTTGGAGCCGACGTAGGCCTTGCTGGCGGGATTTTCCCCGACCAGCACCACCGCCAGCCCCGGCCGGATGCCCTGCTTGATCAGCGCCTGAGAGTCGGCCACGACTTCGGCGCGAATGGTCTTGCCCAGTGCCACGCCGTCGATCAGGCGAGCAGTCACTTGGCGAGGCCGACGGCGCGAGTCTCGCGGATCACGACTACCCTGATCTGCCCCGGGTACTGCAACTCGCCTTCGATCCGCCGGGCGATGGTCTCCGACAGCTGGGCCGCCGCGTTGTCATCGATTTTTTCGGGAGTGACGACGACCCGGATCTCGCGGCCGGCCTGGATGGCGTTGGCCTTTTCGACGCCAGGATAGCTGGTGGCAATCTCCTCGAGATTGGTCAGCCGTTTCACATAGCTCTCGAACGCCTCCCGGCGGGCACCGGGCCGTGACCCGGAGATCGCGTCGGCGGCCTGGACCAGGACCGACTCGGTCGATTCGTGCGGCACGTCGTCGTGGTGGGCCTGGATGCAGTTGATGACCGCGGCGCTTTCGCCGTACTTGCGGGCCATCTCCACACCCAGCTCGACGTGGGTACCCTCGTGCTCGTAGGTCAGCACCTTGCCCACATCGTGCAGCAGCGCACCCCGCTTGGCCAGCATGACGTCCAGCTTGAGCTCGGCGGCCATCATGCCGGCCAGCCAGGCCACTTCCTTCGAGTGCTCGAGAATGTTCTGGCCGTAGGAAGTCCGGTACCGCATCCGCCCGATCAGCCGGATCATCTCGGGGTGCAGCCCGGCAATGCCGGTGGCGTACGCGGCTTGTTCGCCCAGCTCCTGGATTTCCCCCTCGAGCTCCTTCTTGGCCTTGACCACCAGCTCCTCGATTCGGCCGGGGTGGATCCGGCCGTCCACGATCAGCGAAGCCAGCGCCCGCCGACCGATCTCCCGCCGGATCGGATCGAAGCAGGAGATGATCACGGTGTCCGGCGTGTCATCGATGATGACATCGACACCGGTGGCCGTCTCGAACGCCCTGATGTTCCGGCCCTCGCGGCCAATGATCCGGCCTTTCATCTCGTCGGAGGGGAGCGTCACCGCGGCCACAGTCGATTCGGCCGTGTGCTCCGCCGAAATCCGCTGGATAGCCATGGCCACAACCCGCTTGGCATCCCGGTCGGCACTCTTCTTGGCCTGCTCGCGGATATCGCGGCCCAGCGCCGCGGCGGCGGACCGGGCTTCATCCTCGGCGCGCTGCAGCACTTCCCGCCGGGCCTCTTCCGAGGTCAGGCCGGCGACGCGCTCGAGCCTCGTCCGCTGCTCGGCCACCAGTTTTTCCGCCTCCTCGATCCGCTCGCCGATCTGCTTGTTGCGCTCGTCGATGGCGGACTGGCGGGAGGTCAGGTCCCGTTCCCGCTGCTCCAGCTGACTGTTGCGCTTGTCGAGAGTCTTTTCCCGGTCCTCAACCCGGCGTTCGTAGCGCTCACCCTCTTCGCGCCGGCGGCGGACTTCGGACTCGAGTTCGGTCCGGAGCCGGGAACTTTCATCCCGGCTTTCCTTGAGGATGCCCTCACGGGCCGCCTGGGCCTTGGTCGACGCGTCGCTGACCAGCTTTTCGGAATCGTGCCGGGCCATGCTCAGGACATCCCGAGCCGAGCGGCGCTGAATCCGGATGTAGAAGACGAACGAGAGACCGGCCACAATGGCGCCGGCGAGGATGCCCTCGAGGAGGGGCAGCAGAAAGGACTCGAACATGAGATCTATCTCCGCACGCAGCACCGGGGTGCCGCGAGTCTGGTCAGGCGCCGGCGGTCACTCCGCCGAAGACAGGCTTCCACTGGGCCGCCCGCTCCGCCGAGCCGGCGGAATGAGGCGGCTGACTTCCTCTACAAGGGCCGTCAGGCGGCCAGCGGCCTCGCGATCTCCGCGGCGGGCCTGGAACAGTTCATCGGTAATGGCGAGGGCAGCGAGAATAGCCGCTTTGTGCGGCTCGACTGTCGGCAGCAGGTCACGGATCCGGCTCAGCGACTGATCGAGATAAGCGGCCACCTCGCGGGTGTATTCCGGCGGCAGCTCCGAGCGGACGGTGTACTCCTCACCACCAATCGTCACCCGGACCGAACTCTTGGCGGGGCCGGTCATGCCGCCCCCTCATCCCGTTCCTGCTCGAGAAACGCCAGGCGGTGGGCGATACTCCGGACCCGCTCCCCGGCGGACTCGATCCGCTGCCGGAGCGCCTGGTTTTCCACTTCGAGCTCCACAATCCGTTGCCGGGACATCATCAGGTCCGGGCCCGCCGAGACGCCGGCGCCGGCCTTGTAGTCCTGCAATTCAGATTCGGCGCGAAGGGTCCGACGCCGCCAGGCCGCGAGCTCATCGGTGGCCTGGCGCATCAGATGCTCCAGTTCACCGAGTAGTCGGAGGTCAGGTCGTTCGTAACTGTACGCCAAGCGAACTCTCCAATGCGGCGAGCGCCTTCGTCACCGCCGAATCCACGTCCTGATCCCGCAGGGTGCGCGCTGGATCCCGGAAGACCAGTCGGAACGCCACGCTGCGGGTGCCAGCCACCAGGCCCTTGCCGCGGTATTCGTCGAACGCGGCCACCGATTCGAGGCTGGCATCTCCAGCCGTGATGATCGCCGCCCTGACCGCATCGGCGGTGACACCGGCCGGCAGGACCAGCGCGATGTCCCGCTCCACCGCCGGTGTGGTTGGCAGCAGGGTGTACCGGATGCCGGAGCGGGCCTCGAGCGAAATGGTCAGCTCAAAACCAAAAACCGGCGCAGCCCACGGGGGGACGGTCTGATCGACCAATCCGCCCCAGCCTGCTAATCCACTTTCAGGGGATCGTGCAACCAGTTTGCTGCCTTCAACTTGGCAGGTTCCCCCCGGAACCGCCAGAGCCACAGCTCTGGCCAGTAATCCCTTGAGATCCCAGAGCTCGAAATCGGGCGCCTTGCCGCTGGCGGTCCAATGGCCAGGTTCCCGGCCGCCACTGATGAGCCCGGCCACCCGGAGCACCTCGGTAGGGCGCCCCCGGTCCGGCGCCGCGTGAAAGGTGATCCCGATCTCGAACAGGCGGATATCCCGGTTATGGGCCGACCAGTTGTGCTCGACCTGGCGGAGTAACCCTGGAAGCAGGCTGGTCCGGAGCCATCCTTCGGGCGCGGCCATCGGATTGATGAGGGCCACGGCATCCTTGTCTCCGGCCGGGCCAAACGCCAGGGTCTGGCTCTCGAACAGCCCCTCGGCGACCAGCCCTTCGCGAACTCGGCGGGTGGCCCGGGCTTCGACCGCGTCCTCCCGCACCGGCACCCGGTATGGGCGGAGCTCGTCGGGGAACTCGCCGTAACCGTGAACCCGGGCCACTTCCTCTATAAGGTCGATCTCGGCCACCAGGTCCGGCCGCCAGCCGGGCACATCGACCGCGATCCGGTGGTCATCCGGCTTGGCCAGCACTGTGCATCCGATGGCGACCAGGCACTCCTCGATCCGGCGAACCGGGAGATCAATCCCCAGCACCTGAGCCGAGCGGGCGGGACGAAGGAAGATCCGGGGAGGATTGGTCGGCGCGGGCCAGACATCGACCGGTTCACCATCGAGAGCACCACCGCCGGTGGCCAGGATGATCTCGATGCAGCGGCGCAACGGCTCCGCCCCGCCCCACCGATCGACTCCCCGTTCAAACCGATGGCTGGCCTCGCTGCTCAGGCCGACGGTGCGCCGGGCCCTCCGGGTCCGCCTCGGATCGAACCAGGCGCACTCGAGGACCAGATCCGTGGTTTCGGCGGTCACCTCGACCTGCGCCGCACCCATCACGCCGGCGATGCCGACCGCGCGCTCGGCGTCCGCGATGACCACCATGTCCTGGTCGAGCTTGCGCTCCACGTCGTCGAGCGTGACCAGCGTCTCGCCGGCCCGTGCCCGCCGGGCGATCAGCGCCGGGCCGGCCAGCTTGGCCAGGTCGTAGGCATGCATTGGCTGGTTGAGCTCGAACATCACGTAGTTCGTCGCATCGACGACGTTATTGATCGAGCGCATCCCGACTGATGTTACCCGCTGCTGCAACCACGCCGGTGACGGACCGACCGTGACGGCGCGCAGCGTGGCCGCAAACAACCGGGCACAGCCTTCCGGATCCTCGATGGTGATCGTGACTCCACCGGTGACACCGGAGTGGCCTTCGGCGCGGCGCGGGCTGGGAGACGATGGACCCTCGGACCCGGGAATCAGTGGCAGCCGAAACGGCGTCTTGAGCGCCCATGCCAGCTCGCGCGCCACCCCTTTATGCCCAAGCAGGTCGGGCCGATTCGGGGTGACATCAATGATCAGCCGGTCATCATCGATTGGCATCACCTCGAGCAGCGGCGTTCCCGGGGCGGCGTCGGTGTCGAGCTCGAGGATGCCGTCGTGATCTTCCCCCAGGCCCAGCTCGCGGGCGGAGCAGAGCATCCCCTGGCTCACTACGCCGCGGATCGGTCGGGCCTCGATCGTGAAGCCCTTGGGTCCCGGCATCCGAGTGCCCAGCCGGGCAAAGGGGTACGACTTGCCAGCCGTTACGTTCGGGGCCCCGCAGATCACGGCCAGCCGCGCGCCGCTGCCATCATCCACCACGGTGAGCCGTACCTTGGTGGCCTTGGGATCCGGATGGGGCCCGACCTCGAGCACCCGTCCGACCACGAACGGCGCCAAGTCGGGGTGGATCGGCTCGATCACATCGACGGGGGCGCCCAGCATCGGCAGGATGCGGGCGAGCTCCTGCGCGTCGAGCGGGCGGCGCAGAAAAGCTTCGATCCAGCGGCGGGAGATGTTCATCGGTCGGCCAGTCGGACGGTCGGACGGTCGGAAGGATCGCCGGAAGTACTTCCGACTTTCCGACTTTCCGACTTTCCGACATTGTTGAACTGCCCCAGAAACCTCATATCCCCCTCATAGAACAGTCGGATATCGGGCACTCCGTAGCGCTGCATCGCGATCCGCTGCGGGCCCATGCCGAAGGCAAAGCCGGTGTACTTCTCAGGGTCGATTCCTCCGTTGGCCAGCACCGTCGGGTGCACCATGCCGCAGCCCAGGATTTCCATCCAGCCGGTTCCCTTGCAGGCGCCGCATCCCTTCCCGCTGCACAGCTGGCAGCCCACATCCATCTCGGCCGAAGGCTCGGTGAACGGGAAATAGGATGGACGGAACCGGACCGCGGTGTCGGCGGTGAAGAACCGGCGGGCGAAGTGAATCAGTGTGGCCTTGAGGTCGACGAACGAAATTCCCTCGTCGACCACCAGCCCCTCGATCTGTCCAAAGG
>JBEPVA010000187.1:0-7808 GCA_041691295.1 Gemmatimonadota bacterium
TCGTCTCTCGTCTCTCGTCTCTCGTCTCTCGTCTCTCGTCTCTCGTCTCTCGTCGCCCTACCGCGCCGCCCGCTTTCGCGCCGGCCTCGCGGCAACAACCGGAACCACCACCGGTGCCGGTGGCACCACCGCAATCGCATTGGCAATGGCCCAGTCGGTCAGCGACAGCTCGGCGTCCGGCAGGCTCTGCTGCGGATCGCACTCGAGCGAGGCAAACCGGCGGCCCGCCGCCATCAGGTACCAGCGCGACGGCTGGGCCGGCTCGTTCCGGGAGACGTTGGCTGGCACCGCCTCATAGGACACGAAGTGAAAGGTCCGGTCGTGGATCGTCACGCGGCACTGCTGCGACTTAAAGCTGGACATGAATGCTCCTCGGCGAAATGGGCGAAGGCCGTACGCCGCCGGAGTGAGAAGGGACTGGAATGACGGATGGGCGGGTGACTACGGTTCCTGCGGTGGGACGGGATCCACCAGCGACTCCTCCGACTCCGGAGACGGGGCCTCGCTCGCGCGATTGGCCTTCTTCTCCGCCTTCAGGGCGCGCTTCTGCTGCTTGGCAAGCTCCTTCTGACGCTTTTCAAAGCCATAATTAGGCTTGGCCACGGGCTCTCTCGGTCACGGCGTGATAGCGCGACCCGCCCAGGCGAATCGTAGCTTCAATTTACACCGGTCGGCGTCGGTTTGCCTCGGGGACGGGTAAGACGGATGGGACGGGCGCGGCGGGCGGGCCGTACCCGGAAGGACACCTCATCCCGAGGGAACGCTTCGCGCAGCGAGGGTGCCCGAGGGACCTGCTCAACTGGAGGAGACAGAAGACAGGAGATGGGACGGCCCTCCGAACTCCATGTCCGCTGGGCCCGAACGACCCACGGCGCGATGTTTGAAACGACCGCTTGCTCTTGCTCCTCCACGAGCCGGAGTCCCTCGTCTAGCGCGCAGCGCCCAGCACCCCCGCCGCCGCCGCCACGGTCCGGTCCACATCGCTGGCGTTGGTCCGCCAGTTGGACACCGATACCCGCATGCACCGCATTCGGCGCCAGGTGGTGCCGGTGAAGAACGCCTCGCCGGACGCGTTGATCCCCGCCATGACCTCCTCGGTCCGGCGATCGTGATCCTGCTCGGTGGCACCCGGCCTCGGATCGGTGAACCGCAGCAGCCCCTGGTTGATCACCGGCACGCTCATCACCCGGGCGTTGGGCAGCGCCCCGATCCGGGTCACGATGGCATGGGCATGATCGCAGCAGCGCTGCACCAGGTCCGCCACTCCACGGCGCCCGAGTTCCCGGAGCGCCGCATAGGTGGCAAAGCCACGAGCCCGACGAGAATGTTCGGGAGTCCAGTCGAGCTGGTCACGCACATCGTCAGCATGAATCAGGTAACTGGCCCGGTGCTCCATCCCGCCACGGTGGTGCTCCGGATGGGCCACAAAAGCGTACCCAGAGTCATACGGCACATTGAGCCACTTGTGACCGTCGGTCGCCCAGGAATCAGCACTCTCGGCTCCCGCCAGCAGGTGTCGCAGTCCGTCGGTCGCGTTGGCCCAGAGACCCATGGCGCCATCGATATGGACCCACGCGCCAGCCACGTGGGCAATCGGGATCAGCGCCTTGAAGTCGTCAAAGGCGCCGCAGTTCACGTCGCCCGCCTGCAGAATCACGATGGCCGGCCGCTCGGCGTCCTGCGCCAGCGCCCCGCGCAGCACCTCCGGATTGAGCTGGCCCGCCGCATCGCTCGGCAGCAGCATGATGTTGGCAGTGCCGAGTCCCAGCAGCTTGATGGCGCGAGTACAGGTACCGTGCACTTCGGTCGAGGTGATGATCCGGATATTCGGCGCCCCCACCAGCCCATCGCGATTGACGTCCCACCCTCGGCGCGAGAGCAGGGCGTGCCGGGCGGCGGCGAGTGCCGTGACGTGAGCCATCTGGCAGCCGGTCACCAGCGCAAACGATGCCTCGGCCGGCACACCGAGCAACTCCTTGAGCCAGGTACCGCAGACCTCTTCGACCACCGCGGCAGCGGGGCCGCAGGCGTACAGACCGGCATTCTGGTCCCAGGTCGAGGTCAGCCAGTCGGCCGCCAGCGCCGCCGGCAGTGCGCCGCCGATGACCCAGCCATAAAACCGTCCACCGGCCGTGCCGAGCAGCCCCCCTTCGGTATCGCGGGCCAGCTCGTCGATCACGGTGACGGGATCGACCCCTTCCTCAGCCAGCGGCCGGGCAAACCGCCGGCGCAGTTCGGCCAGCGGCGTGGTCGCGGCCACCGACGCGGTCTCGAGGCCATCCAGGAAGGAGATTGCCAGTTCGGTGGCGCGCTCGAGCGCGGCCTGCTGCTGAGTCGTATCGCTCTGCATTGGTTCCTCGATCATCATGCCGGGGTTACGCCGCACTGCGGATGCCGCGGTCGGCCATGACCCGGACCATCGTCGTACTGGGGGTCAGGAAGCCTAGAAGACCGGCCACCAGAATCAAAGCCGGGACATCACCCAGCAGGTGACCCGACTCGGCCGGATCGACGACGCCCTGCGCGGCCATGGTCACGGCGTGGACCACGCTCGACCAGACGGTAAACCAGATCAGGCTGCGGTTGGCCAGCGGATCACACGACGCCACGATCAGGCAGACGCCGAGGGTGGCGTAGACGCCCAGGATCATCGGGAGATAGTGCGAAGGGCCCATCCCCCAGCTCCAGCCACTGGGCCAGATCCGGGTCAGGATGTAGATGCCGGCGACGAAGATGACGCCGGTTCCGATCATGGCATACCGCAGTGCAGCAACGCGGGTGGTGATGGACATGGGACACTCTTCACGGTCGAGGTCAATGGCGTCATCCGGGCTGGATGGGCATCCGACCAGAAGATCGTGAACCGGGCCCCAAACCCGTCACCGCTTCTCCGCCGTGTACACCTTGCTCACGATCCGCCAGGCGCCGTCGAACTGGACCAGCACGATGTAATCGGTGTAGCGCGAGGTGGGATAGTCTTCGACCACCTTGACCGTGGCAATGTCGCGGGTGATTTCGAGCGACGCGATCCGGAGATCGCCGGTTTCTTCTTTTCCTGCCACCCCGGCAAACCCCTTGTACCAGCCCTCCTGGCTCAACTGGCCCAGGTGCCCGTCCTTGGTCCGGAAGAACAGCTTGGCGTCGGGCCAGAACGCCTGCTTGAGGCTGGGCACGTCGTTGAACTTGAGACCGTGCAGATAGGCGCTGACCACGCTGCGCACCGCCACCTCATCGGCGGATGGAGCGGCCTGGGCACTGGCAGTCGTGGCTGCGGGAAGCAGGAGGGTAAACAGGGACAGCAGGTGCAACAGGCGCATCAGTCTTCCTGGCTGGAGGTCGGCGAGCCAGACGGACTGACGGGGCGGGCGGTTTCCAACACTCGCGGGTGCCCTGGAAAATCATGACCCTTGACAGGCAACCATTTGGTTGCATATTACTCCCATGCATGATGACGCTGTCTTCCGGGCCCTGGCCGATCCCAGCCGCCGCCGGCTGCTGGACTCGCTGCACCGGACCAATGGCCAGACCCTGACCGCGCTCTGCCAGGGTCTCGACATGACCCGGCAGGCGGTCACCAAGCACCTCGGCATCCTGGAAGCGGCCAACCTGGTGGCCACCCGCCGGGATGGCAGGGAAAAGCTGCACTTCATCAATCCCGTGCCGATCAACGAGATCGCGGAGCGGTGGATCGGCAAGTTCCAGCGCCGCCAGCTCTCGGCGCTGTCGGCACTCAAGAAAACCCTCGAGGAGAAACGGCCATGACCAGCACTCCCTATGTCTACGTCACCTACATCCGCACCACCCAGGAGCGGCTCTGGGAGGCGCTGACCACCACGGCATTCATGCGCCAGTACTGGTTCGGGATGAAGTTCGAATCCGGCTTCACGACCGGCTCGCCGTGGAGGGTGGAAACCGCCGACGGCCGGCTGGCCGCCTCCGGAGAAATCCTCGAGTCGGTCCCGCCCACGCGCCTGGTCATCCGGTGGCTCGATGAGCTCAAGCCCGAGATCAAAGCCGAGGGCTATTCGCGCTGTGTGATGGAGCTGGAGCCTGCGGGCAGTGCCATCAAGCTGACCATTACGCATTCAATGGAAGTCGGCGGCGAGAAGCTGATCGCCGCAGTCTCGGGTGGCTGGCCCAAGGTGCTGTCCAACCTCAAGTCACTGATCGAGAGCGGGGAACTGGCCATCAAGTGAGGGACGCGGCCCGGTCGATCGGCCGCGACCCGCGCCGCCACCACTCCGCAGCGCTGCACGCCACAACCCTGGAGGAGCAATGACCATGACCACCAAGACCGGCTCGCCCTACCTGTACGTCACCTACATCCGGACCACGCCGGAACAACTCTGGCATGCACTGACCGACCCGGCGTTCATCAAGCAGTACTGGTTCGGGGTGACCGTCACGTCGGAATTCCGGAAGGGATCACCGTGGAAGCTCGAACTGCCTGACGGGAAGCTGGGCGACAGCGGGGAAATCCTCGAATCCGATCCGCCCAGGCGGCTGGTCATCAAGTGGCGCAACGAATGGAAACCGGAACTCACCAACGAGGGGTACTCACGCTGCGAGATGGAGCTGGTGCCGGACGGTGAGGCGGTGAAGCTGACCATTACGCATAGCATCGAGAGCGGTGAAGGAAAGTTCATCGCGGCAGTATCGGGCGGGTGGCCGAAGGTCCTGTCCAACCTCAAGTCACTGCTCGAGACGGGAAAGCTGGCGCTGACGGAGGCGTACTGAGGCAGCGGGAAGCGCAAGCCGCGGATGAACGCGGACAACTGCACGGACCGTTCCCGGCCCTGTGTCCTTCGTCTCACAATATCATGATATGTGGTGGTGGTTGAACAGTAATTCGGTAGACTGCCGAGCGGTTTGCGGCTCAGGAATGCATCGGAGCGATCCGCGTCATTCCGTGGCCCTCTTCGGCCAACACAACACGCGCTGCCATGACTCAGTTCTCCGCGCGGCTCCGCATCTCTGCACTGGCGGGGGTGGCGCTGCTGACGAGGAGACCGAGGCTCCCGATGAGCAGCAGCCCCAGTACCGACACCAGCTCATGACGCAGATAGGGCCAGAGTTCGACATAGCTCTGGCCCCCGCGGACAAAGGTGGCATCGGGATGAATGGCGGAGAGATCGACCTGCGCCACGCTCACCGATTCCGGGGTGCTGATCCAGAACACCAGGGCCACCACCACGGCCATGGCCACACCGAGCATGATGAGCACCATGGACGTGGTGCGGACCGCGGGCTTGAGGACCGTGATGTGGCGGAGCGGGAGCGGCATGCTCATGGCTCCAACAATACGACTGCGTCCCGAGCCGCGACAGGGCAGCGTTACGTGTGTTTCGATTTGGAGAGTTCGGCCGCCCGCGCCTTCACCAGCCGTTTTACCAGGGCAGCCGGCAGTGGCCGGTCGAAGGGGAACCGGATCGTTCCCTTCGAGATTGCGTACTTCGCGATCGTCGCCGGATCCTTCCGCATGGCACCGGTCAGCGGATAGAGGCTGGTGTGCTCCTTCCAGCCGGCGTACCAGACCAGGATTTCCCCATTGAGCCGGAACGCGGGAATCGAGTAGCTCCAGGCCGGCGTGGCTTCGGGGGCCGCCGCCTGGATGAGATCGCGGAGCTGCTTGAGTATCCGTCTGGTGGCGGGAGGCAGCCCGGCGAAGTACCGCCTCAAGCGGTCGGCATCCGCCTGGTGATCAACGGTAGTGCGAGGCATCAGATTCCCCTATTCAGTCCGGGGGTCGAAATAGTTCGGCAGACTCTGCGTACGCCAGAAATCGATCGGGTTACAGGATACCAAGCAGCCCGATGCCGAGCAGGAAGATCGCGCCATGTCCGACCGCTTCGCCGCGGGTATGCAGGTTGAGTTCGGCGCCGAGATTGGCTGACGCCTCCACCCGGAGTGGCGAGTGACGCAGCTGCCAGAGATAGGCGACCCGGCCCGCCGGCTGCAGCACCAGGACCCGTGTGTGGCCACTGCGATCGCCCGGGTCGCGCCAGCCGATCTCCAGCGTCCAGGCATCAATCCGAGCGCCCACCTGCCAGCCGAGCCGCTCCGGTCGGAACGATCGGGAAACGCCAACTCCGACTCCGGGCCCGCTGCCACTCTCGTGCTCATGCTCGCCCCAACTGCGCCGGTTGGTCAGATTGTAACCGACCGATGCCGTGAAGGACCCGAGGGCCCCCAGCGGAACATCGAGCCGCGCTCCGGGAATCAGGCCCGCCGGATAGACTCGGGTCTCGATACCGAGTGGACGAGTCTGTCCGGACAGAGACCTCCCGACAAGGCAGGAGAGCAGGGCCACGATCAGCCGGAGGAGCGACAGCCCCAGGCTGGAACCTTTCATCGTGGGCGGATGCGACCCTTCGACGAACTGGCGGCTATTCACTTTCAGTCCTCTTCCGAAGTTGTGGTTCGGCCCTGAGCGGATCAAGTGAAGGTAAGAGGGAATGCTGAGCAGCGGTTCCAGATCAGCCAGTACACAGCCAGGGCCGCTTCACGGTGTAGACCGGCACCGCAGTGATCCCGGCCCGCTGCACTGACACCAGCTTGCGCCGGACCAGCCAGGTGAGCGCGGCCTGCACCGCCCGCTTCGACAGTCCCGATCCGGTGGCAATGTCGAGCAGGCTGATCTGGGCCGAGCCGGCGTCGGCGCCGATGGTCCGCCGCCAGGACGCTTCAGCTTCCAGTGCCGAGCCTCGGCTTCAGCCGAGGGCAGGCGATGGGACCAGTTCCCCCGGAACAATCGGTGAGTAGATTATTCCGGTCGTCCCCCCATAACCCAACCGGAGTTGCACCATGTCCCTGTCCCGCACCTGCGCCGCCCTCCTGCTTCTCGGACTCGGCGGCCTGCCGCTCGCCGCCCAGGGTAAGAGCATGCCCGAACAGATCGCCGACGTCATGAGCCAGCTCAATGGCGGCGTGCATGTCGGATTCCGGTTTGCCCACGCCAAGGGTCTGGTGGCGACTGGAACCTTTACCCCGACGCCCGGGGCCGCCGCCATCAGCAAGGCGGGGCACTTCAGCGGTACCGGCGTGCCGGTCACGGTGCGATTCTCCGATGGCACGGGGGTGCCCCAGATCAATGACGACAACCCCAATGCGTCACCCCATGGCATGGCCATCCGGTTCATGATCGGGAAGGGCTACACCGACATCGTGGCCAACTCGCACAACGGCTTCTTTGTCGGCACCGCGGACGACTTCCTGGCCTTTATCAAGGCCATTGCGGCGACCAAGCCGGACAGCAAGCACCCGTCACCGATCGAGGCGTTCCTCGGTACCCACCCGCGGGCTCTCAAGGTGATCGTGGACTCCAAGCCACTACCGGCCAGCTTTGCCAACCTGGCGTTCTTCGGCAACAACGCCTTTGTCTTTGTCGACGCGGCGGGCAAGAAGCAGGCGGGTCGCTACCAGATCATTCCGGAGGCCGGGCTCAAGACCATCGATTCCGCCACCGCGGCCAAGGGCGGCCCCAACTACCTGTTCGACGAGCTCACCAAGCGCCTGGCCAAGGGTCCGATCAAGTACAAGCTCTGGATCCAGCTGGCCAATCCGGGCGACCAGACCAACGACGGCTCGATCGTCTGGTCCGATGACCACAAGCGGGTCGAGATGGGCACCATCAGCGTCACCACCGTGGCGCCCGACAACGATACCCTGCAGCGCGAGCTCAGGTTCAATCCGATCCTGATCACCAGCGGCATCGAGCTGTCCGACGATCCGTTCCCGATTCTGCGGTCGGCGGTGTACGCCATTTCGACGTCGCATCGGAAGTAGGGGCAGGGGGGCAGGGGGGCAGG
>JBEPVA010000188.1:0-7797 GCA_041691295.1 Gemmatimonadota bacterium
GCTCAGTACCGGCCACCTTGGCCGTGTAACCGGACAGGAAGTGGTACATCGCCTGGTCGGCGGTCAGCCGGGCGATCGGCGGCAGCACACCGAAAGCGTCGGCGGTCAGGAACACCACGTTCTTCGGCTGGCCACCGCGGCCGCTGGGAACGTGGTTGGCGATGAATTCGATCGGATAGCAGACCCGGGTATTCTCGGTGATGGCCTGGCTGTCGTAGTCGACGGCGCGGGTGATCGGATCGACCACCGCATTCTCGATTACCGAGCCAAAGGTGCGGGAGGCGGCGAAGATCTCCGGTTCACCTTCCTGGCTCAGCCGGATGATCTTGGCGTAACAACCGCCCTCGAAATTGAAGACTCCCTGGTCGCTCCACCCGTGCTCATCGTCTCCGATCAGTCCCCGGCTCGGATCGGCTGACAGCGTAGTCTTGCCGGTGCCTGAGAGACCGAAGAAGATCGCGGTGTCCCCATGCGGGCCGATATTGGCCGAGCAGTGCATCGGAACGACGCCGCGGGCGGGGAGCAGGTAGTTGAGGACGCTAAAGATCGATTTCTTGAGTTCACCGGCGTATCGGGTGCCACCGATCAGGATCAGGTGCTCGGCGAAGTTGATCGCGATGAAGGTGCTGGTACGGGTGCCATGCCGGGCGGGATCAGCCTGCATCTCGGGTGCATGCAGTACCGTGAACCCTGGCGTGAAACCGGCCAGGTCGGCGGGGCCGGGGCGGATGAACATGTTGTTGACGAACAGCGCGTGCCAGGCGTTCGGGGTGACGAAGCGAACCGGGAGCCGGTAGGCCGGATCAGCACCCCCGAACAGATCCTGAACGAAGACCTCCTGCCCCTGCAGGTGCGCGACCACGTCCTGGTGCAGCCTCGAAAAGGCGGCGGGCTCCATCCGGCCGTTCTTGTCCCACCAGATATCGGCCGAGGACCCCGGTTCGTCGACTACGAACTTGTCATTGGGAGACCGCCCGGTGTGGGGGCTGGTGATCGCCGAAAATGCCCCGTGGTCCGTGGCCTTCCCCTCACCGCGGCGCACCGCCTCCTCGAACAGCAGGGCTGGCCGCAGGCTGCGATGGATCCGCTTCGGTTTGAGCCCGGGGAGGGTAAAGGAATCGGGGGTCGTGGTCGTGGTCATGGGATCCTGACGCGTCGAGCGCCGTTGAGTTCGAGTGAGCGCCCCCTCCGGGTGGGAGCGCAACTGCTCAAAGATCGGCAGGCAACGGCCGGGGATCAACTATCGCATACGGACCGCATAGATATGCAAATCAATGCACGGCGGGGCGGTGGGTGGGGAGCATGTTGCGATCGGCTGCATACAGCGTGATCACCGTGTTGGCATCCCGGTCGGACGGGGCATCGACAAACGGGGTGGTGAACATCAGGTCGCGGTTGTTCGGGCTGTGCTGGAACAGGCCGAGGCTGTGACCCAGCTCATGGGCCGCCACCCGGCGCAGGCATGCCTGCACACTGTCGGAGCTGGGTACGCCGAGGGTCTGGATCGAAATGTGAATCGGGATCGAGAGCTGAAACGGACTGCCCACGGTATCGACCAGGGTCGAGCCCTGGCAGAATTGATCGGGATTGCCGGGCGGGATGGGTGGCGGGGCCGTAAAGATCGACTGAATGCGCACGATGACGTCTGCCGTGGCGCTGTCGTTGACCACGACCGCGCGGAAGGTGCCCTCACCCAGTGTGCTCTGCCACAATCCAAGGCCGCGGGTGACATCGGCCGACAGGCTGGCGCTGTCCTGGACCCAGACTCTCACCGGCAGTTCACTGGGCAGCCAGTGAAAGGTCAGGCTGTCGGCACCGTCGACGAATACCCAATCATAGCGGTCGGAGCGATCGGGGGCGGCGGAATCGCCGCAGGCCAGCGCAGCGGCGGCCAGGACCGCAGCCGTCAGGTGTCGAAGTTTCATGACTGGAAGATGCCCCCCGGTCCTGGGAGGGTCAACCGACCCTGGCGTAGCCACGGAGTTGCGACATCATCTTGCGGTCCAGGGTGAACATGTCATCGCCCTTGGGGGTCTCGAGAATCTTGGCCACCGTCGCGAAACGCTTGTCCCGCATGATCCGCCGGAACGGCTCGGCGCCGAGCGATCCTTCGGCGATCAACTCGTGGCGGTCCTTGCGGCTGTGGAACGGAGTCTTGCTGTCGTTGAGATGCAGGCAGCGCAGGTGCTTGAGGCCGATGACCTTGTCCCATTTTTTCCAGACCCCGTCGTAGTCGCCCACCAGGTCGTAGCCGGCCGAGTAGAGGTGGCAGGTGTCGGCGCAGAAGCCGATCCGGTCGCGATAGGGCGCGGGAATCATGTCACGGAGCTGGGCCAGCTCCTCGAAGTTGCTGCCGAGGGCCGTGCCGGTGCCGGCCGTGGTTTCGAGCAGCACCATCGGTGTGCCGAGCACCGCCGTGAGGCAGTCGGTGTAGCCCTTGGCGTTGCGAGCCAGCCCGGCTTCGCGATCATCGATGAAGTTGCCCGGGTGGCTGACGATGTAGTCGATCTTCAGCAGTTCGCAGCGGGCCAGCTCCTGGGTAAAGGAGTCGACCGACCGGGCGTGGAGTGCGGCATCGGGAGACGCTAGATTGATCAGGTAGGAATCGTGGGACACCGTGGCCTTGAGCCCGGCCTTGGCCACTGCGGCCCGGAAGGCCCCGGCCGTGGCGGCGTCCAGCTTCGGTTCGCGCCACTGGTTCGGCGTCTTGGTGAAGAGCTGGATCGCCGTTGCCTGAATTTCGCTGCCTCGCTCAGGGGCAGTCTGGACGCCACCCTGGGCGGAAACATGAGCACCGAGCAGGTCCCGATACTGGCTGACTCCGTCACCCATTCATCACGTCCTTTGAAAATGTCCGAATCGCCGGGCGCCCGGCTGATCCTGCTCGGCGAGCCGTCGGCCCGTCCGCAGGGTCTGGAGCGGACGCTGGTCCGGGCAGGCTATATCCTGCTCAATCCCGCTGATGCCGAGCCGGTGGTGGAAACCCACCTCCCCGACCTGATCATGATCAGTCATCCGGCTGCGGACTGGGGGCTGACCGCGCTGCTGGAACAGCTTAGCTGCCGGTCCGACTGGCGAGGAATTCCCCGCCTGGTGCTGCTCAGTGATGTGGCACCGTCGGCGGTGACCGCCGCCCTCAAGGCCGGCGCCGATGACGCGGTGGGTCCGGCCGCGCCGCACGAGGAGATCGTGGCCCGGATCGGGGCCGCGCTGCGCCGGCGGACGGCTGGCGAACCGGCCGTGGGCTTCGTGGCCACCGAACTGTACAGCGACCGTCACGCCCAGTCCCGGTTCTTTGCCCGGCTGTCGAGTGAGGTCTCCCGGGCGACCCGCTACTCGCTGAGCCTGGTATTGATCCGGGCCGCGGTGGCGGAGTTCGACGAGCGGGCCGCCCGCCTGGGCCAGTCGGAAGCGGCCCGGCAGGCCGATGAGGTGGCGGTCATTCTCCGCAGCGTACTCCGGGTGCCCGACTTTTCGGTTCGAATCGGGGCCGCCGAATTTGCCATAGCGCTGCCGGAAACGGAATCGGATGGGGCTGCCGCTTTTCTGGCGCGCTGGCGCCAGGCGCTGGAGCACCGTCTGGCCGGCCATCTCGACCGTTTCACCATCGTGGCGGGGATGAGTTCGCTGCCGCAGCCGGTGATGCCCGATGCCGGGGAGCTGCAGCGGATGGCGGAAGACGAACTGACCCGGGCGCGGGTGGTGGCGCGGTGAGGGACGAGACGGTCACGGCGGCCGAGGCGGGCGAGTAGTCTCAGTGTTGACCAGGTGGAATTTCACCCCAACTTGCCTCTTGTCCCTCGTCTCTCGTCTACCGCCGCTTCTTCAACCACTCCGCCGGGTCCAGCGCAATCTGGTTCGAGCCCCGGATCTCGAAGTACAGATGGGGCCCCTCGTCACTGTTCTTGCCGCCGACCTTGCCGATGATGTCGCCGCGATTGACGGCATCGCCCTTCCTGACCGCCGCCTCCTGCATCTGCGAGTAGATCGAGTAATAGCCGTTGCCGTGGTCGATGATCACCGACAGGCCATAGGTGCTCATGGCGCCGGACAGCAGGACCCGGCCTGATTCGACGGCCTTGATCGGAGTTCCCTCTGCCGCCGAGATCCCGATGCCGTTGCGCCGGACGACCGCGCCGTTCGGCAGCGTCTGGCGGCCGAAGGTGATCACGATCCGCCCGTCGACCGGCCAGTCGAGTTTGCCGATATCGGCCGTGGTAATCGCGCCTGGCGCGGCCACGGCGCCCGGCCTGGTCCGGGCCACCCTGGCCCGCTCCGCGGCGGCAATCACGTCGTTGAGCTTGGCCTCGTCCCTGTCGAGCTGGGTCAGGCGCGCCTCGGTGTCCTTGGCGGAACGACGCGAGTCACGCAGCCGCCTGGCCCGTTCGCCGGCCAGCTCGCCGTATTTCCGGAGTTCGTCTTCCCGCTCTTCGCGCCGCTGGCCGAGCTGGGAGCGGACGCCGAGCAGTTCGTCGCGCTGGTTCTGGACCGTGGTCCGCAGCTTCTCGACCTCGTCGAGTAGCGATCGGTCCTGGCGGCTGGAGAGATACAGATATTTGGACCGGCTGAGCAGGTCGCCGAACGATTCGGCCGAGACCAGGACCTCGAAGGACCAGAGCGAACCGCGTTTGTAGATGTCGGTGAGCCGGCGGCCCAGCACCGCCCGTTTTTCGGCGAGATTGTCCTGGGCCAGCAGCAGTCCGGCAGTGACCCGGTCGACCTGCGAGTTGAGTCCGCCGATCTGGGTATCGAGCTCGTTGACCAGCCGGTTGGTGGCCAGCCGCTGACGCTCGATGTTGTCCAGTTCCTGATTGAGGTCGTGGACCTCGCTCTGCAGGCGCTCGTGATCGTTCTGCAGCTGCTCGCGTTCCTTCTTGATCTCCTCGAGCCGGCGCCGGCTTTCTTCGAGATCGGGGGTGACCTGGGCGGACAGGCGGTCGGCCGGACGGTCGGACAGGAAAGGCCGTGCTCCGATCAGGATCACGGCCCACAGGGTGACGCGGAGCCACCGCCCGCCTGCCCGCCTGCCCGCCCGTCCGCCGTCAGACATTCTTCAAATGCCGCCCCACGCTCACCAGGCTGCCACCCAATCCGATCAGAGTGCCGAACAGCAGCCCCATCGTGGCCTCGCTGGGCCGGAAGAAGACCAGGCCTGAAGTGGCCAGGTCGGTCTGGCCCTTGAACAGCAGAAAGGCGCCATAGCACATGAAGACCGCCAGGATTCCGCCCAGCAGCCCCTTGATGGCGCCCTCCAGGATGAACGGCCCGCGGATGAAGTTGTTGGTGGCGCCGACCAGCCGCATGACGGCAATCTCGCGCTTGCGCTGCAGCACGGTAATCCGGATCGTCACTCCGATGATGACCACGGCCACGACCGCAAAGGCCAGTCCGATCACCAGGCCGACGAAACCGAAGATGTTGCGCAACCGGTCGAGCTTCTCGACCCACTCGCGGCCGTAGCGCACTTCCTCGACGAAGCGGTAGCCCTTGAGCCGGTCGGCCACGGCCGCCACCTGGTCGGCGCCCCGGCTGCCTGGCTTGAGCCGGATCTCGAGCGAGGCGGGCAGCGGATTGGTCTGCAGGTCCTGGTAGGCGTCCTTGAACTCGACCAGCTCGTGTTTGGCCCGCTCCAGCGCTTCATCCTCGGTCACGTAGGTGACACTCTGCACTTCGGGGAATGCGGCAATATCCTGCGAGGCCAGCGTTACGGTCTCGGGCTGGCTGCCCCGGAACAGGTAGGCCACGATCTCTACCCGGTTCTCGATGTCCTGCAGCGCCTCGCGCAGGTTGAGCGCCACCAGCCCGAACAATCCCACCACGAACAGCGAAAAGGCGATGGTCGTCACCGACAGCGCCGACAGCATCGGCGCCCGCCGGAAACTCAGCATCGCCTCGCGGATCAGGAGTTTCATCCGGCCTCCGGGCCGCTCAGGGGAGCGGGCTGGCCCTCGCCCTCGCCGTCGGTACCACTGTCGAACACGATGCCGCCGTCCCGCATCTCGACGGTGCGGTAGTTGGTCTGCCGGACCAGGTCCAGATCGTGGGTGGCCATGACCACGCAGGTGCCGCCGCCGTTGATGTCACGCAGCAGCTGGAACACCCCGCGGGTGGCCCGCTCGTCGAGGTTGCCGGTCGGTTCGTCGGCCAGCAGGATGGCGGGGTCGTTAACCAGCGCCCGGGCGATCGCGACCCGCTGCTGTTCGCCGCCGGACATCTCGTGCGGGTACGCCTGTGACTTGGATGCCAGTCCCACCTGGTTGAGTACCCGCATGACCCGGGCGGGAATACTGTCCGCGCGGGCTCCGGTTACCTCCAGCGAGAAGGCCACATTCTCCTCGGCGGTGCGGTCTTCCAGCAGCCGGAAGTCCTGGAACACGATTCCCAGCCGCCGCCGGAGTCGGGGCACTTCCACCGGCTTCAGCGAGCCGACCTGGAATCCCGATACCCGCACTTCACCGGTGGTAGGGCGGGTCTCGCCGAACATCAGCTTCAGCATGGTTGACTTGCCAGCACCGGAATGGCCGGTCAGGAAGACGAACTCGCCGCGGTGAATATGCAGCGAGACATCCTTGAGGGCCGGGCCGCCCCGGGCCCAGCTCTTGGACACATGCACGAACCGGATCATCCCAGAGCCTGCTCCAGGTCGGCGATCAGGTCGGCCGCATCCTCCAGCCCGCATGACAGCCGGACCAGGCCATCGGGTATGCCGATCTTCAGCCGCTCCTCGGCGCTCATCCGGCTGTGTGACGTCAACCTCGGCTCGGAAATCAGGCTTTCCACTCCCGCCAGGCTCGGCGCGTGGGTCACGATCTTGAGCTTCTTGAGAAATTTCTCGGTGCCCCGGACTCCACCTTTGATCTCGAGTGCCACCATGCCGCCATAGCCATCCAGCACCTGGGTTGCAAAGGCGTGATCCGGATGGCTGGTGAGCCCCGGGTAATGGA
Organism: Gemmatimonadota bacterium; assembly: GCA_041691295.1. GTDB lineage: Bacteria > Gemmatimonadota > Gemmatimonadetes > Gemmatimonadales > GWC2-71-9 > DATEHG01. Next base: position 6,945 of record JBEPVA010000188.1, read on the forward strand.
CCTTCGAAATGCCGGGAAACCCATCGGCCCACTGCGCGATGGCCATGCCGTTCTCGTTGTGCCGGGCCATCCGGACGCCGAGTGTGCGCATGCCACGGTCGACCAGCCAGGCGGCGTGGGGGTCGATGGCCTGGCCCCACAGGGTCATCAGCCGTGTGACTTCATCGATGATCGAGGTCGAGGCGGCCACCGCCCCGGCAATCACGTCGCTGTGACCATTGAGGTACTTGGTGGCACTGGTGATCACGATGTCGGCGCCGTGCTCCAGCGGCCGGAAGTTGATCGGGCTGGCAAAGGTGGCGTCCACCAGCAGTGCCAGGCCGAATTCCTCGGCCACCCGGGACATCGGGGTCAGGTCCAGCACCCGCATCAGCGGATTGGTTGGGGTCTCGACGAACAGTGCCCGGGTGGACTTGCGGCACGACTTCTTCCAGAGCCGGGGCTGGTCGGGCGGCACGTACGTGACCTCGATCCCGAACCGGGCCAGCTCCTCGTCGAACAGCCGCTTGGTCCCGCCATAGATCCAGGAGCTCGACACCAGGTGATCGCCGGGGCGGAGCACCGCCAGATGTGCCAGGGCCGTGGCTCCCATTCCGCTGCCGACGAAGATCGCGGCCTCGGCTCCTTCGAGTTGCGCGTACCGGCCGGCCACCGCGGTCTGGTTGGGATTGTTGCCGTACCGCGAATACATCACCGTTTCGTCGGAGCCGACCGGATTGGTGAAGGTGCTGCTCTGGTAGATCGGCGTCATCACCGGCGTCCAGTCCGGCCGCTTGTGCGGCTGGCCGTGGATCGCGATGGTCGAGAGGCCGAGGCGGCGCTTGCTCATGCGATGGGCACCGGTGAATAGGTA
>JBEPVA010000189.1:0-7730 GCA_041691295.1 Gemmatimonadota bacterium
CTATACGAAGGCCTCCGCCAGCTCGGCGTGCCTCACGATCCGACGCTGGAACATGCCGCCCCGGCCGCGGCGGAGACCAACGGCCGTCCCAGGCCATCACGGAGAGGACCGCGTAAACGGAGTCGTCGATAGCCGCGCAATCCGGGGGGAACAGCCACGGACGAACACGGATGGTTCCGTGATCTATCCGATCATCCCTGCTCGCAGTCAGGTCCGCATTGTTTTTGGACAGCAAACATCAGATCGGCTCAAGCGATCCGGAGGCTAGTCGACTGACTGCCCCGAGTGCTGTTCTTCGGCGGCGCTCGGGACGATCCGTGCTCCTCCGCGTTCATCCGCGGCCCCTTGCCATGGTGCTTCGGGGCCCTGCTCCATGTTGCCCAAGTCCAATAGCGACGGTAGTTTTCGTCATCTCTAACCCAACCAGACATGCTCAATAAGATCACAGTCGTCGGCGCCGGAAATGTCGGTGCCACCGCCGCCCAGCGCGTGGCCGAAAAGAACCTGGCCCGTACGGTCGTCATGGTGGACGTGGTGGACGGCGTGCCGCAGGGCAAGGGCCTCGATCAGTGGCAGTCGGCCCCGATCGAAGGTTTCGACACCCGCGTCATCGGGGCCAGCAACTATGATGCGGCGGCCGGCTCTGAACTGTTCATCGTCACCGCCGGGATCGCCCGAAAGCCGGGGATGAGCCGGGATGACCTGGTCAAGACCAACGCCGGGATTGTCGAGTCGGTGGGCAAGGAGATCAAGCGGGTGGCGCCGGACAGCATCATCATCGTGGTGTCGAACCCGCTGGACGTCATGTGCGCCGTCGCGATGAAGGCCACCGGCTTCCCGCGCGAGCGAGTCATCGGCATGGCCGGTGTGCTTGACACGGCGCGCTACCGCGCCTTCCTGGCCGAGGCAATGAATGTGTCGGTCGAGGATATCCAGGCCATGGTACTGGGTGGTCACGGCGATACCATGGTGCCGCTGATTTCCTATACCAGCGTGTCCGGCATTCCGGTGACCCAGCTGCTGGCCCAGGACAAGCTCGACGCGATCGTGGCCCGCACCCGCAATGGCGGGGCCGAGATCGTGGCGTTCCTCAAGACCGGATCGGCCTACTACGCGCCCAGCGCCGCGGCGGTGCAGATGGCCGAAGCCATTGCGCTGGACAAGAAGCGGATCCTCCCATGCAGCGCGTGGTTGACTGGTGAGTATGGGCTCAAGGATGTGTTCTGCGGGGTCCCGTGCAAGCTGGGACGGGGCGGACTGGAAAAGATCATCGAGGTCACCCTGACCGCCGCCGAGCGGACCGAGTTGCACAAGTCGGCTGCGGCGGTGGTTGATACCATGAAGGCGCTGGGCTGAGGCGCATGAACCGTCTCCTGGCGCTGTACCGCTCGACTGTTGGCAAGAAGATCATCATGGCGGTGACGGGAATCATCCTGATCGGATTCCTGGTCACCCATGTCGTGGCCAACCTGCTGTCCTATCAGGGCCCCACCAAGATCAACGCCTACTCGGCCTTCCTGCATAGTACTGGTGAACTGCTGTGGGTGGCGCGCGGGGTGCTGCTGCTGGCGCTGATCCTGCATGTACTGGCTGCGTACCAGCTGACGTTGCTGGACCGGGCGGCGCGTCCGGTCGGATACCAGCGCAAGGTGCCGCAGTCGGCCACCCTTGCCTCCCGGACCATGCGCTGGGGTGGGGTCCTGTTGCTGGCCTTCATCATCTTCCACCTGCTGCACTTCACGCTTGGCTCGGTGCATCCCTCGTTCGCCGAGGGCGACCCGTACCACAACATCGTGGCCGGGTTCCAGGGACATCCGGTGGTGTCGTGGTTCTACATCGTCGCGATGGCGGGCCTCGGCCTGCATTTGTATCACGGCGGGTCGGCGATGTTCCAGTCGCTGGGACTGTCGCACCCGTCGTGGAATCCCGACCGCCAGCGATTGATGCGGATCGTGGCGGGGCTGGTGGCGCTGGGCTTCGCGGCGATACCGATCGGTGTCATGGCTGGAGCCATCAGGTAAGAGGTGACAGGTAACACGTGAGAGGGAACGACGTACCCCTCTTACTGCTCACCTCTCACTGGTCACGCTTTCTGAACGGATTCGCGAGATGAACCTGGATTCCCGTGTCCCCTCCGGCCCGCTGGCGGAGAAATGGGACAATCACAAATTCGAGATGAAGCTGGTCAATCCCGCCAACAAGCGGAAATACAGCGTCATCGTGGTGGGCTCGGGGCTGGCGGGCGCGTCGGCCGCCGCCACCCTGGGCGAGCTGGGCTACAACGTGAACTGCTTCTGCTTCCAGGACAGCCCGCGGCGGGCCCACAGCATTGCGGCCCAGGGCGGAATCAACGCCGCCAAGAACTACCAGAATGACGGCGACAGCATCTGGCGGCTGTTTTATGACACGATCAAGGGCGGCGACTTCCGCTCCCGGGAAGCCAACGTCTACCGGCTGGCCCAGATCAGCGTCAATATCATCGATCAGTGCGTGGCCCAGGGGGTTCCGTTTGCCCGCGAGTACGGCGGCCTGCTGGCCAACCGTTCCTTCGGCGGCGCCCAGGTCAGCCGGACTTTCTACGCCCGGGGCCAGACCGGGCAGCAGCTGCTGCTCGGGGCCTACCAGGCCCTGGAGCGCCAGATCGCGGCCGGCACCGTGACGATGTTCCCGCGCACGGAAATGCTCGACCTCGTGGTGGTGAACGGCAAGGCGCGCGGCATCGTGGTGCGGAATCTGATCACCGGGGAGCTGACCACCCATCTGGCTGATGTGGTGATCCTGGCCACCGGTGGGTACGGCAACGTCTTCTACCTTTCGACCAACGCCAAGGGCTGCAACGTCACAGCCGGATTCCGCGCCTACAAGCGTGGCGCCGCCTTCGGCAACCCCTGCTACACCCAGATTCATCCGACCTGCATTCCGGTCAGCGGCGAGTATCAGTCCAAGCTGACCCTGATGAGTGAATCGCTGCGCAACGACGGCCGGGTGTGGGTGCCGACGCAGCAGGGTGACCGGCGTGCGCCCCGGGATATTCCCGATGCCGAGCGCGATTACTACCTCGAGCGGAAATACCCGAGCTACGGCAATCTCAGCCCGCGGGATATTGCCAGCCGGGCGGCCAAGGAGGCCTGCGATGGCGGCCGCGGCGTCGGTGAGACTGGCCTCGGCGTGTATCTCGATTTTCGCGACGCCATTCAGCGCTACGGCGAGCAGAAGATCCGCGAGCGGTACGGCAACCTGTTCGAGATGTACCAGCGGATCACCGATGAAGATCCTTACCAGATGCCGATGCGGATCTATCCCGCGGTGCATTACACGATGGGCGGCCTGTGGGTCGACTACAACCTGATGAGCAGCATTCCGGGGCTCCATGTCCTCGGCGAAGCCAACTTCTCCGATCACGGCGCCAACCGGCTGGGCGCCAGCGCGCTGATGCAGGGACTGGCCGACGGGTACTTCGTGATTCCGTACACCATTGGCGATTACCTGGCCCGGACCCCATCAGAGCCGATCACGCTGGAACATCCGGAGGTGCGCGCCACCGAGGCGGCGGTGCGAGCCAGGATAAGCCGGCTGCTGTCGATCAAGGGCAGCCGGTCGGTTGACTCGTTCCACCGCGAACTGGGCAAGCTGATGTGGGACAAGTGCGGCATGACCCGCGATGCGGCGGGACTCAAGGAAGCGCTAGTCAGGATTCCCGCCATCCGCGACGAATTCTGGCGCAATGTGACGGTGCCCGGCAGCGGCAGCGACCTCAATCAGTCGTTGGAGCGGGCCGGGCGGGTAGCCGACTTTCTGGAGTTCGCTGAACTGATGTGCGTTGATGCGCTGCACCGGGAAGAGAGCTGTGGCGGGCATTTCCGGACTGAGCACCAGACCGCGGACGGAGAAGCGGAGCGGGACGATGAGCACTTTGCCTATGTGGCGGCGTGGGAGTACCAGGGGGAGAGCCGGGCGCCGATGCTGAACAAGGAGCCGCTCGAGTTCGAGAACGTGCACCTGGCGCAGCGGAGCTACAAGTGAGTCGAGCGTCGAGCGTCGAGAGTCACGAGTCGGGGGGCCGATGAATATCACGCTGCAGGTCTGGCGACAGCGTTCCGCCGGCGATTCCGGCCGCCTGGTGCGCTATGACGTTCCCGACGTCAGCCCCGACATGTCATTCCTCGAAATGCTTGACGTGGTCAACGAGGGGCTCACGGCCAGGGGAGAGGAGCCGATCGCCTTTGACCATGACTGCCGCGAGGGGATCTGCGGCAGTTGCGGAGTCATGATCGATGGTGTGGCCCACGGACCGATGAAGGGCACGGCCACTTGCCAGCTGCACATGCGGAGCTTCGCCGACGGGGCCGAGATCGTGGTGGAACCGTGGCGGGCCAGGGCATTCGGGGTGGTCAAGGATCTGGTGGTCGATCGCGGCGCGCTGGACCGGATCATCCAGGCGGGCGGGTTCATCGGGGTATCGACCGGTGGAGTGCCCGATGCCAACGCGCTGCCAATCCCGAAATCCGCGGCCGACCTGGCCATGGACGCGGCCGCCTGCATCGGGTGCGGCGCCTGCGTCGCCGCCTGCCCCAACGCCTCGGCCATGCTCTTTACCTCGGCCAAGATGGGGCATCTCAGCATGCTGCCGCAGGGCCAGACGGAGCGTTCCCGTCGGGCCGTGGCCATGGTGGACCGGATGGACCAGGAAGGGTTCGGAGGGTGCACCTGGCACGGTGAGTGTCAGGAGGCTTGCCCCAAGCAGATCAGCATTGACTGGATCTCGCGGATGCAGCGGGACTACTTCACGGCCTGCCTCTCGTTCAGGCCAGAGACCGCCGGAGACGGCGCGGGGTGAGACTTTCCTCACTGGCGGCAACGGTCCTGCTGCTCGGGCCGGCCAGTGCTGCGGCCCAGATGACGATGGAGATAGACGCCGATTCCCCGTCCGGACGGCCGTGGGCCCTCCTCTCGGCCACCGCCATCACGGCCTATACCTGGATGAGCCGGGTGCCACGCGGCGCCAGCCTCGACGAGTTCCACCTGGTCCAGCCGATCGTGATGCTGCAGGCCGGAGCGCTGCGCGATCGGCTCCGCTTTGAGGGCGCCATCGATTTCGAAGGCGCCACCATGCCCAACGGTGAACTCGGCCCCGGCCTCTGGGGTGAGGGGTTCATCGACCGGCGACATCCCCATACCTATTTCCACGAACTGATCCTGTCTGGCGCGGTCCCGCTGCCCGGCGGACTACATGTCAGCCTGGCGGCGGGCAAGGGCTTCGCGCCCTACGGCACCGACGATCCGATGAACCGGCCGGCCGAACTGTTCCCGGTCAATCATCACTGGTCGCAGATCCTGGAGCGGGCGGTGCTGATTGCCGGAGTACAGTGGCGGCCGCTGGTGCTCGAAGCCGGACTGTTCAACGGCGACGAGCCGGAAAATCCCTCCCAGTGGCCCAACCTGTCGCGGTTCGGAGACTCCCGCTCCATTCGATTGCTGATCCACCCGATCGAGGGGGTCGAACTGCAGGGGTCCCACGCGGTGGTCAAGAGTCCCGAACACCGGCCTGGGGCCGGCAGCGACAACTACAAGTGGAGTGCGTCGGTCCGGGTTGAGCGGCCATTGCTCGGCGGCCGCGGGTACCTGCTGGGTGAGTGGGCTCACAACAGCGAGTTCGACGGGTTCTTCACGTTCCGCAGCTGGCTGATCGAGAGTGCATGGTCCGGGGGCCGACAGCGTCCCTACTATCGATACGAGAATACCGACCGGCCGGAGGAAAGCCGGACCCAGAATCCCTTCCGCGGGGTACGGCCGCACCTGGAGAACTCCATCATCGGCTCCAGCCGCTGGTCGGTGCACACCGCCGGCTATGGGGTCGAGCTGGGCTCGACTCGCCGGCTCGGGATCGAACCGTTCGTGGAGGTTTCGTACGCCAGAGTTCGGAAGCTGGGCGGCGGGATCTACGATCCGCAGCTCATTTATGGCGGGGATAGTTTCTGGCGGCTGACCACGGCGGTGCGGCTGAACTGGCGAATGCAGGGGCATCGGATGGGGCGGTACGGGGTCACCGCCGGGCAGGGCGTCGCAGATACCCAGATGACTCACCTGATGAAATGATACAGACTATGAAACCAATCCACTCCCGCGTGTCGAGCGCGTTGTGCCTCCTGTTCGCCGCCGGCGCCGTGTCCTGCGGTGGAGGATCGGAACCGGTAACCAGCACAGGCGCTGGGCTCACGGTCCTGTCCGGGGATCACCAGACCGCCTTCCGGAATGGCACCACGGGGCAGGACCTGGTCGTCGAGGTCAACTCCGATAGTGCCCATCCCGTGGCCGGTGCCACGGTGCACTGGTTCGTGACCGTCGGGGATGGCGCGCCGTCGGCCAGTGCGCAGGCCACCGATGCGCACGGGCAGTCCAGGGTGCAGTACCATATGGGCGCGAACTATGGACTCAATGTCATCGGTGCGACGGTCGAGGGAGGCGCAGACACGGCCTACTTCGAGGAGACTGCCATCGGGTCGATTGCATCAATTGCCGGCGGGAACAACGTCGAGCAGCGCTACAGTTCGGACCTGACCGTCCACGGGGACTATGCCTACACCGGGAGCTGGAACTGGTTCCCGCGCACCGCCGGGGTGGACACGCTGGGCGCCAGCATCGCGGTGTTTCACCTCGATGGCACCGGCGCCCCGACCCGGGGAGACTCGGTGGTCATCCGGGGAACCATCACACTCAGCGACCTGCAGGTCAGCGACGACGGGCAATGGCTGGTGGCCAGCACGGAAGGTGGCAACCAGGAGGGGCTGTATGTCTACCGGCTGACTGACCCGGCGCACCCGGCCTTCGTCGCGAGGTACCTGGTGGCCGCCGGGCTGCATACCTCGACGCTGGCCGTCCTGGACGGGAAGCTGTACGCCTTTACGGCCAAAAATCCCGGTGCACCCGCCCTGATGGTGTTCGACCTGTCCCAGCTGGCCTCCGACACCATCGTGCTGGCGGCCACGGTGCCGGTGCCGGCCAACTATGGCCTGCACGACACTTTCGTTCGCGGCGGAATCGCGTTCCTGTTTGCCTGGAACACCGGGGTGGAATTGTACGACGTCGGCAATGGGGTCAAGGGCGGCAGCCCGACGAATCCCAAGGCGATCAGCACCATCGCCACGTCCGGGGGGCAGGCGCACAACGGCTGGTGGTTCTGGGGGCCGGCGGATTCGAAGCAGTACCTGTTTGTAGGGCAGGAGGGACCGGGCTCGGTGGGCAGCACTTCGTCCGGGGATATTCACGTCCTCGACGTATCCGACCTGCTCCACCCCGCCGAGGTTGCGTTTTTCCATCGCGAGGGGGCCGGCCCCCACAACTTCTGGATGGATGAGGGGCGGCAGATCCTGTATGCAGCCTACTACAATGCCGGCGTCGTGGCGATCGACGTCTCGGGCACCCTCAGCGGTGACCTCGGCGCCCGGGAAATCGGCCATGTCCTGCCAGGTGGAGCCCAGGGTACCTATACCTGGGGCGTGCAGCTGGTCGGCACTTCACTCTATGACATCGATATGCTCGATGGGTTCCGGCAGCTGAACGCTCTCGCCCCGTAAACGACTCCAGGTTGAGATTGAAAGGTTCCGCGTGCCGCGTACCGCGGTAGCTTCGGCTCGACCCCCGACCCCCGACCCCCGACCCTCGACGCTCGACCCTCGACCCTCGACCCTCGACCCTCTCGACCTTCTCGACCTTCTCGACCTTCTCGACCC
>JBEPVA010000190.1:0-7671 GCA_041691295.1 Gemmatimonadota bacterium
GGTCACGGTGGTGAAGGGCGTGACGGTCACCCGGATTCCGCGGCAGGCCTACAAGACCCGCGACATCACGGGCGGCCTGCCCCGGATCGCCGAGCTGTTCGAAGCCCGACGGCCGAAGGATCCGGCCACGATTGCCGAGATCGACGGGACGGTCAAGTTCGGCGAGATCAAGCGCGGCAAGCGCGAGATCTACGTCTACCCGATCGGCGAGCCGACCGAGACCGCCGAAGCCCAGCTGTATGAAGTGCCCGCAGGCAAGCATCTCCGGGTCCACGAGGGTGACCGGGTCCGTGCCGGTGACCGCCTGACCGAAGGGCCGGTCAATCCGCACGACATCCTGCGGATCAAGGGCCCGCGCGCGGTGCAGGAATATCTGCTCAACGAAGTGCAGGAAGTCTACCGGTTGCAGGGCGTGCGGATCAGCGACAAGCACATTGGCGTGATCGTGCGCCAGATGCTGCAGAAGGTCCGCGTCAGCGAGCCCGGCGATACCGATTTCCTCGAAGGCGAGACGGTGGACAAGTTGTCATTCCGCGAGGAGAACGAGCGGGTGACCAAGCGGAAGGGTGGCCCGGCCCAGTCCGAGCCCGTCCTGCTCGGCATCACCAAGGCCAGCTTGACGACCCAGTCGTTCATCTCGGCGGCTTCCTTCCAGGAAACCACCCGGGTACTCACCGATGCCGCGATCCGTGGCGCCAAGGACGACCTCCTCGGCCTCAAGGAGAACATCATCATCGGACACCTCATCCCGGCCGGATCAGGGATCTACCGGTACGCCGAGATCGAAGTCACGCCGCCTCCTGGTTACGAGGCACCGCCGCCGGCACCGCCGGAAGCGGTCGGAGCTCCAACCCCGGTGGCCGTTCCGGCACCGGCGCTGGTCGGGGCCGAGGACGATGAGCTGTAGGATCTGAGGTGCAAGACAAGGAAGCGCCCGGGACGGTTCCCGGGCGCTTTTTTTGTGAGGCCTGGAGAGGTCTCCCTACCGTCGGTCCATCGGTTCAAGGGCCAGTCCCATGCCCGAATAAACCCCGACCGAACCTGCCCATCTCCTCACGCGGTACCCAGTTGGTTGACCTTTGCTGGAACGCACTCTATCTTTGCAAGTCTGCCCCGGAATTTCCGGGGCTGGTTCATTCTGGGCTCATACGTCAGGGATATGCCGACCATCAATCAGCTTGTCCGGCACGGCCGGAAGTCCGTCGAGCGGAAGAACAAGGCGCCGGCGCTGAAGCAGAACCCGCTCAAGCGTGGCGTCTGCACCCGCGTCTACACCACGACTCCCAAGAAGCCCAACTCGGCGCTCCGCAAGGTGGCCCGCGTCCGGCTGACCAACGGCTTCGAGGTCACGGCCTACATCCCCGGCGAAGGTCACAATCTCCAGGAACACTCGATCGTCCTGATCCGGGGCGGCCGCGTGAAGGACCTGCCGGGCGTTCGCTATCACATCGTCCGGGGCACGCTGGACAGCGCCGGCGTCAACGATCGCCGCCGGTCGCGCTCCAAGTACGGCGCCAAGCGGCCCAAGGCCGCTGGTGCCGCCGGGGCCGCGCCGGCCAAGGGAGGTAAGAAGTGAGCCGCCGCAAGTCAGCCGTAAAGCGGCCGGTGCCGCCCGATCCGCGCTACGACAGCCAAACGGTTTCCAAGTTCGTGAACAGCCTGATGTATCAGGGCAAGAAGAGCCTGGCTGAGGGCATTTTCTACAAGGCCATGGACCTGATCGAAGAGCGCACCGGCCAGCCCGGCGTGACCGTCTTCAAGGCCGCCGTCAACAACGTCAAGCCCGCCCTCGAAGTGAAGAGCCGCCGCGTCGGTGGGGCCTCGCTCCAGGTGCCGGTCGAAGTCCGCCCCGAGCGCCGTACCGCGCTCGCCATGCGCTGGCTGATCGAGTTTGCCCGGTCCCGCTCCGAGAAGACCATGCAGGAGCGGCTGGCGGCCGAGTTCATCCTGGCCTCCAAGGGCGAGGGCAACGCTATCAAGAAGAAGGAAGACACCCACCGGATGGCCGAGGCCAACCGGGCGTTCGCACACTATCGCTGGTAGGATAGAAGCCGGGCAGGGGGGCTGGGGGGCCGTGGAGTCCGATTCCACGGCCCCTATTGTTTTTCAGTCGAACCGGGCGGGCATGAACCAGATTGGCGAATTTGTGTGATCGGCCAGGTTCGGATTGATGAAATGGTCGGTATGTCGCGGGCGGTCTTGCCCTACTGACTGACTGCCCCCCTGCCCACTCCGCCCCGCTGCCCCCCACTACCAGTCCTTCCCCCCCGCCTTTCCCTTGCGGTTCGGCCGCCCCTCATGGGTCTGCAGCTGTTCACGCGCCACCGCTTCGAGCAGCCTCCGTGCCTGCTGCTCGGTGAGTTCCTTGGCAGACTCGCCCTCGACCGACCCATACCCGCCGCCGGCCATGGCACCAACCACCGCCTGGTCATTCCCTTCCTTGTTGGGATCATCCATGGTCCCTCGGCCGTAGTCCGCCCGCCGGCCCCGGTTGGGTGAGCCGTCGCCCGACTGATCGCCCAGGCGCCGCAGTGCCAGCTCGAGATTCCACTTGGCCTCCACGTCGTGCGGATCCATTCGCAGCACTTCCTCGAATGCGCTCACTGCCAGGCGGAGCGGCTGATCCCGGGCATTTTCGTCGGCCTCTTCGGCGGCCCGCACGTACGCATTGCCAAGGTTGAACCGGGCGGCGCGGTAGAGCCGAGTCGAGTCGTCGGGCACATTCTGGTAGCGCTTGATGGCGTTCTGGTACTGACTCATCCGGTACAGCGCGTTGGCCGCGTCATACTCGACCACGCTGCCGGAGCCGGACTGGACCGACTTGTCAAAGGCGACGAAGGCTTCCCGGAACTTGTCTTGCAGGTACAGCTTCTCACCGCGTCGGGCCTCCAGTGTGGCGGCGGAGCACCCGGCCAGCGTTGCGGAAGTCACGACGATCGCGGCGATGGTCAGTAACGCAGGCGCTGCCGGGCCCCGGATTTTTCTGGCGGGCCTGGAGGACGGCAGCAGCGTGAGCAGCATTTCATAGAGCAGCAGGGCAATGGCTAATGCCAGCGGCCACTGGAATCGATCGGCATGCTCGGTAGTGCCCGGAGCATCGCTGAGGGTTCGGACCTCGATCTTCTTGATCCGGTCGAGCAGGGCCCCCATCCCCTGGCCATCGCGCCAGCGGAGATAGGCGCCACCGGTTTCCCGGGCCAGCCTGACCAGCACCCCTTCCTCGAGACGGGAGTTGACCACCCGTCCAATGTGATCGCGGTGCCACTTTTCTGGCGCCTCGCTGGTGTCAGCCGGAACCGGCGCGCCTTCCGGGGTGCCCAGGCCAATCGCGATGACCGGAATCCTTTCCTGCTGCAGCTTTGGCGTGATATCTTCGACCGCCTCCGGCTGGGTCTCTCCGTCAGACAGCACTACGATGGCCCGGGAGCCGTGGCTGCCTTCATGCTCGAAGGTGGCCAGTGCGGTCTTCAGCGCCTGCGACAGGTCGGTCGACGGATCGTAGAGGTATTCGTTCGACGCCGCCTCGAGGAAGAGCTGGAAGGCCGCATGATCCTGCACCAGCGGCAGCTGGAGGAATGCGTTGCCGCCGAACACGATCAACCCAACCCGGTCACCTGGCAGGGCCGACAGCAGGTTGGTCGCGGCCAGCTTGGCCGCGGCCATCCGGCTGGGAGCCATGTCCGCGGCGCCCATCGAGCGGGAAATATCAAGCAGGACGAGCAGGTCACGGCCCGAATGAGGCAGGGTACTCGGCCGTTCTCCCACCTGCGGGCGGGCCAGCGCCACGATCACGAGAGCGGCAGCCCAGAGCCGGAGATGGATCCGGCGTTCGCGGAGCACCGGATCGGGCAGCCGTGAACTGCGCGACAGCAGCACCGGATCCCCGAAATCCGCCAGCCGCCGCCGGCGCTCCCGCTCGGCTCCGACCAGGAATTGCCAGGCCGGGATGAGCAGCACCAGCAGTAGAAGTACGAGCGGATAGACGAAGTTCATGGTCTCAGCCCTGTGACCGCAGCCAGGTGGCGGACAGGACGGACTGCAACACCAGCAGCAGCAGGCCGGGAATCAGGAAGTCCGAATACAGCTCGTGGTAATCATGCAGCTGGGCGATCTCGACGTCGGTGCGTTCCAGCGGGTCGATCTTGTTCATGATGGACGTGAAGATCTCGGAGTCGGTGGCCCGGAAATATTCGCCGCCGGTCCTGGAGGTCAGTCGCCGGAGAATGGCTTCATCGGAGGCCAGCAGGCGATCGCCCTCGCGCCCCATCCGCCAGATGTATCCATCCTTGCGGGTGGTGGTATCAATGGCGCTGAGCCCCACCGCGTAGATCTTGATGCCCAGCGCGCGGGCCGCTTCCGCCGCCGAGAGCGGAGTCGGCTCGCCGGTGTTGTTGGCGCCATCGGTCACCAGGATGACGGCGCTGGCCTTGGGGGGAAGATCCTTGAGCTGGCTCAGCCCGAGAGTCAGCGCGGTTCCGATGGCAGTTCCGTCGGGCAGACTTCCCAGTTCCACCTGATCGATGATCTGCCCCAGGATCTCGGTGTCAGGGCCGAGGGGAGCCTGGAGAAAGGCCTTGCCTGAGAAGATGACGAGGCCCAGCAGGTCGCCCTGGCGGTGACGGACGAATTGGGAAATGATGCCCCGCGCCACGGTCAGCCGGTTGCCGGGCTGGAAGTCCGGCGACTTCATGCTGCTCGAGATGTCGAGCACGATCATGATGTTGCGTGACTGGGTGTGCTCGTTCTTGATCTCGCCGACCTGTTGCGGCCGGGCCAGGGCCACGCACACCAAACCGAGTCCAATCGAACCCGACACCAGCGGCAGCGAGCGCCAGCGAACCCGTCGAGTGGCCGTGGTCCCGGCCAGGAATCGCAGGGTAGGCAGGGCAATTCGCTCGAGCGGAGGGTTCCTCCGGGCCAGCCACCAGCGCCGGAGCAACAGCCCCACCGGCACGATGAGCAGCAGGAGCACCCAGGGATCAGCCAGCCGCATGAGTGTCCCCATTCCGTCCGGCGGGCCACTCGGAGATCAGGTTCCGGGCGGCGATCAGGTACTCGATTGATTCCGTCGCGCCCGGCAGCACGGCCGCAAACTTCACGGCGTCCGCTTCACCGAGCACGCGGCGGCAGCGGGCCAGTGCCTCGCTCGGCGCCGATCGCTGCCGCAGTTGCCGCATCAATTCGGTGCTGGTCAGTTCACGAGCCGGGGTTCGCTCCGCTTCGGCCAGGTAGTCACGCACCACATTCGCCACCGCTTCGTAGTGCCGAGCGAGCTGGCCCTGCTCGAGCCAGTGCTCCGCTTCGATGGCGCGCAACCGGTCCAGCGCCGACCCCACCGGATCGTGAACCGGGTGCGGTTCGGCCGGCACTTCGATTTCTGGAGTGAGCCGGGGCCGGCGAATCCGCCTGGCAGCGAGCGCGGCAGCCAGGACGACCAGTGGAGTAATCAGCCACGGCCATACCGGAGCGGGGCTGTGCTCGATCGGCTTGATGTCCTTGAGCGGCTGGTCTCCGGCTGGCAGGGTCGGGATGATCTCGATGGTGCCGTTCTCACTGCTGAATACCGCCCGCTCCACGCCGGCCACCACCCGCGCAAAGGCGACCCCGAAGTTGGGCAGTGCCTGCTTGCCGGGGCGGAAGTAGGCCACCTTGGCTTCACCGGACCAGGCTCGATCCTTCCCGCGGGTCAGCCGGGAAATCGACAGGATCTGAACTCCCCGGTCCCGCGGCCCCACGGGCACGGGCAGGGTATCGAACAGCAGGTCCCGTTCGCTCAGCCGGAGCCGGAGATGCAGGGTGACGGTGTCGCCAACGGTGACGCTCTCAGGTTGGCTGGTGACCTCAAAGGACTGGTCCGACATCTGCGCCGCAGCCGGTCGCACCGTGGCCAGTGTGAGCAGCAGTGACAGCGCCAGCCAGGTCCCCGACTTCACCGGCTCATTCTCCGTTCGCGGGCCCGGAAAAAGGCGATCAGCGGCTCGGCGTAGCTGCGATCGGTCTGCAGCCGGACCAGGTCGATGCCGCGGGTCCGCAGCGTCCTGGCCAGCCCATCGTCGAGTTCGGCCATCTGTTCGCAATAACGGCTGCGGGTGGCCAGGCTGTCGGTATCGATGACTTGCCAGTCGCCGCTTTCCTCGTCCCAGAACGTCATCAGCCCGGCCGGCACCAACTCACGCTCCCGCGGATCGAACAGTTGCAGCGGGATGACGTCGTGTCGCTGGGCCGCTCGCGCGAGGGCGCCCTCGAATCGCTCAGTCAGAAAATCGGAAACCACGAACAAGACCGTGCGCCGGCGGAGCGCCGGTTCGAGGTACTCGAGCGCGGCGTTCAGATCGGTGCCGGAACCCTTGGGGTCCATGGTGAGCAGTTCACTGATCATCCGGAGCGCCTGGCGGCGGCCCTGGCGCGGTGCGAGATACTGCTCCACCCGGTCGGTGAAGAACAGGGCGCCAACCCGGTCATGATTGCGGGCGGCAGCCAGCGCCAGGACGGCGCAGACCTCAGTCGCGAGGTCGCCTTTGGTGCGTCCCCGGGTGCCGAAGCGGCGCGAGGCGCTGAGGTCCACCACGAACATCACGGTGAGAGCCCGCTCCTCGATGTAGCGCTTGATGTAGGCGGATCCCAGCCGGGCGGTCACGTTCCAGTCGATGGACCGGACGTCGTCGCCGGGCTGGTACTCACGGACTTCGGAGAACTCGACTCCGCGGCCATGAAATACGCTGAGATACTGGCCGGCCAGGATATCCCTGACCAGGTGGCGAGTCGTGATCTCGAGCCGGTTGACCTCCTGCATGACCTCCTGATCGCTCATGGCACCCGTACGGACTCGAGCACTCGGCCGATGATCGTATCGGAGGTCACTCCTTCGGCATCAGCGCGGTAGGTCAGGATCAGGCGGTGACGGAGGACGTCGTAGGCCAGGTCCTTGATGTCGTCGGGAGTGACGTACCCACGGCCATCCAGAAAGGCGAGCGCCTTGGCCGCACGGATCAGGAAGATCCCGCCGCGGGGGGAGGCGCCATACTCGATCAGCGGCGTCAGGTCCGCGAGCCCGACGGCTTTGGGGGTGCGGGTCGCGGCGACCAGGTCGAGGACGTACTCCTTGATCCGCTGATCGACGTAGACCTGCCGGACCTGCTCACGGATCTTCAATACCGCTTCCGGAGTCAGTACCGCCCTGATCACTGGATCGGCCTGCCCCGTCATGCGCTCGAGAACCTCGAGCTCCTGGGATCGATCGGGATAGGTCACCACCAGCTTGAACATGAACCGATCGACCTGGGCCTCGGGCAGGGGATAGGTGCCCTCGTGCTCGATCGGGTTCTGGGTGGCCAGGACCAGGAACAACTCGGGCAGGGCAAAGGTCTCGCTGCCGATACTGACCTGCTTTTCCTGCATGCTTTCGAGCAGGGCGCTCTGGACCTTGGCTGGCGCCCGGTTGATCTCGTCGGCCAGGACGATGTTGGTGAAGACCGGCCCGCGCTCGACGGTGAACTCGCCGCTTTTCTGATTGTAGATCCGGGTGCCCAGCAGATCCGCCGGCAGCAGGTCGGGGGTGAACTGGATCCGGTGGAAGCCACAGCTGATCGTACTGGCCAGCGTCCTGACTGCGAGCGTCTTGGCCAGACCTGGCACTCCCTCCAGCAGGACATGGCCGTCGGCCAGCAGGCC
>JBEPVA010000191.1:0-7644 GCA_041691295.1 Gemmatimonadota bacterium
ATCCAGCGCCGCCATCTGGCCGAACAGGTGAACCGGGATGATGGCGCGGGTACGCGGAGTGATGGCCGCTTCGATGGCGGCCGGGTCGATGTTATAGCTATCGGGCTCGATATCGACGAAGACCGGACGGGCGCCGGCGTTGTGAACGGCACCGGCGGTGGCAAAGAAGGTGAACGAGGGCGTGATGACCTCATCGCCCGGCTTGAGCCCGAGGGCCCGGAGGGGTAACAGCAGGGCATCAGTGCCGCTGGCACAGCCGATGGCAAAGCGGGTCTGGCTGAGTTTGGCGACCGCCTCTTCCAGCGCCACCACCTCGGCACCCATGATGAAGCCCTGGCGTTCGACAACCGCGGTCACGGCCTGGAGCACGTCATCGCGGATCGATGCGTGCTGCGCGACCAGATCGAGCATCGGGACCTTCACGGCCTGCCTCAACAGTTCAGGAAAAATATCGGAAAGAAGCAGCGCCCGCCCCAACCCGGCCCAGGCGCCATGGCTCCTGACAAGCCACAAAACTAGTCGATGCGCGAGGGTGGGTCAATCATCGTAAGCTCCGCTCCCACTTCACGATAGGACGCACTACAGACCCCACACCGCGCCGACCCTTCCGGCACCAGCAGCCGCTCGCCGCACTGGCACATCCAGCCGAGCTGCCGGGCCGGGGTGCCGACCACCAGCGCAAAGGCCGGTACGTCCCGGGTGACTACTGCCCCGGCCCCGACGAAGGCGTACTGACCCAGCGTGACCCCGCAGAGGATGGTGGCATTGGCACCAATGGAGGCCCCGCGCCCGACCCGGGTTTCCCGGTACTCGTGCTTTCGGGACACATGACTGCGCGGGTTCATCACGTTGGTGAAGACGCAGCTGGGTCCGCAGAACACATCGTCCTCGAGGATGACCCCCTCGTAGATCGACACGTTGTTCTGGACCTTCACATTGTTGCCCAGCCTGGTTCCCGACATGACCACCACATTCTGGCCTAGGTTGCAGCGCTCCCCGATCACGGCACCGGCCATGATGTGGCTGAAATGCCAGATCTTGGTGCCGGCGCCGATGACGGCGCCGGCATCGATAAAGCTCGAGGCATGGACGAAGAAATCGCTCATCGGTTCCTGGGGCTCAGTGGCCCGGATGGCCGGAGGCAGGCAGGGCGGTGCCGTCAGCCCGGATCAGCTTCACTTCGGTTTCAAGCCGAACTCCGAACCGGGTCAGCACGGCGGCCCGGATTTCGTCGATGGCGCGGCGGACGTCGCCAGCGGTAGCCCCGCCGGTATTGATGATGTAGTTGGCATGGAGAGTCGAGACCTCCGCGCCGCCCGCACGGTAGCCCTTGAGTCCGGCTGATTCGATCAGCCGCCCCGCGGTCATCGGACGGCCATCGGCTCCGGCCGGGGCCTGGGCCGGGTTCTGGAACACGCTTCCGCAGCAGGGCCGGTTGAATGGGGTGCCCTCCTGGCGCCAGCGGAACAGGTCGTTGACCTCTTCGGTCAGCCGGGCCGCCGGCTCCGCCTGGAGCTCGACTTCGGTTTCGAGTACCACCGCCCCCTCGAGCCCGCTCCGCCGATAGCCAAACTGCAGATCGTGCCGAGGCCGGACTTCGATACCACCGCCCGCCAGGGCCACGGTCACGCTGCGGACCACATCGGACCAGCTGGCGCCGTGACACCCGGCATTCATGAATACTCCCCCGCCGACCGAGCCCGGAACCCCGACCATCTTGTGCAGTCCGCCCCACCCCGCCTCGGCGGTTTTCCGGGCTGCCAGCGGCGCAGGGAGACCGGCACCGAGCCGCCAGATGGCCCCGTCGGATTCCGCTCGATCGATGCCCTTGCCCATCCGGATGACGAGGGCCCCGAGGCCGTCGTCCGGCAGCAACACGTTGGATCCCAGGCCAAGCACCAGGTAGGGCGCACCGAAGTCGCGGACCACGGCTAGCGCCGCTTCGACATCAGCCGGGTCGGCGGCCAGCAACACCGTGGCTGGTCCGCCGATCCGGTAGGTCGAGTAGCGCGCCAGCACTTCCGCTTCACGGACCTCGCCCCGCACCCGCTCCTTCAACCGGGCGACAAACCCGGGGTCGCGAGCGGTCAACGCGCCTCCTGGGCCGCGAACTCGCGGCTGAGCTCGTGCCATTCCTGCAGCGACCGAACGCTGCCGACCCGGCTCCGCAGCGCGATGATGGCATCGCAGGCCGCCGACGCGGCCGAGAGGGTCGTGGTGTAAGGCACCCGGTGCTGCAGCGCGGCCTGGCGGATCTGGTAATCATCCTGCTGGGTCAATTTGCCGAGCGGGGTGTTGATCAGCAGCTGGATTTCGCCGGAGAGCAGCAGGTCAATCGCGTTGGGCCGCCCCTCGTACACCTTGAGAACGCGCCTGGTCGGAATACCGCGGCTCCGCAGGTGGCGCGCGGTGCCCTCGGTGGCCAGCACCTCAAACCCCATTTCATGCAGCCGCCGCACAATCGGCACCGCATTGGCTTTGTCATCGTCGTTGACGGTGACGAAGACCTTGCCCTGCAGCGGCAGTGCCCCGTCGACGCTGATTTGCGCCTTGGCAAAGGCCATTCCGAACGAGTCCGCGATGCCCATGACCTCACCGGTCGAGCGCATTTCCGGCCCCAGCACCAGGTCGACGCCGGGAAATTTGCTGAACGGGAACACCGCTTCCTTGACCGCGACGTAGGGGTGGGCCGGATCGTCCTGCAGTCCCAGCGCATCGAGCGTCCGCCCCACCATGACTGCGGCGGCCATGCTGGCCAGCGGGACGCCAGTAGTCTTGGCCACGAACGGAATGGTGCGGGAGCCGCGCGGATTGACCTCCAGCACATACACCACGCCATTCTTGATGGCGTACTGCACGTTGATCAGGCCGATCACGCCCAGCTTGAGCGCAAAGGCGCGAGTATGGGCTTTCATCTGTTCGACCAGTTCGTCGTCGATCAGGTACGGCGGCAGCACGCAGGCCGAATCCCCGGAGTGAATGCCGGCATCCTCGATATGCTGCATCACGCCGCCAATGACGCACCGGGTGCCGTCGCAGATGGCATCTACGTCGGCCTCGAATGCATCTTCCAGGAAGTGGTCGATCAGGACCGGGTGCCCCGGCGCCACCCGCAGCGCCTTGGTGAAGTAGTCGGCCAGCGATTCATTGTCGTAGACGATCTGCATGCCACGGCCGCCGAGGACGTAGGACGGCCTGACCAGCACCGGATAGCCGATCCGGGCCGCGACCGAGAGCGCCTCCTCGAGCAGCATGGCGGTGCCGGACGGCGGCTGGTTGACGCCCAGTTCCCGCGCCAGGGCTTCGAACCGCTTGCGATCCTCGGCAGCGTCGATAGCCTCCGGGCTGGTGCCGAGAATCCTGACTCCGACCGCTTCCAGCCCCTTGGCCAGCTTGAGCGGCGTCTGACCGCCGAGCTGTACCACAACGCCCATCGGCTTCTCGACGTGAATGATCTCGAGCACATCCTCGAGTGTCAGCGGTTCGAAGTACAGCGCGTCGGAGATATCGAAGTCGGTCGAGACAGTCTCGGGGTTGCAGTTGACCATGATGGTCCGGTAGCCAAGGTCGCGGAACGCCAGCGCCGCGCGAACGCAGCAGTAGTCGAATTCCACGCCCTGGCCGATCCGGTTGGGGCCGCTGCCCAGGATCATCACCGACTCCCGCGGGCTGGCCACCACCTCGGTTTCCTCATCGTAGCAGGAGTACAGATACGGCGTGGCCGAGGGAAATTCGCCGGCGCAGGTGTCCACCGTCTTGTAGGCAGGCCGAATGCCAAGCCGGTGGCGCAGGGCGCGCAGCTCGGGCTCCGGCACGCCCCGCATCTCGGCCAGCTGGCGATCGGAGAAGCCCATCCGTTTCATCCGCCGCAGCGCGGCTGCCTGGCTGCGATCGTCACCGGCGGTGGCGGTGGTCCACTCGCGCTCGGCCTGCACCAGTTCGGCTAGCTGGCTCGTGAACCAGAGGTCGATGCCAGTCAGCTCGGAGATTTCCTCGACGCCGATCCCGGCAAGCAACGCCCGCTTGACCTGAAAGATCCGCTCGGGGGTCGGGGTGCGGATGGCGGCGCGCAGCGTCTCGACGTTGACGTCGGCCACCCGATCCTCAGCGGGTGTGGACCCGATGGTCCAGCCGGGCCGGTCGATCTCGAGCGCCCGCAGCGCCTTCTGAAACGCCTCCTTGAACGTCCGGCCGATGGCCATCGATTCGCCAACCGACTTCATCTGAGTGGTCAGCCGGGGGTCGGCGGCGGGAAATTTCTCGAAGGCAAAGCGGGGCACCTTGACCACCACGTAATCGAGCACCGGCTCGAATGAGGCCGGGGTGGTCTTGGTGATGTCGTTGGGCAATTCGTCGAGCGTGTAGCCGACCGCCACCTTGGTTCCGATCCGCGCAATCGGAAAGCCGGTGGCCTTGGAGGCCAGCGCCGAGGAGCGGGACACCCGCGGGTTCATCTCGATGACGAACTGGGTGCCGTCGACCGGACTCACTGCGAACTGGATATTGCAGCCACCGGCAGCCACACCCACTTCACGAATGATCCGGATGGCCGCATCGCGCATGACCTGGTACTCACGGTCGGTCAGGGTCATGGCCGGCGCCACGGTGATCGAGTCGCCGGTGTGGACCCCCATCGGGTCGAGATTCTCGATCGAGCAGACGATCACCACATTGTCGGCACCGTCCCGCAAGACCTCGAGCTCGTACTCCTTCCACCCGATGATGCTCTGCTCCACCAGCACCGACCCCACCGGCGACAGTTCCAGCCCCCTGCGGACCTGGGCTTCGAATTCGGCGCGATTGTAGGCGATCCCGCCACCACTGCCGCCCAGCGTAAAGGACGGCCGGATGATGGCCGGGTAACCGACCTCTTCGACCACGGCCAGTCCATCCTCGAGCGTGGTGATGGTACGCCCTGGGGGCGTGGCCAATCCGATCCGGCGCATGGCCTGGGCAAACTCCTGGCGGTCCTCCGCGATCCGGATGGCCCGCTCATTGGCCCCGATCAATTCGACCCCGAACCGGGCCAGGGTGCCGTCCTCGGCCAGCTTCATGGCGACATTGAGCGCGGTCTGTCCGCCCATGGTCGGCAGCAGGGCATCGGGGCGCTCGCGCTCGATGACCTTGGCCACCCACTCCGCCGTCACCGGCTCCACGTAGGTCCGATCCGCAATTTCGGGATCGGTCATGATGGTGGCCGGGTTCGAATTGACCAGGATGACCCGGTAGCCCTCCTCCTTCAGCGCCCGGACCGCCTGGGTGCCGGAGTAGTCAAATTCGGCACCCTGCCCGATCACGATAGGGCCGGAGCCGATCAGGAGGATGGACTTGAGGTCAGTGCGCTTCGGCATGGGCCAGATCCATCAGTGTTTGTTCGAAAGAATATCGGGGCGACCACCCGGTCGCCTCTCGGAGCTTGGTCGAATCGCCCACCAGGTGGGGCAAATCCCAGGGACGCACCAGGTTGGGATCGAGCACCGGCTGTATCGTTGCGCCCACCGTTGCCGCCAGGGTGTCGAACATGCCTTGGAGGGTCTGGCCCTGGCCGCTCGAGACATTATAAGTCTCGCTATCCTGCCCCCGCTCCAGCAGCGCCAGATAGGCTGCGGCCACATCGCGGACATCGAGAAAATCTCGAACTGTGTCGAGATTTCCGGTCGTAACCGTTTGCACTCCAGTGCGGATTGCGGCTCTCAGCTCACGGAGGAAGATCGGGGCCACGTAGATGTCCTGCTGGCCCGGCCCGGTATGCGCGAACGGGCGGGCGATCATGGCCCTGAGTCCGGTCCGCCGGATGGCCTCCTGCACCGCGATTTCAGCAGCCAACTTGCTCGAGGCATAGACCGACAGCGGCGCTACCGGATCGCCTTCAAGCCTGGGACGGCTCCCTTCGCCGCGTCCGTAGACCTCACCGGTGGAAATCAGCAAGAGTCTGGGGTCGGCCAGCCCACCCTCAATCAGGCGGGCGACGGCCTCCAGTAACCGCACCGTTCCCGCCGCGTTCACGTTCCAGCATTGACCAGGATCCTTGCCGGCCTCGCGTGATGACGCAACCGCTGCCAGGTGGATGATCGCATCCCATCCGCCGCGGTCCGGCGCCAGCGCCGCACGCACGGAGTCGGTGTCTGCAAACTGCACCTGCCGCCAGTTGACCGCGGCCCGCTCCTCAGGCTTGAGAATGCCCCGGCCGGCCTCACCGATCGACAAGGTTGTGCCCGCGACGTGGTGACCTCCTGCCAGCAGCGCCCGGACCAGCCAGCTGCCGGCAAACCCATCGGCTCCGGTGACCAGGACTCTCACGCGGAGCGGCTGAGCCGCGCCAGGTCGGCGTCGACCATCATGGTGACCAGCGACCGGAAATCCACGGTCGGCTTCCAGCCCAGCTCTCGTTCAGCTGCACCCGGATCGGCCAGCAGCAGGTCAACTTCGGCCGGCCGCAGAAACTTCGGGTCCTGGACCACATGGGCCTGCCAGTCGAGACCGACATGCTGGAAGGCCGCTTCCACCAGGTCCTTCACGCTGTGGGTGACCCCGGTCCCGATCACGAAATCCTTGGGCTGCTCCTGCTGCAGCATCCGCCACATCGCTTCGACGTAGTCTCCGGCAAAGCCCCAGTCCCGCCGCGAGTCGAGATTGCCCAGCCGCAGCTCCCGGCTCATTCCCAGCTTGATGCGGGCCACGCCATCGGTGACCTTCCGGGTCACGAATTCGAGACCGCGCCGTGGCGATTCGTGATTGAACAGGATGCCGCTCACCGCAAACAGGTTGTAGGACTCACGGTAGTTGACCGTGATCCAGTGGCCATAGACTTTGGCCACCCCATACGGCGAGCGGGGATAGAACGAGGTCCGCTCGGACTGCGGAGTCTCGGTCACCTTGCCGAACATCTCCGAGGAGCTGGCCTGGTAGAATCTCGCGGCCGGATGGGCCAGACGCACGGCTTCGAGTATCCGGGTCACGCCCAGCGCGGTAAATTCGCCGGTCAGTACCGGCTGGGTCCACGACGTCGGCACATACGACTGCGCCGCCAGGTTATAGACCTCGTCCGGTTTGGTCTCGCCGATTACCTGGGTCAGCGAATGCTGATCCAGCAGGTCAGCCGCGACGATTTCCATCCGGCCAAGCAGGTGCTCGATTCGCTCGAAGCTGTGGTGACTGGTGCGGCGCACCATCCCCACCACTTCGTAGCCCTTGGCCAGCAGCAACTCGGCCAGATAGGAGCCGTCCTGGCCGGTCACTCCGGTGATCAATGCCCGTGGCATGGTCCGATCGGTCCTCGGTTGTGGAAACCCCGGCGGCGCGCTATATTTTCGGGCTGCGAAAACTGGTCGCAATCCATCGTTCCAGAAGGGGTTACGTCATGGCTCGGGTGTGCACTGCCTGCGGCAAAGGGCCGACTACCGGAAACAACGTCAGCCACGCCAACAACAGAACCAAGCGGCGCTGGTATCCCAATCTCCAGACCGTCCGTGTGATGCAGGACGGCGCCCCGCGCCGGGTCCGGGTCTGCACCCAATGCCTCAAGGGCAACAAGATCAAGAAGGCGGGCTGAACCGCCCGGCCGGCATGAGGAAATGAACGCCGCTGACCGGTTATAAAAAAGGGGACCCTCGGGTCCCCTTCTTTCGTTTCCGCTGCGGGCTG
>JBEPVA010000192.1:0-7619 GCA_041691295.1 Gemmatimonadota bacterium
GGTGGATTCGGCGGGATCGGAATCCGGCTCGGGGCCGCCGCCCGTGCCGGTTTCGATGTCCGGGTGAGCCGGGGCGGATTCGCCGGCGCAGCCAATGCCTATACCGGCTCCCTGGCGCTGTTCCACTTCTCCCCATTCCGCCTCTTCCTCTCGGCCCGCAGCACCCGTTACACCGGCGACCGCGCCGAGGGTTGGCTGCACTCGGCGGTGCTCGGCATCCCGCTGACGGCCGCACTGCGAGCCGAGCTCAATGGCGGACTCCGCCAGGAAACCAATCTCCTGGGATTTTCCGGTCCGGCCGGCAATGACCTCAGGTGGGGCGGATTCGATCTCGAGTGGGCCATCGGCAACGCCTGGTTCCTGTCGGGGTCCCTGACCCGCGAACAGGGCGACGCGCAGAACGACACCCAGATCTACGGCGGTCTCAGCTACCGCTTCTGAGCGGGAAAGGAAGACTCGAGGATGAATTCATCGGCAGGGCCTGAGGGCAGAGGGCGTCGCTCGCTTGAATGGATCGCGCTCGACGGTGCGGCACACCTTGTCATTGCCCGGTTCACTCTCGAAGCGCTGGCCGCCCTGGTGGACGCCACGCCGGACGACCTGGTCCGGTGCTTTCGCCACGGCGATAGCCGGCAGCGGCTCGAACTGCCGCTTGGCGAGATCGATGGCCTGCTTGCGATCGGTGAAGTCGCGGCACTGACACCGTTGCCCGGAAAGACTGTAGCTGTGGCCCGGATCGGGCGGACTAGCCTGGTGGGCTTTTCCCGGCCGGAGGTCGCGGCCCAGTTGATCGTCCCTGTGGATGTGCTGGTGACGGGTAGCTGATGGCCGACCTCCCAGCCATTGGCCGAGGCAGGCTCAGCTCCCTTCCGATCCGATCAACTGAGCCGGCGTCCTGCGCAAGGCCAGAAATGCCGGCCAGAACGCACCGGCCGCCGCCGCGCCGACCAGCAGCAAAGCGTAGCGCAGCAGCAACGCTGGATCCCATTCGGGCAGACCCGGCAACAGATCCTGCAGCCCGATCCAGATCGCCGGGCCGAACCAGATCCCCACCGCAATACCGGCCACGCCCACAATCGCGGTGCGCGACAGGATCATCAACCAGAGTCGGCGACGAGTCGCCCCGAGCGCACGCCTGACGCCGAGCTCATTCTCGAGCGAGGCCACCCAGAGCCGCATCAGCGCCAGGAGCGCCGCCCCGGCCAGAACCAGCATGCCCCAGCCCTCAATGGCGAATCGGCGGGCCAGCCAGATCAGCGGCGCGGCTTCGATGGCCAGCAGATCCGCCTCGTGAACCAGTGTCACCCTCGCGCTCGCACCGAGCGCCGACCTGACTTTGCCGCGAACCGCCTGGACGCTTGACCCGGCGGCACCGGAGTTGACAATCAGCTCGACACCGGCCGGAGCCTGCTGCTGCACGCTGAGGTAGGCGGTATACCGCGGCTGGAGTCCAGCGCCGAAACCGGCCCGCGCCGGATCGTCCACCACACCCACCACCGTGTACCACTGGTCGTCGTTGGTCAGCCGGAGACCTCGGCCCAGGGGCTGGCCATATTGGAAGGTTTCCGCGGCCATGGCTCGATTGATTACGACGACGCGTTCGGAACCCAGTTTGTCGGCGTCCGTGAGCAGCCGGCCAGCGACCAGCTTGATATCGAGCGCCCGAAAGGTGTCGGCGCTGACCAGCATCTGGGTGGTCATCACCTGCCTGAACCGGGTCTTGAGGCTGCTGTAAGCACAGTCCCCGCAATCGGTGATGATCATGTCCACCGTACCCAGTCCCATCAACGAACCGCTGCTGGCAAGACTGGCGCTGGTGCCGCTGTCGGAATGGAAACTGGCCAGGAGTGCCCCGTATCCGGCGCTTCGTTCCGCGCTCGTCATTCCGGCGGAGCCGACCTGAAAGAGCGCCCGCCCTTCGAGTGCCACTGCACCCAGGCCGTTCACCGGGCCACTCTCCAGTGCGTGGCGCGACACCAACGCACCCGCCGTCAGCACCGCCAGGCTCAACCCCAGTTGCAGCGCCGGAATGGCCAGCGGCACTGGACGGCTGACCGCTTCGACTACCTGCCTGCGCCGAGCGAACAGCACCGGGACGACCGCGCCAAACAGAATTCCACTCCCAATGGCTGCCACTGCGGCGAGGGTGGCACCCATCTGTGCGGCGCCGAGCATCCCGGGCCAGCTGCGCATCGCCGCAACCGCCGCCAGAGCACCTGCTGCCCCGCCGAGCAGCACCACTCCCAGGATCAGGACCGCACTCTCGAGCGCCGAGGAAGCCAGCAGGACTCGGCGCGATGCACCGACGGCCCGCCGAACGCTGAGGTCGACCTCTCGCTGGCCTTCCCGCGCCGCGGAGAAGGTCAGGATCGTCAGTCCGGCCACCGCCAAGGCAAAGCCAGCCCCCAGCAGGAGCAGTTCAAATCCGCGGTCGATGGCGAGCTGGCCGGTGGCAGTGGGCGTACGAGAGATCTCGCTCCAGTGCAGCCCCGATTCGGCCATCGGCGCGGCCCACATAAGGAGACGACTGCCACCGGTCAGACCGTTGGCGCCAGCCAATGACGTGATGGGGAGCAGCAGCGCGAGGCCGAGTGCACCGGCTCCGGCCAGCAGGAGGGCGCTCAGCCAGTAAGTGCGCAATCCGGAATAGACCGGGATGAGCCACGGCCGCGGGTTCAGGGTCATCGATCCGACTCCAGAGGTGTCATGGCCATTCCGGTGAGACGGCAGGCTCGACGAGCAATTTCAATCGGGGTTCCGACTGGGCCGTACCTTCGACGGCGCCGCTCCAGTCGGTGGAGTGCGTTTCAATATTCGCTCGACGCTGAAACCATTGCTGGCGTTCCAATTGTGCGAAGGTCCGCCTTTCCGCCTGTCCGCCTGTCCGCCTACCCGATCAACCCATACCTCGACGCATATCGCACCAGATCCGCGTTCGTATCCACCCCCATCTTCTCGAGGATCCGGGTCCTGTAGGTGCTGACGGTCTTGGCCGACAACCCCAGTTCCGCCGCGATCTGGGTCACGGTCAGCCCGGTACCCAGCCGCCGCATGACCTCGAACTCCCGGTCCGACAGCTGCTCGTGCGGTGCCCGCTGCCCTCCATTATCAAGCTGGCTGGCCAGTTGCTCCGCTAGAGTCGGGCTGACGTACTTGCCGCCACGGTACACCCGGCGGATGGCCTCCAGCAGCTGATCCGGCGAGTGATCCTTGGTAAGATATCCCGACGCGCCGGCCCTGAGCGCCCGGACGGCCCACTGGTCCTCGGGATGGACACTGAGGACCAGCACCCGAATCGTCGGGTGGTGTTCCCTCAAGGCTCTGAGCGTTTCCAGGAACGGACCGCCCGGCATCGAGACGTCGAGCAGGACGATATCGGTCGCCGCCGAGGCCAGGGCGGCGAGCAGCGAGGCGGAATCGCCGGCCTCGCCGGAGATGATCAGCCCCGAATCCTCCTCGACGATTCTCCGCAGCCCCTGCCGGACGATCGGATGGTCATCGGCGATGAAGACCCGAATGGCGGTGGGACGGTTCATGATGCCACCACCGGAATCTGCACCACGATGGCGGTGCCCTGCCCTGGTGTTCCCCGAACCATGAGTGTTCCCCCGCAGGCCACTGCCCGTTCCCGCATGCCGACCAGCCCGAGCGAACGAAGTCCGCTCAACGACTGGGGCATGATACCGATCCCATTGTCTTCCACACCGATGATCAGCATCCCGGCCCGGTGCCGAACCGTCACATCCACCCGGTCGGCCTTGGAGTGCCGCGTCACGTTGGTCAGGGCCTCCTGGATGATCCGGAAGGCGTGGCTGGCCATTTCATCCGCCAGCGGTGGAAATTCCTCGGCATCCAGCTTGACCGTGATGCCGGTGCGCTTGGCCGATTCCTGTACCAGCCATTCAATGGCCGCTTCCAGGCCCAGCTGGTCGAGCACACTGGGCCGGAGCTCGCTGGCAATCCGGCGCACCACTTCCATGGTCTCGTCGATCCGGGCGGTGATCGACACTTCGCCAACCCGTAGACTGCCGGATGTCCGGTTCGGACTCTTCTCCAGCCAGGCCAGGTCGAGTTTGAGCCCGGTCAATGCCTGGCCCAGCTCGTCGTGAATTTCCCGTGCAATCCGGGTCCGTTCCTCTTCCCGGGTGGCCTGCAGCCTGGCCGCCAGTGCCCGCAATTCGGTGCGCGACTGCTCCAGCTCTTCGGCGGCCAGGGTCCGCTCGGTGACGTCGCGCTGGATGCCGAAGTGCCCGGTGATCCGGCCCTCGGCATCATAGAAGCACATGTAATCACCCTCGACCCACATCGGCGTGCCATCGAGACGGCGCTCATTGGTCATGCTGTGCGAGTGCCCGGCGTCGAACAGCGCCCGCCAGCCGCGGCGGCCGCCTTCAGGGTCGTGCCGGAAGAAATCGTTGGGCGTCCGGCCGATCAGCTGTTCCGGCGTGGCCCGGAACTGATCCGACATGGCGGGGTTGACCTTGGTCATCCGCTGATGGTCGAACACGTACTCGAGCGCCGCATTCTTGTCGACGCCGGGCCCCCATTCCACCGGCCGGTCCAGCATCATGAAAAAATACCCGTCCCTGGAGCGCTCGAAAAAAGCCTCCAGCAGCGCGGGGGTGTTGAACTGGGCGGGGTTGGGCAATCCTGTTGGCATCATGACTCCTTCCCCGAAGAATGGAGGTGCGCCCGCCTTCAAGGAAGGAGAGTGGGGCCCCGGACGAACCGGCGCCCCTGGGTGGTGCGGAATGTTACGGCTGGACCGGGAGCGGTTCGCCGTAGATGAAATCGTCCATCACGACCAGGTCCTTGGTGCCGCCGGCCGTGACGTCCTTGCTCGTGCCGTCGAGCGCGGCCTCACCGCTGGTGATCACGACCCGGGCCACGATCGCCGAGGCAAAGGTGGCGCCGACGAAAGCGAAGCCATGGGCGCCCGCCTGGGCCGGGGCGGTGATCGTTGCGATCCGGAGATCGTTGGCATCGAAGAAGTCGATCCGGGTGGAACCGGCCTTGTCCACGTCGGAAAAGATCGAGCCGAATCCCTTGACCAGCGCCGGGGTGGCGGCACCGGACAGCTGGAATCGGACCGTCACCTGGTTGCTGCCCACGGCCATGAACAGCTTCTTGGGCGAAAAGGCATGGAACTGGTCGGCCAGCGCGGCAGTGCCATTGGCAAAGTCGGTGCTGTCCACCCGGAGACCGGTGCCGGTGGTGCTCATGAT
Source organism: Gemmatimonadota bacterium (assembly GCA_041691295.1). Lineage (GTDB taxonomy): Bacteria > Gemmatimonadota > Gemmatimonadetes > Gemmatimonadales > GWC2-71-9 > DATEHG01. Next base: position 5,226 of record JBEPVA010000192.1, read on the forward strand.
GGCGCCCCGCTTGGAATTCACGTTGAAGAAGTCGACCGGAAAGGCGTCGATATTGGTGACGGCAGCGGGAACGCCATCCCAGTTGATCTCCCGCCGGCCACTGTCGGCCGGGGGCGAGTTCGGGGCGTTGAGTCCGCCACCGAGAGCCGCTCGGAACTCGACCAGCTTGGCGGCAACGGCGGCGCTGTCGCCGACGGCCGAGTAGGTCGTATGGGTCGGCGTAGGGGTGTTGCTGGGCGCCGTGTAGCTCTTGCAGGCCGCCAGCAGCGCCAGAACCAGGGTGGGAACCAGGACCGTGGACTTCATACTGTTCTCCATCGATGAGTGGGGCCAACTGCGAACGGTGGCAATGTTAGCGCGGCGTTCTCGATGGGAATATCAGACGGGGATGCGCTGCGGGCGGGAAGAGTCTCGACCTGCGGTGTGGGACAGGGGACTACATCATCGCTGTCGGGTGGCGGCTGACAGGCGGCTGCTCCGATCTACTGGTACGGGCTTCCGCCGGGACCGACTGCGGGCTCGATGACCGCCCGCTATTGTCCGCCTACACATCAGCGGTGAGGACCATCATGAAGGATGATCAGAATTACGACTGGCTCTGGTTTCGCTGCTCCATCATGGGCTGCGGCGCCGGGCCGCTCCGGGTGCGGCGACATCCATATCAGGCCGGCAAATGGTCGGTCGGGTTCACCGACAGCCCGCTCTGGGCCATCTCGGGACCCGTGCCCCGCTGCCCGACTTGCGGTAGTGAACTGGAACGGCTGGCCAGTGGTGGGTCCGCCCGGGCCGCAGCCTGATGCGGAGCCGGTTCGGCCGGCCGGCTAGCGCACAAATCCATCGGTGCGGACCGCGTAGATCTCGCACTGATTGCCAAAGTCGACGTTGCGGCAGATCGGAAAGTAGATCCGGGCCCCGTCCCGGCTCCACTGCGGCGACGTCGCTCGGCCCTCGGTGCTGGCCAGCAGCCTGACACCGCTGCCATCAGCCTTCATCACGAAGATCTGGTAGCTCGAATTGCGGTTGGACGCAAAGGCGATCTGGCTGCCATCGGGCGACCAGGCCGGCCACCCGTCAAAGGCCGGGTGATTGGTCAGGTTGCGGGCATTAGTACCGTCCGCATCGGCGATGAATACCTCGGAGTTGATTTCCTGCACCATCCGGCGGAACGCCACATGTTTCCCGTCGGGTGACCAGGACGGGTAGGTGTTGACTCCGCCGGTAATGAGGGTCGTGATCTTCCCGGTGGCCAGTTCGATGACCCTGATATCGGCATTGTTCTTTCTCGGCGGCGCGAGGTCATCGTCGGTGCAGTAGATGACCCGGGCCCCATCGGGTGACCAGTGCGGATGAATCGCCTTTTCGTTGGCCGGTGAGATCCGCCGGAAGCCTGACCCATCGGCGCTGATCAGCGAAATGATCTCGCTGTCTCCCTTCACATACACGAACACGATCGACTTGCCATCCGGCGACCAAGCCGGATCCTCGTGGCTGGCCTCGTCGTGGGTCAGTTGCCGCTGGCCTCGTCCGTCGATGTCCATCGTGAACAACTGTTCCTGCCCGTCGAGCTGCTTGATGAAAACCAGCGTCTTGCCGTCCGGCGACGGCGCAGGATCGTAGTCCTGCGTGTAGGTAAGCTGATAAGCGAGTGCCCGGCTCTGGGCCCAGGCGCCAATCGGGCTGGTGCTCAGGGAGGCCAGGACGAGGATGCCGGTGGATATCACAGTCAGAACCTGCCGATGGGCTCGGGCCACGGGTACTCCCCGGAAGAGGCTGATGGGCGCAGAAAATCCTGAATGACCTACGGGCACGGGACCGTCAGGATTCCGGCAGGATCCGTGAGGTCCCCGAGCTGCAGTGGGATCGAGGTACACGGCCGCAGCCACAATGCCAGGTGTGGAAGGGAGCAATATCGAGCAGTAGATAAGCGGTTGTGGGGAGGGAAAATCCGGATGCCGATCGACCATTTTCAGTCAGTCCGCCGCGATCGCCCTACCACCGATGGCAGGGATGAAAGGGCAGGAATAAGAGGGAGCAACTCTGCCTGGCCCGACTCAAAATCTTGCAGTCCACGATGCGGTATGGTATAGTTCTCCTGCGTGACAGAGATCTAGCTCTCGTTGGCGCTCCCGAAAGGAGCTGCCCCAGTGGTCCGCCATCCCCCCTGCTTGGTCGCATCGCGGACAACCCTCCCTCCCCGCGTCCTCCGTCCCGAGGCCCTGGGCCGCTATTCGTCGGTTCCGCAACTGTGGAGGAATCAGCAGTGAAGCGGAAGACCGCCGCACGCCCAGCGGCTCCACCCCCAGTCCAGCCAGCCGCAGCGACCATTTCGCTGGTGCTGATCGACGACAACCGTCTCCTCCGCGAAGGGATGGCGGCGCTGATCCGTACCCAGCC
>JBEPVA010000193.1:0-7450 GCA_041691295.1 Gemmatimonadota bacterium
GCAATTCGGAATCCCGCGAAGCGGGGACCGCCGAGCCACGGCTTTCAGCCGTGGATCCCTCCCAAGTCGCCGCTCCGCGGCTCGACATGCCTGGAGGCCAACGCCCTCTCACCTCTCACCTCTCACGCGGTAGTAGTTCTCGCTTCACCGCTCCCCCGCCAGCTTCCCCATCCGCGCCTTGATCTCCTTGACCTCCACCTGCAGTTCCGGATCGGCGTCCTTCCACAGCGTCGTCAGCTTGCCGTAATACTCCAGCGCCCTCTGGCGGTCGCCCTTTTCCTCGTACAGCTCACCGATGCGCCGGTAATCCCCCGCCAGGAAGAACTGGTCATTGCCGATCCTGCCGGGGCCACCGGGATTCTCGGCACTGCGCCGATACAGTGCGATGGCCGAGTCGGGCTGGTGCATCTGGTCGTAGACCAGCGCAATGTCGGCCAGGTAGCAGTTGGTGCAGTTTGCCGCGTCCCAGCCCGTCCGGAATGCGGTGAGAGCGTCGGCCAGCTTCCCTTCGGCCACGGCGGTGTACCCTTCGGCGGCCGGCGCCAAGAAATCGGTACGCCGTACCCCCAGTGGCACCGTGGCGTTGTGTTCCTTGACCAGCGTACGCGCCTTGGCCGCCTGCCCGGCCATGGCGTACGCAATGGCGAGGAGCGAATAGGGCCGGTCGGCCGGCTGCAGCGTCTCCAATGGATGCCTGGTCAGCCCGTCATCCAGCACCCGGATGGCGGCCGGGGCATCGTGACGATACTGCACCTGGATCCGCGCCAGATAACTGGCACCCACCAGGTAGTCCGCCGCCAAACCGCGCCGCTCCCCGATGGCCATGAATTCCCGCCACTGCCGTTCCGCCTCGGCGAGCTGGCCCTGGGTCAGCGAGAGGGCGGCACCGAACGAGGCGGCGGTGCTCTGGCTGGCCGGATCGCGCGAGGCCTGGTCGATCTTCTGCAAGGTCATCCGCGCACTGTCGTACACCTGGTTGGTGGCGTACCAGGAGGCCAGCTGCTGACGCAGCAGCACACTGCCCGAGTCACGGCTGGTCAACCGGGCAATGTTGGCCCGGGCCTCCGCCATCTTGCCCTGAGACATCTGGACCGCGATTAACTGCTGGTAGATGGTGCCGGTCCCGCCCTCGTCGATCGCCTTCTGGGCGATCGGTTCCGCCTCGGCCCACCGTCGCTGCATCAGCAGCGCGACCGCCAGGTTGTTGGGGGCGATCGGGTCGTCAGGCTTGAGCTCCAGGATGGAGCGGTAGGCGCTGATGGCCTTGTCGAGATCGAAGTCCACGGTCATGTAATAGCGTGCCGTGGTCTGGTACCGCTCGACCTCGGTCAGCCGGTCCCGGTGGTCGAATGCCTTGGTGGCCGCGGCGTTAGCCTCGGAGAGACTGCCGCGTGAATTGGCGATGGCCACCGACAGCTTGCGCCACGCCATGGCAAAGCCGCTGTCGAGTGCGATGGCCTGCTGCAGCAGCGGGATGGCCCGGCTGGATTCGCCGATGTCGCTGGCCTTGGAACCCTCGGTGTACAGTCGCAGCGCCTCGAGCGAACCGGTGGTGACCTCTTCCAGCCGTTCGTTGGCCCGGATGGTCTTGAGCGATTCGCCCACCCGCTCGCGCACCTTCTTGCTCAGCCGGTCGATGGCCGGCAGGATCCCGCTCTCGTCATCCGCCGTCTCCCGCACCGCCACCAGCTCGGCGCCGTCGACCGCCGCCAGGACCTTGGCCGACAGGACCAGCCCCTTGCCGATGGGGCTGATTTCACCGGCGATGACGGCCTTGCCGCCTTCGCGCAGGGCCACCTCCCGCGCCGTGGTGGCATCCAGCGGCAGCCTGGCATCCCGGTTCATCCTGGCCAGGGCGTTGCCGATCTGCGAGCCGCCCAGCACGTTGACCACCGGCGACTGAGCAATGTCGATCCGGAACGCCTCGGTCACCGACTGCGCCAGGGTCGAGTCGCTCGAGTGATTGACGAAATCGGCGATCACCAGCTTGTCCCGGGCGGCCAGCTTGCCCGACGCCATCAGCGTGCCAACCGGGCCGATGCCGAGCAGCCGCATGGCAGTGTAGACCGCTGCCACGAGCGCCAGTCCACCGAATGCCACGCCGCCGCCCGTCAGCGCCCTTTTCCACGTCATCATCCGGTGCATTCCGGTCTCGCCACTCGGTCTCAAGACCCCGGTGGCCTGCGCCATGGCCCGGCGCCGTTCCATCAGCCCGGTGAAGAGCATGATGGGCAACCCGACAACCAGCAGCGCCAGCGCCGCACGCAGCACCCAATCCGGCAACCCGAGCTGGATGGTGAGGAAGTAGATCACGCCCAGCAGTGCCAGGCCGGCCACCACGAACATCCCCCCGACCCTGAGCGGATGGCCGTACCACTGGCTCACCGATACCGCGAGATACGGCGCCGTCTGCGCCGGTGTGGTCCCGCCACTCGGTGTTCCGATCGGCTCCAGCACCGCCAGCAGCGCATCGGCAGTCTGATAGCGATCGGCCGGACGCTTCTCGAGGCAGCGCATCACCGCGATCGCCAGTGGGCCGGGGATACCGGTCCTCCGGTTCTCGATCGGCTCCGGCTTCTGAGTCACTTGCGCCGCCAGAATGGCCTGCGGGGTCCGCCCCGTGAATGGCGGCTGGCCGGTGAGCATTTCATACGCCATCGCGCCCAGGGCGTAGATATCGGCCCGGTGATCGATGGCCGGATCGGCCGCCGCCTGCTCGGGCGACATGTACGCCGGAGTGCCGAGCGCCATGCCGGCGGTGGTGAGCGCACCCTTGGCTCCCGCGCCCGCCTCGCTCAGCGCCTTGGCGACACCGAAGTCCATTACCAGGGCGTGCCGCCCGGCGATCATGATGTTGTCCGGCTTGATGTCCCGGTGGACCACCCCTCGGCCGTGTGCGTAGGCCAGTGCGTCCGTCACCTCGGCCAGGATGCGCACCGCATCCGCGATGGGGAGTTCCCCCGAGCGGGTGATCCGGTCGCGCAGCGATTCGCCCTCTACCAGGGGCATGACATAGTAGAGGAATTCGTCGGCCTGGCCCGAGTCGAGCACCGGCAGGATGTGTGGATGGGAGAGTTGCGCCGCAATCCGGATTTCCTGGGTGAAGCGATCGGGGCCCAGCGTGGCCGCCAGTTCGGGCCGCAACACCTTCACCGCCACTTTGCGGCTGTGCTTGAGATCCTCGGCGAGATAGACGGTGGCCATTCCGCCCGCGCCGAGTTCGCGTTCGAGGGTGTAGCGACCGGCCAGCGCGGCGCGCAGCTGCTCGGGAATGGCGGTCATTGATCAGCCATCAGCCGTAAGCCAGGCAATCTTCGACCGGTGGCGACCCCCCTGCCCCCCCGCGGAAGGTCTCACCGCTCCCCCGCCAGTTTCGCCATCCGCGCCTTCACATCCTTGACGATCGGCTGCATCGGCGCATCGGCATCGGACCAGCGTTTCACCAGTCGGCCGTAGTACGCCAACGCGTTGGCCTTGTCTCCCTTGGCCTCGTACAGCTCGCCCAGGCGCTGGAACGCGCGGGCATCATCCCACGGAGCAGTGGCCAGCGCACCCAGCGTCTTGGGCGTGTCGACCGCCCGTTTGTAGGCGGCGATCGCGGAATCGGGTTGCTTGAGCTGATCGAAGGCCCAGCCGATATCGGTCTGCACGCAGCTGGTACAGGGATCCTGTTCGAATCCCTGCCGGAAGCTCGACAAGGCCTGCTCCGGTTTGCCCTCCGCCATGCTGACATACCCCGCGGCGCTGTACGCGTCATTGCTGCCGCGGCGGAGCCCCTCCGGCACCTCCGCCTCGAATTCCTTGAGCAGCGCCCGGGCTTTTTGAGCCTGGCCGGCGGAGGCGTAGGTCGTGATCAGGATGGGATACGGTCGGTCCGCTGCCGCGATCGACTTGAGGGGATGGGTGGCCAGCGCGGACTCCAGCAGCTGCAGTCCGCCGGCCACATCGTGGAGATACATGATCCTGGTCCGGGCCAGCACCGCTGCCGCTGCCACGTAATCCCCAGGCAGGTCCCGTCGACCGGCTATCTCCATGAACTGGCGGACCTGTTCTTCGAACTCCTGCTCCCGACCCTGATAGAGACTGAGCGACGCATGCATCCGCCGCGACAGCGCCTTGTCGGAGGGATCGGTCGCGCGGCGGTCGTACTCGGCCAAGGCCGCCTGCGCGCTGTCGAACTGATCCCGTGCCGCAAAGTAGGCTTCCCAGAGGCGCGGCACCAGGACATTGCCCGAGTCCTTCCGGACGAATTCGCTGAGACTGGTCCGGACCGAGTCGTATTCGCCGAGGGCCAGCTGGGAGAAGATCAGCGTGACGTACGCATTGCCGGTACCATGACTCTCGACGATCCACTTGCGCACCGTCTGCTCGGCCTCCGCGTACCGGCGCTTGCTCTGGAGCGCGATAGCCAGATTGTTGGGGGCGATCGGATCGTCGGGTTTGAGCTCGAGAATCGCCCGGTAGGCGCTGATCTGCTTGTCGGGATTGAAGTCGACCGTGAAGTAGTAGTACGCCTCGGTCTGATACCGCTCGATCTCGGTCAGACGGTCACGGTGATTGTACGCCTTGGTGGCGGCATCGGCCGCGGCCGACGCACTGCCCAGCGAATTGCTGATCGCCACGGCCAGCTTGCGGTACGCCATCGCGAAGCCAGTATCGAGGGTGATCGCCTGCTGGAGCAGGGTGATCGCCTTGTCGGCGTCACCCGCGTCGCTGGACCGGGCGCCCTCGGTATAGAGTCGTAGCGCTTCGAGCGAACTGGTGGTGACCGACGCCAGCGGTTCATTGCCGCGAATGGTCTTGAGCGACTCGCCGATCCGCTCCCGGATCCGTTTGCTCAGCCGGTCAATGGCCGGAAGAATCTGGCTGTCGTCGCTGGCCGTCTCGCGGGCCGAGACCAGCTCGGTGCCATCGACCGCGGTCAGGACTTTCGCCGAGAGCACGAGCCCCTTCCCGATCGGGCTGATCTCCCCCACGACCACCGCCTTGGCCCCTTCACGCATGGCCACTTCGCGCGCGATGGCCCCATCGAGCAGCAGGCGTGGATCCCGATTCATCCGGCGCAGCACCTGGCCCACGGTCGAACTCCCCAGCACGTTCACCACCTGCGACTGGGCGATGTCGATCCGGAATGCCTCGCTGACCGACTGGCTCAGCGTGGTATCGGCGGCGTGGCTGACGAAATCGGCCACAATCAATTTGTCGCGGGCCGACAGCTTGCCCGCAGCCACCAGCGTGCCGACCGGCCCGATACCCAGCAGCCGCATCGCGGTGTAGAGCACGGCAATGATCGCGAGCGCCGCAAAGGCCCACACCCCGCCCAGCATCGCCTTGCGCCAGGTGATGTGACGCTTGATCCCCTGCTCGCCGGTACTGGTAAAGATCCCGGTCGAGCGGGCCAGCGCCCGTTTCCGCTCGGTGAGTCCGGTCCAGATCATGATCGGGAGGCCGAGTGCCAGCAGCACTGCCGCGCCTTTGAGCACCCAGTCCGGCAGACCGAACTGCTGGGTCAGGAAGTAGACCGCTCCGAGCACCGCAATCGCGACGATCAGAAAGGTGACGCCGACTCGAACCGGATGGCCGTACGACTGGCCCGGCATGGCCACCGCGGCGGTCGGCTGGGTCTGGGTCGGCGTCATCCCACCACTCGGCGTGGCGAGCGGTTCGAGCTGGGCCAGTAGCGCATCAGCCGTCTGCCAACGATCGGAGGGCCGCTTCTCAAGGCATTTCATGATGACGGCTGCGAGCGCCGGTGGGGTGGCCGCGCGCCTGGCACTCACCGGCTGCGGTGCCTGGGTGACATGCGCCGCCAGGATTTCCTGGCTGCTCATCCCGGTGAATGGCGGCCGGCCGGTGAGCAGTTCATAGGCCATGGCGCCCACCGCGTAGATGTCAGCCCGGTGATCGACGTTGGGATCGGCGGCGGCCTGCTCCGGGGCCATGTAGGCCGGCGTGCCCAGTGCCACGCCGGCGGTGGTCATCGACTGGCGGCCAGTCGCTTCGCTCACCGCCTTGGCCACCCCGAAGTCGGTAATCAGGGCGTGGCGCTCCGACAGCATCACGTTGTCGGGCTTCATGTCCCGGTGCACCACCCCCCGCCGGTGGGCGTGGGTCAGGGCATCGGCCACTTCGACGAGGATGCGGACCGCTTCGGGAATCGGGAGTTCGCCATGACGGGCCAGCCGCTCGCGCAGCGACTCGCCTTCGACGAACGGCATGACGTAGTAGAGGAAACCGCCGGCTTCGCCGGAGTCGAGCAACGGCAGGATGTGCGGATGCTGGAGCTGGGCCGCGATCTCGATCTCGCGGAAGAACCGGTCGCTGCCGAGGGTGGCGGCCAGTTCGGGACGCAGCACCTTCACCGCCACCTTGCGGTGGTGCTTGATATCCTCGGCGAGATAGACTGTTGCCATGCCGCCGGCCCCGATCTCGCGATCGATGGCATAGCGGCCGGCCAGAGCGGTGGTGAGTCGCTCAACAGGACTGGTCACGAGAGCTTTCGGTTGGGGAGGACTGGGGCGCCCAAATATGCCGCCGCCCCGCGCCCGGGGCTACCGGGGCGGGGCGGCGGAGGCGGGACGGTGGGGCGCCGTCCGCCGAACTACTTGGCCTTGATCGCGATCAGCTCGACATCGAAGGACAGGGTTTCATTCGGCCCGATCTTCGGCGGCGAACCGGCCGGACCATAGGCCAGATTGCCGGGGATCCAGAAATGGTACTTGGCGCCGACCGACATCAGCTGCACCCCTTCGCTCCAGCCGGGGATGAAACCGGTGAGCGGATAAGTCACCGGCTCATGGCCGTAGGAGCTGTCGAACGGCGTGCCGTTGAGCAGGGTGCCCTTGTAGGCCACGGTGACCACGTCGGTGGCCTTGGGCTTGGGACCGGTGCCGGGCTTGATGATGGTGTACTGAACACCGCTGGGGGTGCTCATCACGCCAGGCTTGCTTTTGTTGCCGGCCAGGAAATCGGCCCCCGTCTTTTCGTTGGTGCCGCCGGCGGCGGAATCCTTGGAGCGCTGCTTCTCCAGCATCTCATCCCGGAAGGCAGTCATGGTGGCCTGGGCCTGGGCGTCGGCAATCCGCGGAGTGCCGCCGGCCTGGCCATCGCGGAAGCCGTTGAACAGGGCGTCAGGGGTGACTGGAACCGACTGCTCCTTGAGGCTCTTGCCCATCTGCACGCCGATGATGTAGCTCACGCTGTCAGTGCGGCTGGCGAGCTTGGCGCTGCCGGACGCGGTCTGCTGGTTGCAACCGGCCACGGCAATGACGCCGGCCAGCAGGGCAATACGCTTCATGTGGATCGGTCTCCGGATTGGGGTCGCGTCGCCCCGGCCGGGTCGGCCGCGCGACGGGGCGCAATATAGTGGAGGGGGCGGTTGGGGGGGCCGGGGGGCAGGGGGGCAGGGGGCACCGGGGCATTACGACAGCCGCGCCGCGGGATGGCAGTT
>JBEPVA010000194.1:0-7384 GCA_041691295.1 Gemmatimonadota bacterium
CCCCTGAAGCGATCCCTCGCTGGCTTCGCTCGCTCGGGATGAGGTGTCTACCCTCGACCCTCGACCCTCGACCCTCGTCTCCAGTCTCTCGTCTCTCGCCTCTCGTCTCCAATCTCTAGTCTCGTCTCACCCACACCGCCCACGGCGCCACCGCCGTGGTCAGCAGCACCAGCAGCCAGATCCGGCCCTTGAGCAGGTTGTAGTCCTCCAATAGCACTCGCCATGGCTGGCCCCGCAGGTAGTGACCGAATCCGAACTCGAACACCAGCGTCATCACCAGCCAGGCAAGACCGATGAGCCACGCCTCTCGGGCGGAGGCCGGCCCGATCCAGGACAGGGTCAGCCAGGTGAGCAGCACGATGCCCGCCGAGAGCGTGATCGAGCTCACCGCATGTCCCGCCTCGACGCCGATGTGCGGGACCAGCAGGATCTCGCGGAAGCCGCCATTGACCACGGCGATCAGCAGCAGAGCAAACCAAATGATTAAGGTGCGGAAGGGCATGGGGTGGAGTCGAGAGACGAGAGTCGAGGACAAGGGTTGAGCAGTGAGACCTCGTCCCGAGTGAGCGGAGCGACCCAGGGACCTGCTTGCGGGCGGGCCGAGAATACAACAGCACCTCATCCCGAGTTTCGGCACTCCCTCCTCATGCACGGCACAATGGGCGCGGAGCGCCGATCTCACAAGGGCGGAGGACGGTTTTTCACTCTAGGGAAAGGGATTAGTCCCCCTGCTCATCCTTTTTTCATCCGTACGACGGATGGTTGCCGCTGGACAACGCTGCAACATTGTGTCCTCAACCCTCACCAGACCGTTGCGGTCGACTACCTGACCAGTTGCCCAGGTTTTGTGCAGTCATAGAAGCTGGCCTGTTCGGCGCCACCCCGGCGCCGATTCAGACCCCCGGCAGGTATCTGGACCCCGCCGAGGGTGTCACTCTCAATCCAGATCCAAGAGGTGCACGATGATGGGCATGCGGTATGACCCGAAGCGGCTGACCGGATTTTCCCAACGGGAGCTGGCCACCGGGTTCGAGCGGGTGAGCAATCCGCACGACTGGAAGGGGTCGATCCGCGCCGAGATTGCGGTAGTGGACCGCGAGCGGACCCGGGCGGCGGTCAACTGGTTTACCGGCACGGTCGCCGAGTTCACTCCGGTACCCGATCATGCCGACCGGCTCATGGTCAGGGCCGCCGGGTATCGCATGGGGCCATCGGGCGACGGCTATCTCACCGCATGGAGCGGCCGGAGCGAACAGTCGCCCGTGTGATGAGGTCCACGAATGAATGGAGTCCGATGAGTCTGCAGTACCGCATGAGCACCATGGCTTTGCTTGTGCTCTCGGCCTGCGGCAAGGTCAGCGCGGAGGGGGGCAGTGACAGCCGGCTGTTCGGTGACCGGACCAGCGTTTCCCGTACCGCCCGGGTCCTGCCAGCCGGCACTCGAGTCGACGCGACGCTCAACCAGGCCATCACCTCCCACAGCCACAAGGCGGGACAGATGGTGCTGGTGACCGTGACGACCGATGTGCGGCGCTACAACGGCCGGGTGGTGATTCCGGCCGGTTCGATCTTTGAACTCAGGATCACCAAACTGCAGCCGGGATCCGGTGGTGATGGCGTCCTCACCTTTGCGGCCAACTACGCCCTGATCCGGGGTTCGCGGTACCCGGTCAAGGCCGAAGTCCTGTCAGTGGTGCATGCGATGGCGGGGGGCGAAGTGGTGGCGGGACTGGGAGCGGCAACGGAGCTCCGGCTGACTGGGGAGCTGGTGGTGGCGAAATAGGGCGGACAGGCGGACAGGCGGACAGGCGGACAGGCGGACAGGCGGACCGAAAATACAAAGGCACCTCATCCCGAGCGAGCGCAGTCAGCGAGGGACCTGGCCGATTGAACTGGTCACTCGCCTGGCGGTCCCTCACCCCGGCCACTCTTTCCTGCGGGAAGAAGGGGGACACATGCCTCAAGTTCATTCTCAGAGCCAAACGGTCCACGCGAGCAGTTGAGCGAAGCGACTGAAGAAACGCGGTGACCCGCGGAGCAGGTCCACGGTTGGCACAGGGTCGGCGACAGAATCAGGAATACGAGCCAGCGGTTGCCGGATCACGATCAATTGTGTCAGCTGTGGATTGGCCTCGCGAATACTGGTCTCACGGCATGAAGGTGAATTGCCTCTCGCGCTCCCTCACCTCCGGTCCCCCTCACCGCCAACCCCTCTCCCCTACGAGAATAGGGGTGACTCATGCCGCAATGATGGCACCGCACCGCAGCTCCCAAGGCAACTGTGAGTGACTGTTGAAACCCGATCCCGAGGCGAGGGGTCTCGCCACTCGCCTGACGTGCCGCGGTTCCGAATCGAAGCCAGGTAAGTCCCCTCCCGCAACAATCCCCGGCATCGTTTTGATACCACCCTGAATACCGGTTTCGGACCATCTTGTGCCAAGGCCAATCAGGACAGAATGTTAGTGCCGGCAGCGTCGCTGGCCTCTCACCTGCATTAGTGATCTGTCAGTCACCCTTGTCCACCCTGTCGGAGGTTCCACCCATGGCCGCCAAGAAGCCCAGCTCGAAGAAGATGAAGACGCTCCCCAAGAAGCTGTCCGCCAAGGAGGCGGCGTCGGTCAAGGGCGGCGCGACGCTCAAAAAGGGGTCGACCCGGTCGGACGAGAGCCCCAAGGAAACCATCAGCTTCGAGTACGGCGGGTCGAACATCAAGTACTAGATTCGAAATGCTCTACACACTTTCATCCTGAACCCTGCTGGAGGATCCACCCATGGCCGCCAAGAAGCCGAGCTCAAAGAAAATGAAGACTCTCTCCAAGAAGCTGACCGGCAAGGAAGCCTCCTCCGTCCGGGGAGGAGCCATCAGCGCCGGCGGTAATACGAGTGTGAAGCTGTCGACCGGGTTCGAGTACGGCGGGCTCAAGCTCAAGGGCACTTCACGCATGGGTGATGGCTCGGTCTGAACTGATAGCCATCTCGCCGCAGGGTTTGAATCAATCGGGCCCTGCGGCGCCGCCAGCATCTCCCTCCTCCATTCTGCCCCACGTCGGCGGCCCTCCTCAGGCCAGCGTCACACACTCGAGCACCCCGTACGGCTTCACCACGTTGCGGCCCTGGTTGTAGCGGGCCGGCGCGAACAACGGGCGCGAGTACTCATTCCGCCCCCAGGCCTGGTACCCGAAGGTCCAGAGACCGGTGTAATGGGCAAAGAAGGTGGTGCCCACCATGAATGAGGGACGGGTGCGGCCAAGTGGAACACCTGGGGGAGCACCGCGGAGCCAGGCGCGCTTCCGGCGTTCTTCATTGCCCGCGATCCTGAAGTAGCGCGGCTTGGCGATCGACAACCAGGGAGTTGGGCCGGGCGCCGGCAGCACCGCGGCGTAATGGCCGCGGGCCGCCCCAATCTGGGCACTCATCGCGGCGGCGGCCACGGCCGTCTGCTGATCCGAGTAGTCGTTGGGGGCAGGGTGACCAACCCCGGCGTTGGCATGGTACACGATCAGGTCCGCGCTGCCGGGAATGTTATCGACAAAGACTCGGCACCCGTCCATACCCGCCGTGAAGAATGAGGTCACACCGGCCGGTGCCGGTGTCGGCAATCGAACCGAGGTGATTCCTCCACCGACATAGGGCAGGTAGATCGTGTCGCCGCCGGGCGCGGGCGCGCCACCCAGGTTCTGGGGAGCAGCCGCACCGCCGGCGCCGGGCGCCACGACAGGCGTGATCCGGGTATGGGCCGTGGTATAGGCGTCGTGGTGCCCCACCGGCAAGGCCAGGCGCAGGGGAGTGACGGGCGCCGGCGCGCCGGCGGCCGGCAATGCGGCGGCGGGCACCGGCGGCGGCATGATCGGACTCAGGTCCTGGGCGTGATAGCAGATCATCGAAAAGAGTCCAACGTTGGGAATGGGCATTGGAGCGGAGCTCATCGATAAGGGGTTCTGAGCTGCGGTGGGGCTGGGATCCTCAGGCGGACTGCATACTGCCGAAGCGTGAAGATTCATCGATCAGGAGTGCTGGCCTTCGAAATGGTCACCTTCGAGTACAGCGGGTTGTCGGCCAAGTCCGTGACGCTGCCAGGCGGACCATCGAAACAACCCGCAGTCGGGGCGGACAAACGGCAGGGGCCATCAATGCATGATGACCCCTGCGTCGTTTCAACCCCGCGCGATGAGGTCAGGCTGGGTGCGTCAGCAGAGCCGAGAGCGAGGCCAGGTAGCGCGGCATCTTGCGATCCTGGTGCCGAGTGTGTCCCGCATCGCGGCGGAAGCGTGATCCGCCCCGGAACTCGAAATTCTCGTCATCAAGGATCCGCTGCGGCAACTGGGTCGACGGTCCTTCGCGCGCGATCAGGATTCCCTTGATCTGGCCGACCAGGGCGGCGGCCGTGTGCCACTGTTCGGGCTCGAGCGCCGGGAACCGGTCGGCGGAATCTCGTTTGAGTCGGGCTTGGCGGAGCATGACATCCTTCCAGTCAGAGTGCGATGTACAATGGGCCCAACCGGAGTGAGATGCCAGAGGCGGGCGAAATCGGGCAGGCGGGGTTGACGGCACAGGGGGCTGACCCAAGTCGAACGGACTCGGCAGCTTATGCGCTCGAAAGGAGAGGATCGCGGCAAAAGCTGGAGGGTGGCGCGGGGGCATTGTTACAATGCCGGGGGCCCTCGAGATTGGCGCACCGGTGGCGCGGCCGTCCTCGGCCGTGCGGATCCCAGCGCCGTGCGCCTGGAGCCCTGTGAGCCTTTGCTCTCGTCTCCCGTCTCTAGTCGCTCGTGAACCAATCCATCAAATGCATGTTCAGATCCACCAGCCTCCGGCTTAATTCGTAGTCGGACCGGTTGGCATTGGCCAGCGACACCGCCCCGATTTTCGTCACGGGATTGTAGAACAGCGCCGCGATGTAGCCCCGTTCCTGGCCGTCGTGGCCCCAGACCTGTTCCTCGTCGAGGTTGCGGCTGGCGTAGATCACCAGTCCCTGGCGGTAGCTGTAGATGCTGTAGAAGCCGGACGGGGTGAGCATCGAGTCGACAGTGGCCGGCTTGAGCAGCTGATGGCCGTTGAACGAGCCGCGATGCATGAACAGGAGCAGGAGTCTGGACAGGTCGCTGGCGGTCGAGTACTCGTCCCCCGAGGGATAGTCGGGAATCGTCATCGCTTCGGACAGTACCGTCTTGCCGGCGGGGAGATGGGCGAACGAGACCCGGGTCGGCTGATAGTTCCAGTTCCCGTCCTTGCCGCGCTCCCGACCGTAGCCCACCGTCAGCCGGGCCACCGGCGCGGTGGTCGGACTGAAGAAGGTCGAGCTCATGCCAAGTGGGGTCAGGACGCGAGTCTGGGCCAAATGCTCGAAGCTGTCGTGGGTGACCTGCGTCAGTACGTAGCCGGCCAGGTCCATCCCGAAGTTGCTGTAGATCCGGTCGGTGCCTGGCTTGGCCGGCAGCCAGAGGTCGGGGCGATTCCATCTGCCGCCCTGTTTGAACAGCTTGGTACTCAGCTCCGTGAGCGAGATCGGCTGGTCGGTACCGTAGTAGATCGAGCTGTCCAACGGCTCCTGGGGGTCATTGATGCTGGCGGTGTGGGTCAGCAGCATCCGGAGGGTGATCGGCACGTCGGGCCATTTCGGATGGCGAACCGGAAAGGGGAGATAGCCGTTGATATCGGCGTCCAGCTTGAGTGTCCCCTTCTCGACCTCCTGCATGATCATCACCGAGGCGATCAGCTTGCCGACCGAGGCGATGCAGAGCAGGTCGTCGTCCTTCATGGCGCGCGCGGGACCGGGCTGAGACAGGACCGCGGAGCCGTAGCTGTGCTGCCAGACCACTGAGTCGTGGCTGAGGACGATGGTCTGGATCCCCGGCATCCCGCCGGCTTCCATCGCATCGCGAATGAAGGCGGCATGGTGCGCTTCGACCTCGGCGGCGGACCTGGCCTGGGCGCCGAGTGCGACGGGGAGGAAGAGCAGAACAGCGACGAAACGGCGAATGGACATGGCACGGCCTTTCAGGTCGTCATCAATATGCAATCCCTGCCGTGGCGAGGGACCGCGAAGCCGATGAGGGATCTCAGGTAACGGAGCGGCGGCTAGCCGCCCGCACTCGTATCCCCGGCTCAAGCCGCGGCTCGGCACGATGTCGCTAACGCGACGCACTGCGGCCGTCACATCAAACCTCACCAGCCTTTGCTGTAGGAGGAGCGTCTCCGTCAGCAATTGAGGGGCCCGCCGCGTGAAGTGACCTCGAGGCCCGCATCGCTCAGTTCGGTTGAATGCTGCCCGCTTGAGGATTCCTGCTCGACCGCAGGCCAGAACTCCCGATCGACAAGTCCTCTTCGCTTGAGCGATATCGTGCCGAGAAGCGGCTATCAGCCGCTGTTCGACGCCCGGGTTGCGTACTGACCCCTTCTCCTCGCTGCCCCGGCGCAAGACTGCACCCCCCGGAGGCCATGGTACGACTATTTAACCGGCTTCTCTACCCTCCTGCCTGTAGCTCCGCCAGTGACTTTTCCGGCGGTGCTGGCGGAAACCTTCTTCCCCTTCATGTCCTTCATCTTGCTCTTACCGGTTGCGGGCTTCTTGGGCGCGGACATCGTAACCTCCAGATTATGGATCAGCTTGAGCGGGTCGGAATGATTCCGGGACAACGACGTAGCCGGCGTTCGGTCACTAGTGATTCAGGTCGGGGCAGAGTCCGATCAGCCCGACCTAGGGACTCGGCTCGGCATATTGTTTTCTCAAGGGGTTGGGCCTATCGGCCAAGGCGCAGCTCAGCGCCCCCACGAGGATGAGATGCAGCATGGCCTGGCCTCCGATGTCGGACGAACGACTCTGTTCCCAGCCCAACGCAGAACATGGGGGCCGATCTGTCCAGGCACAACTACCGGCGGTGGTAGGGTGAGCGGAAGGTTGACTGGCCCGGTTTCCAACGGCTGTCTTCATGAGGCGCGCAGCACCGAGGGTTCGGCCAGAGCGAGCATGTGAGCCGCCTCGGGCCCGCCTATCTCCGGCTCACGCGCGGCTGGTCATGATATCGCTGAAGCGATGCACTGCGGGCTTCACCTCGCAGATCAGTGACGATCGCGTCGAGGCGCCCGGCCGGTTTACCGGCCATCGCCGAGCCCAGGCGTCAGCCTGATGGGCTCACGCGATCCCACCCGCTGCCTCGGCAGATTGCAGCTCGCCAGGGCCCAGAACCCCGACCGCAGGAATGAACCCCTAATCGATAAGTCCGTCGGGGCTCACGCGATCCCACCCGCTGCCCCGGCAGATTGAGCTCGCCAGGACTCACGCCCTCTGACCGAACCAGGGAACTCCTAATCGATAAGTCCCTGTCGGTTTACCGGCCATTGCCGAGCCCAGCCGTCAGCCTGATGGGCTCACGCGATCTCAACG
>JBEPVA010000195.1:0-7379 GCA_041691295.1 Gemmatimonadota bacterium
CCTCAGATGCCAGCCGAATGGCCGGCTCGATGACATCGTGCCACGGCAGCTTGCCATACTTGTGATGGGCTTCGGCCAGCCCCGCCACCGCTCCCGGTACCCCGGCGGCCAGCGCCCCGGTCAGGCTCTTATCTCCCGGTTCACCGTTGGCGTCGAGGTACATGTCACGCGATGCACCGCTGGGCGCCATTTCGCGGTAGTCGAGCGCCGAAACGTTGCCGTCGGCGGTGCGGATCATCATGAAGCCGCCGCCACCGAGATTGCCCGCTTCGGGATGCACCACCGCCAGGGCAAAACCGACGGCCACGGCTGCATCGATGGCATTGCCACCCTTCTCGAGGATGGCCCGCCCGACGGCGCTCGCGATCGGGCTGCCGGAGACGACGATGGCATGCTCCCCGTCAACCACCCTCGACTTGCCAGTCAGCGGCCAGTCCGGGTTGATGGCGGTGATTGCGCCGGGAGAAACGGGCGCCGACGGGTGGCCGCAGCCCAGGGCAACGACCAGCAGGACGAGTGTGGCTCGGAGGCGAAGGGTCACGGGTTTGTCGAGGAGAGGGTCGGCCCCCGGCGGAGTTGCCGCAGGCTCGGGACCGGTTCTAATTTAGCCGGGCTCGTCCGCCGCGATACTCCCGCACACCCGGCCACATGAATCCCACGCCCGAAGACGTCCGCCTGACCGAGCGCCGCAACCCCCGCACCGCCGGACTGGATACTGCCTCGTCGCTGGAGATCGTGGATCTGATCGGGGCCGAGGATGCCAGCGTGCCGGCCGCCGTGGCCCAGGCCCGGGAGCCGCTGGCCCAAGCAATCGACCTGGTCGAGGCGGCCTTTCGGGCCGGAGGCCGGCTGTTCTACGTCGGAGCAGGGACCAGCGGACGGCTCGGCGTCCTCGATGCCGCGGAGTGTCCGCCTACGTTCGGCACCCCGCCCGAGATGGTGGTGGGGCTCATTGCCGGCGGGTACCGTGCCCTGGTCCGTTCGATCGAAGGAGCCGAGGACGATATCAACACCGCCATCGGCGAGATCGACGGCCAGCGGATTCAGGCCAATGACGTCGTCCTCGGGATTGCCGCCAGCGGCACCACCCCATTCGTGCGGGCCGCCCTGGGCCGGGCCCAGGCACTGGGTGCCCACACCGTTTTTCTCTCGTGCAGCGAGCCCCCGGCCTTGATGCGGGACACCTGCGATCTCTGCATTACCCTGCTGGTCGGCCCCGAGGTGGTGACCGGCTCGACCCGCATGAAAGCCGGCACGGCCACCAAGCTGGCACTCAACACCATCACCACCGGCGCGATGGTCAAGCTCGGCAAGGTCTATGGCAACCTGATGGTTGACCTCCGGGCGACCAACGACAAACTGGTCGACCGCAGTGAGCGGATCCTGAGCCAGACCACGGCGCTGCCGAGGTCGGAGGCGCGCGCCGCGATCGCCGCCGCCGGCGGCAGCGTGAAGACCGCCATCGTGATGGTCAGGCGGAAGGTCGGCCGGACCACGGCGGAGCTGCTGTTGGCCGAGGCTGGTGGGCACCTGAGAACCGTCGTCGGAGATCCTCCACCGGTGAGTGATCCATGACCGAGCGCGCGTCCTACGGGATCGGCCTGATGTCGGGCACCTCGCTCGACGGTATCGATGCGGCACTGGTGAAATTCACCGGACCGACCCACGTGGAGCTGGTCGGGTTCATCAGCCGGCCGTATGCCGATCAGGAACGCCAGTTGATTGTGCGGGCGCTGACCGGCGGCACGGCGGCCGAGTTTGCCAGGCTGCATGTCGATCTGGCAGAATGGGCAGCCGACGCGGTGGAGGAGCTGCTGGCCGGCGCCCACCAGAGCGCCCAGACCCTGAGTTTCATCGCCTTTCCGGGTCAGACCATCTGGCACCAGCCGATGGCGGTCAGCTGGCAGCTCGGCGAGCCGGCCGTGATCGCCGAGCGATTCGGGGTCAAGGTGGTGAGCGGGTTCCGGGCCCGGGATGTGGCGGCGGGCGGGCAGGGGGCACCGCTGGTGCCGATGGCCGATGTGCTGCTGTTCGGTGACCTGACGCATCCGCGGGCTTTGCTCAACATCGGCGGGATGGCCAACGTCACCCTGGTGTGCCGGCGGGATGTCGAGGAGGGGGCGTTTGCCTTTGATACCGGCCCCGGCGTGGCGATCATCGATGCCGTGGCCCGGAGCGTCGATCCGGCGCTGTCCTACGATCGTGACGGCGCCCTGGCCCGCCAGGGAAAGGTGAACGCCATCGCCCTGGCCGAGCTGCTGGCGGAGCCGTACTTCGGGCAGTCGCCGCCGAAGAGCACCGGGCGGGAGCGGTTCGGGAATGACTACGCCGCCGCGCTGAGTCGGAAGGTGCCGGGCGCCGACGGCGTGGCTACCGCGGTCGAACTCACCGCCCGCTCGATTACCGAGGCCATTGTCCGCTGGCTGCCCGGAGTGCCAGAGGTCGTGGTGTCGGGTGGCGGGGTGCATCACCCGGTCCTGATGGAGCGGCTGGCAGCACTGCTGCAGGAGCAGGGCAGTGGCACGGCACTCCGCCGGTTTGACGAACTGTTCTTCAATGGCGATGCCAAGGAGGCGGTCGCCTTTGCGCTGCTGGGTTACCTCACGATCCACGGGCAGCCGGGCAATCTGCCCAAGGCTACCGGGGCGGTGGGGCCGCGGGTGCTTGGATCGATAACGCCCGCGTAGGGTTTACGGTTCTGGGTTCTGGGTTCCGGGTGACAAGTTCACAGTTCACGGTGCCAGGGTGCCGAGTGCTGGGTGCTGAGGAAACAGGTTCCGCGGACCGCGTTCCGCGTGGTAACGGATCGTATC
Organism: Gemmatimonadota bacterium; assembly: GCA_041691295.1. Lineage (GTDB taxonomy): Bacteria > Gemmatimonadota > Gemmatimonadetes > Gemmatimonadales > GWC2-71-9 > DATEHG01. The sequence goes on from JBEPVA010000195.1 coordinate 2,814, forward strand.
TCTGGACAGTTCACTGTTTGCTGTTCGCTGGTCGTTGTTCGCTGCTCGCTGTTCGCCCTGCTCCTTCCTCCCATCTCCTTTCGCATTTCGTCCCTCGCCAACGGCGCGTCAGGGTCCGGTGTATTCCCGGTCACCTATCACTCCTTCAGGAGTTTCCCATGTCGTTGCGCCGTCATCTGACTGCTGCCCTTTTCCTGCTCGCCCTCTCGGCCGCTCCAGCCTTTGCCCAGGCCGCCAAGCCGGGAATGAAGGCCGACACCACCACGCCGGCCCCCTCGATGGCCATGCAGGGCACGCCTGCGGCTACCCTGCTCGACCTCAATACCGCCACCGCCGACCAGCTCAAGGCGCTGCCCGGAATCGGCGATGCCTACGCCGCCAAGATCATCAAGGGCCGGCCGTTCAAGGCCAAGAACGAGCTGGTGAGCAAGGGAATCATTCCCCAGGCCACCTACGACAAGATCAAGGCAATGGTCATCGCAAAGAAGAAGGCGATGTAGGCTTCACCGATTCACGGTTCACGGTTCCAGGAAACAGGTTCCGCGTTCCGCGATAGTCCGAAATGCACAGCAGCCCCCCGATCTGGGGGGCTGCTTTCATTTAGGGCACATGACGAGCGATCAACGGCTTTTCGGTCAGCCGCTATTGGGCGGCCTTGCATTGGTGGTCGGTCTTTTTCAGCGCGGCCAGATCGATAGGCTGCCAGTCGGAATCGGGGGCTTCGGCGGGGTGTGCCGACTTTCCGGCTGATGCGGGAGGGGCATCGAGGTCGAAGACCTGCAGATCGGTGTTGGTGCGCCGGTCAACCTGGAGCGCGGTAACCCCTCCCAGCATCACGAGCACGGGGGTTGGGCCTGCCTTGGCCCAGTGCACGGCGACTCCGAGGCAGTCGCCACTCCTCGAACGGGCATGGGCAAACTTTCCGGGCAGCCACCCCGGACCAATCGTCGGGACCCGCACCCGCACCGTAGCGCCCTGGTAAATGAGGGTAGTGGTGTCCTGCTGACCGAGCAGCGGGCGCGGAAGCACTGCCATCCATCCCAGACCGGCCAACAGCCAAAGCGACGGACTCCTCATTTGGCTGACCGCCAGCTGCTAATGGCCATTCAGCAGATCGAGTCCATACTTGATCGGCACGCTGAACAGCACCCGGCCGTTGGTTCCCTGCTGGCCGCCGTAGATGATCCCCACGACCTCACCGGCCCGGTTGAACACCGGACTGCCACTCGATCCCTCGGCGCCGTAGCCGTCGATCTGCAGCAGACTGGACACCACCTTGGAGGCGGTGCCCAGGGTCAGGGTTGAGTGAACCCCAGCCGTGGTCCAGTCACCACCCATAGGGAGGTCGAGCCCCAGCGGGAAGCCGATCATGGCCAGTGGCTCTCCAACCTGGACTGCGCCATCCGACGCGCCCAGCTTGCCGACGACCGGAACCCCACGATCGACCAGCACTCGGAGCAGCGCCACATCGGCCGAGGAACTGTACTTCACCAGCTCAGCGCGGAAATTCTGTTTCGAGCCGTTAAACGCGATGCCGATCTTGAGCGGGGGATTGCCCAGGCTGTCGAGCACTACGTGGCGGTTGGTCAGCAGCAGGCCACCGGTCGGATCGGACTTGACCGCAAAGGCGGAGCCGGTGAAGGTGTGGCCGTTCTGGAACTGGACGAAGACCAGGGCAATCGCATCGCTGTTGGCCGCCGCGATCGCGCCGGCGTCGAGCGTCGCGGCCGAAGTCAGGTTGCGCTGGTGGCGGACCGCGGCGTTGAGCTGCTGGCGCAGCGAGTCGAGCGCTTCGGAATTGTGGTTGCCACGATCGAGCTCGGCCTTGAGTCGAGCAGCGGTGGCCTGGGTGCTGTCGAGTGCCTCGCGCAGTGACTGGGCGCCGGCCGACGCGGCCGTGACCTGGGTAATCAGGCTGTCGACCTGGCCCAGCAGCATCAGGCGCTGCTCCTCGAGGGCGCGGCCGCTCGAAACCCGCTGGAAGATGGCCGCCCCGGCGAGGATCACGATCAGGGCGCCGAACCCGAGCAGGGCCGCGCGCAGGGTTTTGGTCTGGCGAGCCACTTCAGCCTTGACCCGCACGGTGGTGCTCGGCGCCCGTAAGCGAGCGGCCGCCGCCTCGGCGGGGCCGCGATTCCCGGTGGTGATCCGCGGTGCGGGCGCGGGAGGGCGTTTCGATTCCGGAATCGGGGCACGGCGCGGGGTCGGCTCGAGCGGCGGTGCCGCGGGCATCGCGGCCGTTCCCGAGGCCGGCGCCGCCTCGACTGCTTGAATCGAAGTGTCGGTCGAGGGTCGGTAGATGGCGGTGCCGGAGACCGGGGCCGCCACCGCGGCACGAATGACCTTGAACTGGACCTTGGGGCCGTTGGCGCCGAACTGGATCACGTCGTCATCGGCCAGCATATGGTCGGCGGTGAGGCGGGTGCCGTTGACGAAGGTGCCGTTGGTGCTATCCAGGTCCCGCAGGACGAAGAAGCCGCTCTCGAAGGTGATCGTCGCGTGGCGGCTGGAGACGTCGAGGTCCTGGTCCGGATCAAACCGGAGATGACATTCGGGATGGCGGCCGACCGAGATGAAGGTCTGGCCCAGCAGGTCGATCTGGCCGGCGCGGGCGCCAGACAGGACGGTGAATTGGGCCTTCATCGCAGCGCGAAGTACAGCACGATGGCGAAAATCAGCAGGGCGCCGGTCAGCACCACCCACGCCTGCGGCTCACGGCGATCGAGCGGCTGGGGCGGCGGGCTGCCGGTGTAGACCGGGACCGGCTCGGTGGTCGACTCATCTTCCGCCAGGGTGTAGGCGGTGTGACCGACCGACGCGGCCTGGTCGGTGGCCCCGGCACCGGGCCCGTCGAACCGCACGGCTACAGTCGTGATGTTGTCGGGGCCGCCCCGGCTGTTGGCCAGGTCGATCAGCTTGGAGCAGAGCGTCATCAGGTCCGGCGATTCGGTGGCCAGCGTCCCGATCTCCTCACGCTTGACCTGACCCGACAGTCCGTCGGAGCAGATGACCAGGATATCTCCGCGCTGGACGGCCTGGGTGGTGAGATCGACCTTGACCCGCGGATCCGGACCCAGCGCCTGCAGGATGATGTTCCGCCGCTCGCTCTGCTCGGCTTCCTCTTCGGTCAGCTCGCCGGCGTCGACCAGGCGCTGCATCAGCGACTGGTCCTTGGTGAGCTGGATGGCGGTGCCGTTGCGTACCAGGTAACCGCGGCTGTCGCCGACCTGGCAGAGGTAGAGGTCGGCGCCATACACACCGGCACAGGTGACGGTGGTGCCCATCCCGCGGACTTCGGGGTGGTCCTTGCTGTAGGCATTGATCCGGGCATTGGCCAGCTCGACCGCTTCCTTGATCCGGAAGGCAAAGCGCTGGGCGGTGTTCTGAGTGTCCTCGATCCACGCCGTGGTCATGTGGGTGTAGATCGCGTCCCGGGCCATGGCGCTGGCCACCTCGCCGGCCGCGGCGCCGCCCATCCCGTCGGCCACGAGGAACAACGAGCCGCGCGGCCCCACGACATGGTCGCGGACCTCGGGCTGCAGGGTGGCGTTCTGGGTCGAGAGGTCGGCCACGAGGAAGGTGTCCTCGTTGTGGTCGCGGGTGCGACCGACATCGGTCTTGCCGAACACGGAGACGCGGACGGGGCCAGTGCTCATGCCCGCCTCATGGCGTGACCTTGGCTTGCAACTGGGTGATCAGCCCTTCGGTCCGCGGGGTCGGGCGTAGCTTGTATGAGCGGTTGGCCCAATTCAGTGCGTCCTTCCAGAGGCCGTCCTGTTGATAGGCGACCGCGACGAGGTTCGCCGCCACCGCCCGGATCGAATCCGTGAGCTCCGTCCGTCCATAAATGGCAGTGGCCGCATCACGTGCCGGCCCCCGCTTGTCATTGTCAAAGATGTCATCCACATCCGGCAGCTTGGCCGTCCCGATCTTGCCGCCCGCCGGGTCTGTGGTCGTCGTGCCACCATTTCCCGACGTAGTCGTGTCACGGTGAGTCTGCGTCCCAGCCGGTTTGGTTCCCGCCGGCGGATGGGTCGTGGTGCCGGGATTCGAATTCACCGGCGTCGTACCAGTGGCCTGCGGCACCACCGGCACCTTCACGGTATCGGCTGGGTGCGTCGTAGTATCTCTGGTCACCGGCGTCCTGGCTGTGTCCGGCGGCACCACGGCGTTGGGGCTACCGCGCCCCTTGAGGGCAAACGCCCCCGCGCCGATCGCCAGCAGGATAGCGACTCCCCCGCCGATCGGCACCGCCATGGAACGCTTGCCACTGGTGGCGGGCGTGATGGCCGGCCGGCCGGAAATGGTGGCGGCCGCCTTGCTGGGCCGCCCCACCTGGGCCAGCGGATCGATCCGGGTCTGCGGCACGGTGCTGGCCTCGGCACTCATGCGCTTGACCGTCTGGGTGGCGCCCTCCGTATCGACGGTACCGGTCATGGTGCCCGCCACCGCCTGCACATCGCGCCCGAACTCCGCTGCGGTGGAGTAGCGCTCCTCCGGCGAGCGGGCCAGGGCATGACTGACGATGAGCTGCAGCTTCGGCGGGAAATTGCCTGACGGCTGTCT
>JBEPVA010000196.1:0-7342 GCA_041691295.1 Gemmatimonadota bacterium
GTGTATAAGAGACAGGCTCTGGTAGGCGCGCAGCGCGCCGGTGCGGTCGCCCTGGTCGGTCAACGCCGCCATCAGGGCGCGCAGGTGCGGCTCGGCATCGGGCGCCAGCCGGCTGGCCTGTGCCGCCCAGCGCATCTCCGCACTCTGATCCCCGGTCCGGCGGGCCTCGGCGGCCAGCGCTCCCGCCGCCTCCGCGGCACGCCCGGCCAGGCGAGTGCGGGTCAGATCGACCCACTGCTCGAAGTCGGGGGAGACATCGGCCACGAAGATGCCATCGAGAAAGGCGCCCTGATACAGCGCCAGCGCCTCGGCGGGGTGGCCAGCATCAAGCGCCTGCTCAAAGGCGACCGCATCACACCAGGCGCCCTGGTCCACGATGCCAATCTGACCGTCGCGCTCGGTGCGAAGCAGCTCGTCACCGACATGATATCGCAACCGGTGCAACGCCTGGCGGAGGGCGCGGCGAGCCTCTTCCTCCCTCAACTCAGGCCAGAACAGCGCCAGCAGCGCATCGCGCCGATGGGGGCCGCGTGGGGTGGCCACGGCGAGGTAACTGAGCAGGGCGAGCGGCTTGGGCTGGGCAGGAAGCAGGTGCAGCGCCGCGGGCTCACCGGCCAGGAGCTCCAACCTGCCAAAGGTTCTGAGCTGGAGCATGGCGAGACCCGCAGGTGGGGGCAGGGACTGACGTTAGCCCGCCTCGCGAGTGCCGTTACGGCCGGCGGTAACGGGGCCGAATCAGAGGCGTAACACGCAGATGCGAAGTTGGCCCAAGTCTACACGCCGCTTCCGGCCACTGGAAGTGACCGGCCCCTTTCTCACTTTGGAGGATTCGCATGAGTACTTCGGCTGACACCATACTGACAGCGCCATTGGGACGCTCACTGGTGGCGAGGGCCCAGGCCATCCTGCTCCGGCCTCGGGTCGAATGGCCCGTCATTGCGGAGGAGCAGGCCACCACCGCGAGCCTGTACGCGGGGTACATCGCGCCGCTGGCTGCCATCCCACCGCTGGCCGGCCTGATCGGGATGAGTGTGTTCGGCCTGCAGCTTCCCTACGGCGGCAGCTACCGGACGCCGCTCGGTGCGGCGATTACCAGTGCGGTGGTGCAGTATCTGCTCGGGCTGGTCATGGTCTACCTGCTGGCCAGGATCATCGAGGCGCTGGCGCCGAGCTTCGGCGGCCACCCTGACCGGCTGCAGGCGCTCAAGGTCTCGGCGTACGCCAGCACCGCCAGCTGGCTGGTCGGCATCGTGGCCCTGGTGCCCGCCCTCGGGATCCTGTCAATCCTCGGACTCTATTCGCTCTACCTGATCTACCTCGGGCTGCCACCGCTCATGAAGGCGCCGCCAGAACGGGCCGCGGCGTATGCCGGCACCGTCATTGTCTGCGCCATCGGCCTGGTGGTGGTGACCTGGACTATCGCGTCACGCTTCATCGCGTACCCCTCGCTGCTGCTCCCGGTCCGCTAGTCCCGAGCCACCACGTCACCCACCGGAGGATTCTCCATGCAGGGTTCGATCCATAGCACCTGGGCATCACGACAGCGGCATTCTCTCATTGCAGCGAGCACCGCGGCACTGCTGGCCGGGTGCGGGGCCCCGGCCAGCGGCACCCCGTCCCGTGGAACCGCATCCGGCGACCCGCCGCCGGCATCCGACGCCCGAATCAGTGTCTGCAAGCTGATGCCGAAAGAGGCGATCAACGGCATCACCGGCGCCAAGTACGATTCCGTCGAAACCAGCGACGACGGGCACTCCAGCGATTCCGACTGCCACTACATGACCGCCACCGATCCGGCCGGGATGTCGATCAGTCTCGAGTGGATTTCCCCCAGTGAATACTCCGACCCGGCCGAACACCTGGCGCTGCAGCGGGCCGGGATGGGCGGCGCCAAGCTGGCGGACACCCTCACCGCCGGCATGACCGGTAACGGCCTTCCAGGGGTCCGCAGCGGACCGGTGCCCGACCTGGGGGACGAGGCGATGGTGAGCAACATGCTGCTGACCGTTCGCAAGGGCGACTACACCTTCACGGTCCAGATCATTCCGACCGACATGATGGCGCTGGTCACTGACAGCACCGTAGGCCCGGCGCTGATCGACAAGGAAAAGGCCATCGCCCGCGCCCTGCTGGCCAAACTCTAGTTCATCTCATCTGATCCCTGGAGACATTCATGCGACATAGCACCGTATCATCGATAGCCGCCTTGCTCCTGGCGCTGGCTCCGACCCTGATCCTGGCGCCGGCAGCCAGCGCGCAGGGCCTGAGTTACGATATCTCGACGACCGGTACCGGACTGGATCCGCGCAGTGGTGGGACCACCACCCGCACCTTCATGACGGCCCACGGTCAGTTCACACCCGGCAAGTCGCGGCTGGACATCATCCAGTCGATGGCACCGGGTGGCATGATGGGCCCGGGCACCTACATGATCACCGACGCGGCCAAGTCCACCAGCACCTCGGTTGACCCGGCCAAACGCACGTACATGGTGATGGACCTGGCCGAACTGGCCAAGACCTCGGCGGGGTTGCAGCAGGCCATGGGCGGCAGCTACACGATCCAGGTCTCCGGGGTGAAGATCGACGTGCAGGACCTCGGCGCCGGCGAAACGATGGAGGGATACGCCACCTGGAAATACCGGATCGCCGAGTCGTATACGATGACCATGACGATGATGGGGCATGCCACCACTACGGCCTCGCAATCCACCACCGATCTCTGGGTGGCGCCGGCACTCGATGGCCTGATGGACCCCTCTGCCCGGCCGGCCTCGACGACGATGACGGAGGGCCCCATGGCCGAGCTGTACAAGCCGCTGGCGGCAGCGTATGCCAAGGTCCGGAAGGGGCTGATGCTCAAGCGGGTGACCAGCTCCGAGTCCGGCACCGAAGATCGCAAGCACCCAACCAGCATGACCATGACGATTTCGAATGTGCACCGGGCGTCGATCAGCCCGGGCGTGTTCGAGGTTCCGGCGGGCTACACCAAGGTGGCGTCCCTGTCAGATGCCCTGGCGCCGATGGGTGCTATAGCGGATTCCATGGCGGCGCATTCGCGGGGGGACAGCAAACATGGCGCCGGTACCACCTCGGCAGCCAGCGAGGCGGTTGATTCCGCCGCCGCGGGAGTGCATGAAGCGGTGACCGAGAGCGCCAAGGACGGCGCCAAGTCCAAAACCAAGAAGCTGCTCGGCCATCTGTTCGGCAGGCCCTGACAGGCGCGGCAGTGCCTCCCTGCAGTCGATGGTCCAGAGTCAAAAAGTCGAGAGAACCGAGACGAGAATCAGAGTCTGCAATGCCACCGCGAGGAGACCGTTTACCGCAAACGACTCACGCCGACGGCACGGATGTCGAGGCGAGTGGCTCTCGACTCCGTGCCGTCATGGCGAGGACTCCCGCCGCCAGTCGCAGCGCCGAGCTGCGTAGTGAAGCCGCCACGGAAAAAGGGAAATGATCGGCTTTCCTGGGTTGTTCGCGCGAATGTGACTTATGACCGGAGGGCCGTTCAGCGATCTTAAAGTGCCTGATAATCGTCTCATCCATTGACATATCCATGGCTGAGCCGTAGAACAGGGCATATGCAGCACTGTTTTGATTCGATTCTCACGATCTCCCGCCTGCCTCGGCCTGTTCCGGCGCTGACCTTTCTGACAATTCGAGTTCTCGGAGACACTCCATGACCGCTCTTCTCGTTCGCCGGTTCCAGACGCTGGGTGCGCGGCTCGCTTCGCGCGCCACCAATACTCTCCTGATTCTCACCGCCGGGCTCGCAGTCGGGACGGCGTGCGGCGGCGGTGACGGCGGCAACGGCAACACCCCGAACTTCAGCTTGTCGCTGGCACCGGCGGCGCTCTCGATTCCGGCCGGCGCCAACGCCACGACTGCCGTGACGATTCACCGCACCAGCCTGACCGACGCGGTGACGCTGACCCTGTCCGGAGCACCGGACGGAGTGACCGGCTCGTTTGACCCAGCGGCACCGACCGGCGATGCATCCACCCTGACGGTATCGGTCGGCGCGGCCGTGGCCCCCGGGGTCTATAACTTGACGGTCGATGGCGCCGCCGGCGCGCTGGGCCACTCGGCAGCACTGACCCTCACGGTGCCCGGCGCTCCGGACTATGCCCTGGCGCTGGCACCGGCCGCCGTGTCCATCGTGCAGGCCAATTCCGGCACCTCGGGCGTGACCATTACCCGGACCAACTTCACCGGTGCCGTGACCCTGAGCCTCGGCGGCGCTCCGGCCGGTGTCACCGGCGCCTTTGCGCCGGCCGCCCCGACCGGCACGACGTCCACGCAGCCCATCTCGGTCCGCGCGGCGGTCGCGCCCGGCGTGTATTACCTCACGGGGGATGGCACCCGCCCGGCGGGAGATCACTCGACGGCGCTGGTCCTGACCGTCACCGCGGCGGCGGCCGATTACAGCCTGTCGCTCAGCGCGCCCGCCTTTACGGTGGCGCCCAGTGCAACGGGCACCAGCATCGTCACCCTGACGCGGACCAACTTCGCCGGCGCGGTGAACCTGAGCCTCGGCGGCGCACCAGCTGGTGTGACCGGCGCCTTTGCTCCGGCGGCGCCGACGGGAGTTACCTCGACCCTTACGGTGACGGTCGGAGCCGCGGTGGCGGCGGGGGTCTACAACCTGACCGTGAACGGCACCGGTACCGCTGGTGACCGCTCGACGGCGTTGACCCTGACGGTGAGTGCGGCGCCCGACTATTCGCTGTCGCTGGCGCCGGCGGCCCTGAGCATCACGCAGGCCACCACCGGGACTTCGATTGTGACGCTGACCCGCAGCAACTTTACCACCGCGGTGACCCTGAGCCTGGGCGGAGCACCGGCCGGCGTCACCGGCGCCTTTGCGCCGGCGGCACCCACCGGCACCACCTCCACACTGACTGTCACGGTGGGCGCCGTGGTTGCTCCCGGCGTGTACAACCTGACGGTCGACGGCACCGGCACCGCCGGCGCCCGTTCGACGCCGCTGACGCTGACTGTGGTCGCCACGCCTGATTATGCGCTGTCGATCGTGCCCGACACAGTGACCATCGTGCAGGGCGCCACCGGTACCGGCGCAGTGACCATTGCCCGGACCAACTTTGCCGGCTCGGTGGCCCTGAGCCTCAGCGGCGCGCCGGCCGGTGTCACCGGCGCCTTGGCGCCAGCGGCCACGACCGGCACCACATCGACGCTGACCCTGACGGTTGGCGCAGCAGTGGCACCGGGAGCCTACCCGCTATTGGTCAATGGCACCGGGGCACCCGGCGCCAGGTCCACCCCCGTCGTGTTGAAGGTCACGGCCGCCGCGGCGGATTACGCGCTATCACTGTCCTCGGCGGCGGTGAGTGTGATACAGGGTGGCACGGGTACTTCGACCGTCACCATTACGCGCACCAACTTCACGGGGGCAGTAACGCTGAGCCTCGGTGGGGCACCGACCGGCGTGACCGGCGCCTATGCGCCGGCAGCACCGACCGGCACCACATCGACCCTGACCATCTCGGTTGCAGGAACTGTGGCCGCAGGGACCTACAACCTGACGGTCAACGGCGCCTCGACCGCGGGCGCGCACTCCACGCCGCTGGTTCTTACCGTCACCGCGGCGGCGGCCAACTACTCGCTGTCGATGACCCCGGCCACCCTGGCGGTGGTCAAGGGGACGAGCGGGACCAGCACCGTCAACATCATCAGGACCAACTTTGCCGGTGCAGTGACATTGAGCCTGACCGGGGCACCGGCGGGCGTCACCGGGGCCTTCAACCCCACCGCTCCGACCACGGCCAGCTCAGTCCTCACTCTCACGGTTGGCGGCGCAGTGGCCGCCGGGAACTACAGCCTGACCGTACACGGCACCGGCACCCCCGGGGCCAGGACGACGCCACTGACGCTAACCGTGACCGCAACCACCGGTGGCAGCTTTACCCTCGACTTCAGCAACTGCGGCGCGACGGAGCAGCCGACCTGGTTCGCGGTCCAGGACGGCAGCGGGCCGTGGGCCGTGGTCACCGGCAGCAGCAACGTCTACACCTTTACCATCGCATCGACCAAGGGTGCCTATGCCGTTCACACCACCGGCGGGAATGTCGCGGTCCAGTACGGCACGACGGCCGAGCTGAGCGCGCGGGGATCGAATTTCTGCAGCGTGGATACCGTCGGAAAGACGATCAACGGCACCGTCGCAGGATTGATTTCGGGTGACAACGGAATCATCTCCCTCGGCGGGGACCAGACCTTTGTCGGCTTCGGCTCAAGCACCTTCCAACTCAATGACGTGGCGAGCGGAAGCCAGGACCTGGTCGGCTTCCGGCGCAGCACCACCGCACGGCTGCCGTCGGCCGTGATTCGGCGCGGGCTCAACATCGCGAATGCCGGTACGGTGGGCCGGGTGAACTTCGACTCCACCGAGGCGTTCACCCCCGATTCGGCCACGATTACCCTGGCCGGGCTGCTGGGTGGCGAAACCGTGTCCAGCGGGATGCAGTACGCCACCGGCGCCAGCTGCCAGTCGGGATCGCTCTACTCCTTTAGCACGGCGGGAGCCAGCTACAAGGTCCTCGGCATTCCCAGCGGGCACCAGGTGGCCAGCGACTACCACACCATCAATGTCTCGGCCAGCCTGGCCCCCGATAGCCGGTTCATGTTCCAGTCGTTCCATACCCTGGCCGCGCGTACCGTGACGCTTGGTCCAGTCCTGCCGGCGCCCACAGTGACCAGCCTGACCGGTCCGTACAAGCGGCTGCAGGCGGTGTATACCCAGCCGGTGGAGTACTCCTCCTCCAGCGGGTTCAGCTACAGCGACGGTGCCCAGTTTGTCAGCCTGCGGGCCACCCAGGCGTACTTTGGCAACACGTCCATTACCCTGGCCATGCCAGACTTCTCCGCGCTGGCGGGATGGGATAACAACTGGGCGCCCGCCTCGGCCAGCACCGGTACCTGGGACCTGAACGCTGCCGGCATCCCGGCGAACTACACCCAGTGCACCGAAGGCGGGACGTACCGGGTGACGTCGAAGGCGGGGACGTACTGATCGGCCATAAGCCATAAGCCCTAAGCCGTAAGCTTGGGCCGTTAGCCGTTGGTCGTTGGCCGTTAGCTGCAGAAAGCTATGAGTCGATAGCCGTTAGTCGTTAGACATACATGACTGCATCAACACGAAGGCCGGCGGAAGCCGGCCTTCGGTGTTTCCCGGACAATGTCAGCACCGCGGTTGCCGAGCGCCACGAGATATTCAACCAGGCGGGGCCGGGGCGGGGCGATTGGGCCTTGCCTGCTGTCCTCGGCTGAGGCCGAGGCTCGGCGCTGCGAGCTGAAGCGCGCTGGATCGCTGCTGGTAAAAGACA
>JBEPVA010000197.1:0-7304 GCA_041691295.1 Gemmatimonadota bacterium
TCGGCGCAGGGTATCAGCGAGGGAACCACCGTCCGAATCGTCGGCGAGTAACGGGGCAACCGGGGCAGGCCATGTTCATTTCCGATTTTGCCATCAAGAAGCCGATCGTCACCGTCACCGTCATGGTGGCGCTGGTGGCGTTCGGCATTGCCGCGCTGCTCAACCTGCAGACCGACGAATTCCCCGACGTCCAGCAGCCGATGATCGCGGTGACGATTCCCTACCCCGGCGCCTCACCGGAGACGGTGGAACGGGAAGTCGTGGAGCCGGTGGAAGAGGCGCTGTCCGGGATCAATGGGGTGGACTGGTCCAAGACCACCTCGAACTCGATCGACGGCCTGGCTCAGCTGCTGGTGGTGTTCGACTACGAGAAGCCGCTGCAGGAGGCCTCGCAGGACATCCGGGACGCCATCAGCACCAAGCGGTCCGACCTGCCGGTGGAAATGAAGGAGCCGGTGCTGAGCCGGCTCGATCCCGGCCAGCAGCCGGTGATGACGCTGACACTGACGTCCTCGACGTTGACACCCGCGATCCTCACCCGGATTGCCGACCCGGGCATCGTGCGCCAGCTGCGCGCCGTGCCCGGTGTGGCCAGCATCCGGCTGGCGGGCAGCGTGGTCCGCGAGCTGACCGTACAGCTCCGTCCCGCCGATCTGCAGGCCGCCGGAGTCGCGGTGCAGACGGTGGTGGGGGCGCTTGAGAGCCAGAACCTGGCCGCGCCGATCGGCAGTCTGAAAGGGGCGCTGGACGAGAAGTCGATCCGGCTCAAGGGCAGGCTCGACCGGGCCGAGGACTTTGCCCAGCTGGTCATTGCCACTCGTGGCGACCGGGTCATCCGCCTGGGCCAGGTGGCCGATGTGTTCGACGGCGCCGAGGAGCCGACCACCGCGGCAGTATTCAATGGCAAGGATGCCGTCGGGATCGAGATCCAGAAGACCAAGGGGTTCAGCACCACCACCGTGGTGGCGGACCTCAAGGCCGAGCTTGCCACGCTGGAAAAGACCCTGCCGCTGGGGGCCAAGCTCGAGATCGTGCAGGACGCCGGCAAGCGGGTGTCCAACGCCGTCAATAACGTCGAACACACCCTCATCATCGGCGCCATGCTGACGGTGCTGGTGGTGTTCCTGTTCCTCAACTCGTGGCGTTCGACCGTGATCACCGGCCTGGCGCTGCCGGTCAGCGTCCTGGCCTCGTTCATTGCGGTCTGGGCCTTCGGCTTTACGCTCAACACCATGAGCTTGCTGGGGCTGTCGCTGGCCATCGGGATCCTGATCGACGATGCCATCGTGGTCCGCGAGAATATCGTGCGGCATGTCGGGATGGGGAAAGACCATTTCCTGGCTGCCCGTGAGGGCACCGACGAGATCGGCCTGGCCGTGGCTGCGACCACCTTCTCGATCGTGGCGGTGTTCGTCCCGGTCGGCTTCATGTACGGGGTGGCGGGCCAGTGGTTCAAGCCGTTTGCGCTGACCATTGCCTGTGCGGTGCTGGTGTCGCTGTTCGTCAGTTTCTCGCTCGACCCGATGCTGTCGGCCTACTGGACTGATCCGCACCAGCAGGAGCACGAGAAGAACTGGATCACGAAGCTGCTGGACCGGTTCAACAACGGGTTCCACCGGCTGGCGGACCGCTACCGCAAGGTCATCGGGTGGGCGCTCGATCACCGGCTGGCCATGGCGCTGCTCGCCATCGGGGCATTCGCCGGTGCCATCGTGCTGCAGGGCACCTTTGGCGGCGCCGGCTTCGTGCCGATCAGCGATCGGAGCGAAGTCAACATCATCGTCGAGGCGCCGCCGGGATCGAACCTCAAGTACACCTCGATCAAGGCCGAGGAAGTGGCGCGGATCTGCCGGACCCATCCCGAGGTGGCCTACACCTACACTTCGGTCGGCACCCCGCTGCCGATGCGTACCCCTGGAGTCGATCAGGCCCAGATCTACGTCCGCCTAGTCCCCAAAGGCGACCGGCACGTCAGCCAGGACGCCTTTGGCCGAGTGCTGCGGGCCGAGATGGCCCAGATCGGCGGCGCCAAGATTTCGGTGTTCACCAGCGGGTTTGGCGGCGCCATCAAGCAGATCCAGGTCCAGCTCTCGGGCCCCGACGCCCGGGTACTCAACGACCTGGCCGACAAGGCCTTGCATGAGGCGGTTCAGGTGAAGGGCGCCGTCGACGTCGGGCTCTCGACCCGTGGTCAGAAGCCGGAACTCGAGGTCGAACTCAACCGGCCACTGGCCGGGCAGCTCGACATTACGGTAGGCCAGGTAGCCCAGGCGCTCCGCCCCGCCTTTGCCGGGATCGACGCCGGCGACTGGGTCGACCCTTCCGGCGAAACCCGCGACGTAGAGGTACGCCTGGCGCCCGAAGCCCGCGAACGCCCAGCCGATCTCGAGCGGCTGCCCATCGTGCTCAACGGTGCGGCCGGCAGCACCCCAGTGACCCTGCCGCTGGGGCAGGTTGCCAGCATCAAGCAGGGGCTGGGACCGGCCCAGATTGATCATCTGAGCCGCAAAAAGGTCATCACCGTCCAGGCCAACGTGCAGGGCCGGGCGCTGACCGAGGTGTCGCGCGATATCAACGCCCGGATCGCCAAGTTGCAGTTCCCGGCCGGCTACGTGATCTCGCAGGGCGGCGAGACCCGGGACCAGAAAGAGGTCTTCACCCGGATTTTCACGGCGCTGGGTGTCGCGGTGCTGCTGATGTACCTGATCCTGGTGGTCCAGTTCGGCAGCTTCATCACCCCCACCGCGATCCTGATCTCGCTGCCGCTATCCTTGATCGGCGTGGTACTGGCGCTGATCATTACTGGCGACACGCTCAACATCATGAGCCTGATCGGTGTCATCCTGTTGATGGGCATCGTGGCCAAGAACGCCATCCTGCTGATCGATTTTGCCCAGTGGGCCATCGAGAAGGGGGTGCCGAGGCGGGAGGCGCTGATCGAGGCGGGGGCGACACGGTTGCGGCCGATCCTGATGACTACCGTGGCGCTGATCGCGGGGATGATTCCGGTGGCCCTCGGCATCGGTGATGGCGCCGACTTCCAGGCCCCGCTCGGGCGGGCGGTCATCGGCGGGACGATCACCTCGACCTTCCTGACCCTGCTGGTCATCCCGACGGTCTTCGAGATCCTGGATGACATGCGCCTGTGGTTCCTCAGGCAGACTCGGCGCCTGACCGGCACTCCGGAGCATGCGCCCAGTTCGGCTCACGCCACCGGTGAACACCAGATCGGGCCGTGAGGCCCACTTCGCGGAGGGTATGATGACAACCAGTTCAGCGACATCCACCTGGAACGGCGGGCTCAAGAACGGCACTGGCGCCTTCCAGGCGGCCAGCGGCGCGTTTCAAGCCCCCTACAGCTTCCCAACCCGGTTCGAGGGATTGAAGGGGACCAATCCGGAGGAGCTGCTGGCGGCGGCCCATTCCGCCTGTCTCAGCATGGCGCTGGCCGCTGGGCTGGAACAGGGCGGCCATCCGGCCACCTCGATCACGACCACCGCCGCGGTGACTATGGCCTTCGTCAACGGCGCGCCCAAGATCACTACGATCAAGCTGGTGGTCCGGGGCCACGTACCCGGGCTCGACCAGGCCGGTTTCATCAAGGCCACCGAAGCCGCCAAGAATGGCTGCCCGGTCTCGAATCTCTTCAAGGGCAACGTCGCCATAGAACTCGACGCTCTGCTGCTCGAATAACCCCTGATGCTTCGTCGCAGTCTGTTGGGTGGCCGGCGCGTATGCGCGCTGACCACTGCCCTGGTGATTGCCATCCCCGCCCGCGCGGCCCGCGCTCAGCTGGCGCTGTCGGTGTTCGGCGGCACCTCGTTCAGCCTGCCCACCCCGCTCACCATTTCCCAGAGTGGCTTCCCCGACCTGCACTTTACCGCGCAGTACCGGACCATGCCGTTCCATGAGACGTACTACTACGCCGGACGGCTGGCGCTCTGGGGCAAGCATCACAATGCCTGGATTTTCGACTATACCCATCACAAGCTCGTTCTCAGCAACCCCCCGCCCGAGGTCCAGGCGTTCCGGATCACCTTCGGCTTCAACCAGTTTGCCATTGGGCGGGCGTTCTACCGGCATGGATTGATCTGGAGCCTGGCGGCGGGGCCGGTGCTGGCCAACCCGTACTCGGTGATCCGCGGGCAGCTGCGCGACCACAGCGGCGGACCGTGGAACTCAGGCTATCTGTTGAGTGGCGGCACGCTGCAGGGAGGGTTGAGCAAGCAGTTCAGGGTGTTCGACCGCATCTTCGTGGTGGCCGACTCCCGGGTCTCGCTGTCGTATGTCCGGGTACCGGTGGCCAACGGGCATGCCAGCGTGCCGAATGTGGCGCTGCATCTCCACTTCGGGGTGGGGTTCGGGGGACCAAGGCACTGGGGGGCGGATTCCTGATCCGGCAACGGCAACTGCAACAGCAACTGGGACCGCGGAGACGCAGAGGCTCGCGGAGGGGACAGCTCACACCGGGTGACCGACACACCGGTTGAGTTTGGTTGTATAGGTAACTGCTACAACAACAACTGCAGCAGGAAACACAGAGGCACAGAGGGTTCGTACAGTAGCGATCGTACGGTGCGTGCCAGTCGAGTCCAGTGTTGTGGTTAACCGCAACTGCAACAGCCACAGCAAACAGCAAACAGCAACTGCAAAACCGCAAAGACGCAAAGACGCAAAGACGCTACGACGCGAAGACGCTAAGAATTCAGGTGCGGATGGCGGCCAGCGCCTCGGCAGCCTTGAGATAGCCACTCATCAGGGAATGCAGCCGAGTGTGCTGGGCGGAGTCGATCAGCCCGCCGTCAGCGCTGAAGGCCTGACCGCCGGTGGACAGGGGGAACATTCCCGGGTGGACGAAGCAGCCGCACCCCTCGAGCGGAATCCGGAGCTGCCAGAGCCCTCGGATCCCACCGTAGATCCCACTCGATGTCGACATCAGCAGCGCGGTGCGCCCGTTCAGCGGGGTGGGCTTGGCCCGGCTCACCCAGTCAAGAGCATTCTTGAGGACCCCATTGACCGAGTAGTTGTATTCGGGTGAGGCGATCAGCATTCCGTCGTTGGCCTGCAGGCGCCGAATGAATTCGAGCGCTCCAGATGGAAGGCCGGTCGCCTGGTTGATGTCGGCGTTGAACAGCGGCATCTCGAATTCGCTGAACTCCGCCAGGTCCACCTCGGCGCCCAATTCACGCGCAATGCCGGCGGCCACCTGAATGAGTTTGCGGTTGAACGATCCCTTGCGGAGCGAAGCGGCAAAGGCAAGCAGCGTGACGGTCATGGGATCCTGGGCCGAGCAAAGAGAGTATCCCAGCTGGCTAGCGCCACCTTGGGAGTGAGCGCGGTATCGACCAGGCCCAGCGAGGCAAACAGCGGCAGGGTCGTGCTGTCGGGAACCGGCGGGAAGAAGCTCAGCGCCAGGTCGGTGAAGTCGAGCTGGAACAAGGCCACCGCCGAGGCGGCATCGAGCAGCTCTCCCTCACGATGGATCCACCGGGCCTGTTTCGCTGGTGATGACACCACCGCCCCCACCGAGGCCGAGCTCCAGCCCCCTTCGGTGACCAGTAGTGGTAGCGGGCTGCCGGCCGTGATCCGGCTGTAGTAGTCGAGCGGGACATCGTCCGGCTCGGAGAAGCCGCCGAGGTAGGGATAGGCTGAGAGACCGAGGGCCTGGGTGAACGGAAAATCGCTCCGATCCTGGGCCACTCCCACGAACAGATTGCTGCCGGAGAATCGGCCCCAGGCGGTCTCGACCTGGATCGTGACCATCAGCTTTGCGGTAGTATTCCCTGCCAGGCGTTCGTTGGCGGCGGCGTTAGCCATGGCCACCACGGCCCGGTAGATCGAATCAGGAGCGGCGGCACGGATCAGGTTGGTTTCCATGGCCAGCGCCAGATAACTCGGCCGCAGCATGGTGTCGATGGCGGTGACATACGCTTGATAGAGCCGCTGGATCGCCGTGTCGGTGATGCTCCGCCCTGCCGCCACCAGCGCCGGCGATTCGGCCGCCCGGTTGAGACCGTCGGTGGCATCGAGAGTGACGACCAGGTCGAGATGGTGGGCCCGGTAGAAGTTGGCGAGTGGCACCAGCTCGGCAGTGACGACCTGTTCGGCGGTGGAGTCGGCCAGCAGCGCGGCCCAGGGAATTTCACCGCTGATGATCGCGGCATCAGCCCGGGGCGCCCAGAGATCGAGTGCCTGCAGCGCAATCGTGATGTCGGGGCGGGGCGGGAAGTTGGAGAAGCCCATGCGGTAGCTACGACCGTGGGGCGCGGGACCGGCGGAGTCCGAGCCGCAGGCGAGGACTGCAACAAGAAGTAGAAGGAGGAAGGAGGAGCGAGGAGGGAAAAAGCGGTGCTCCCCTCCTCCTTCCGCCCTCCTCACTCTCCGGATCACTTGGCGCTCCGAAGCAGGGGGCGAATCACGGTCCAGACGGTGTGGGCCACGATGACGGCACCGGCCGGATTCGGATGGATCCCGTCGGCCTGGTTGAGCGAATCGACACCAGCCACGTTCAGCAGCAGGAACGGAATCAGCGGCAGGTGGTCCGCGGTGGCCAGCGCCGGATAAACGGCGTGAAATTTCCGGGCGTAGTCGGCGCCGAGGTTGGGCAGCGCTTCCATGCCGGCCAGGACCACGGTGGCCCCGGGTGCCAGGCGGCGGGTGGAATCGACGATTTCCGCGATGTTCTGCCTGAGGGAATCGGGACTCTGGCCCCGCAGCCCATCATTGGCACCGGTCTCGATGATCAGCACCGCGGGCGGCTTGCTCAGCACCCACCTGACCCGCCGGAGCGCACCAGCGGACGACTCGCCGCTGACCCCGGCGTTGATGACGTGGTAGTGATATCCTGCGCTGTCGATGATCCGCTGCAGGACGGCGGGGTAGGCCTGCTCTGGGTCCTGCAGCCCGAAGCCGGCGGTGAGGCTGGTGCCGAGGATGACGATCGATAGGTCGGTGGACGTGGACGAGTCGGTGGCAACCGGCGAGGTGTCAGCCGAATGCAGCAATGCTGGCGCGGGCTTTTTAGCGCAACCGAGGGTCAGCAACAGCAGGAGCAATTGGGCCGCGGATGAACGCGGATGAACGCGGACTCGGTCCATGCACATTGAAGCCGGTCTCGTCCGACCAGAATCGATCTTGGGGTTTAACAACAACAAGTGACAGGTCTTTCCCGATGACAGGATCCCGGAGTCGGTTTCGTACGATCCGTGCTCGTCCGCGGCCTTCCGCGACCAACGCTGTTCGGTCTTGAGGCCGCGGATGAACGCGGATGAACGCGGACTCGGTCCATGCACATTGAAGCCGGT
>JBEPVA010000198.1:0-7113 GCA_041691295.1 Gemmatimonadota bacterium
CCCCCCCCCGGGCCCCCAACCCCCTGGCCCCAACGCCCCCCCCGGCCCCCCAGCCCACCCAGAAGACACGATCACCGTCACCAGCCCTCTCTATCGCTACCGCTTTTCGTCTCGCGGCGGCCGGCTGATCGGCGCCACGCTGCTCAAATACCACTCCACCGTCAAGGCTGATGCGGCGGTACCGCTCGAGATCATTTCCACCGATGCCTCGCTGTTCGGGCTGGTGGAGCAGGGCGGCGTCGACTCACTGCGGATTGCCGACTGGCCGCTGACGCCGTCGGCCACTTCGCTGGATGTGACGAGCGGGATCCAGACCCTGACCTTTACCGGAAGTCAGGGCAACAAGTCGGTGACCGTGAGCTACCAGTTCCACCCCGACGACTACCGGATCGAAGTCAGCGGCAAGCTCGAAGGCGTCGGCCCGGCCGGTGGCCTGCTGCTGGTCGGACTGGGCCATGGCCTCCGTAACACCGAGGCGGATACCGCCTCCAATCACAATGAGTACGGCATCGTCGTTCGGCAGCAGGAATCGAAGGTGACCAAGCTCAGCAGCTTCGACCCGACCGAGACCAAGGTCTTTGCCGGCCCGTTCCAGTGGGTGGCGCTCAAGTCGAAGTATTTCACCACCTCGATCATGTCGGCCGATTCGACCAATCCGCTGGCCGGCGTCACCGCCACCAGCCAGGCCCCGGCGCCCGGCGAGAAGAAGTCGTTTCGGGCCGACACCCGGGTGTCGATGGCGCTGGCCAGCGACGGCCGGTTCGGTTACATCGGCTACGTCGGGCCGATGGAGTTCAAGCGGCTCAAGGCCATCGGCCGGGATTTTGACGATGTGAATCCCTACGGCTGGCCCGGGTTCCGGGTGGTGATCCGGTTCTTCACCACCCCGGTCCGCTGGCTGCTGGTGGCCATGCACCAGTACCTCGGCCTGACCTACGGCGTGGTGCTGATCCTGTTCGGCATCCTGATCAAGGGACTGACCTGGCCGCTGCAGGCCAAGGCCATGCGCTCGTCGATGAAGATGCAGGAGCTGCAGCCGGTCCTGAAAGAGCTGCAGGCCAAGTACAGCAATGACCCCACCGCGCTCAACCGCGAGATGATGGCGCTGTACAAGGAAAAAGGGGTCAACCCGCTGGGCGGCTGCCTGCCGATGCTGATTCCGATGCCGGTGCTGCTGGCGCTGTTCGTGGTGTTCCAGTACTCGATCGAGCTCCGGGGCACTCCGTTCCTGTGGCTCACCGACCTGTCGGCCCACGATCCGCTGTTCGCCATCCCGCTGATCATGGGCGTTTCGATGTTCGCGGTCAGCAAGATCGGCCAGAAGGGGCTGCCACCCAATCCCCAGATGGCGTCGATGGTGTACGTGATGCCGATCGCGATGACGCTGCTGTTCTCCCGGTTCCCCGCCGGGCTCAACCTGTACTACGCGGTGCAGAACCTGGCCGGCCTCCCGCAGCAGTGGATGCTGACCCAGGAGCGGCTCAAGCGGAGCGCCAAGCCGGCGGTGGTGGTGAATACGAAAAAGAAGTAGACAGGAGCCAGAGACAGGAGATGGGACGAGCAAGATCCCGAGTTCCGAGTTCTGTCATTGCGGGTTCTGTCATTGCGAGGAGGCGCTTTAACGCTGACGAAGCAATCCTGACGTGCACTTCATTGGGGCATTGCCAGCTCGTACATGCACTCCCAATCAAAGCGAGGCCTCTTCAATCTCGTATTGATGGGCGAGAAAAAAGCCCTCGCTGAGCTCGAGAGTTCGTGAAAATGCATCTGATACCCAGGCTACTTTCGGGTCGAGATTGCTTCGTCGGGTCTGACGGCCCTCCTCGCAATGACAAAAGTATTTCGGAAAGGTACCGGTCGCTGCACTCCCTCCTCGCAATGACAGAATCGGGACGAATGCCCGTCCTATCTCCTCTCTCCTTTCTCCCTTCTCCGTAGTTCTGTATCCTCAGGCATGCTGACAGATCCCATCGCCGCCCTGGCCACTCCCCCTGGCCGCTCCGCGCTGGCACTCGTGCGGCTCTCGGGCACCGGCGCATTCGGCGTCGCGATGAAGGTCATCCCCTCGTTCAAGACTGATCCACCCCGTACCGCGCACCTGGCCCGGTTCGTCGATCGTGACGGCCACACCATCGATCGCGGGCTCTACCTCGTCTATCCTGCACCCCACAGCGCCACCGGCGAAGATCTGGTCGAACTCAGCTGTCACGGCGGGTTGATGGTGCCCAGCCGGCTGCTCGAGGCGCTCCATTCGGCCGGTGCCCGACCCGCTGCCCCCGGCGAATTCACTCGGCGCGCGGTGCTCAACGGCAAACTCGATCTGCTGCAGGCCGAGGCGGTGGGGGATCTGATCGAGGCCAGTGCGCCGGCCCAGGCGGGTGCGGCGCTGCACCAGATGGAAGGCGGTCTGTCGCGACGGATTGCGGCGCTGCGCGAGGAGCTGCTCGATCTCGAATCGCTGCTGGCCTACGACATCGATTTCCCCGAGGAGGACGACGGGCCGTTGTCCCGGGCCCGGATCGAAGCTCGTCGCCTTGAGGTAGCGGCCAGCATCGATCGGATGCTGGCATCGGCGCCGGCCGGAGAGCGCTTGCGTGACGGGGCGCTGGTGGTGCTCACCGGCGCGCCCAACGCCGGCAAGTCCTCGCTGTTCAATGCGCTGCTGGGCAGTACTCGCGCCCTGGTGACCGAGGTGGCGGGCACCACCCGTGATGCCATCGAAGCCCACACCGATTTCCTCGGCTGGCCCGTGCGGCTGGTTGACACCGCCGGGATCAGCACCGATCCTGATAGACTCGAGGCCATGGGCATGGAGATGAGCGCGCGGTATCTCGAGGCGGCGGATTTGGTGCTGGAGTGTGTGGAAACGGGGGGGCGGGGGGGCAGCGGGGCAGTGACTGCACCAAGGAACCCCGTTGCCCTGACCGCTTCGAAGGTCAAGCGAATCGTTGTTCGTACCAAGTCAGATCTGGGAGCCGGAAGCGGACATGACTTTCCCGTATCCGCAGTCACAGGCGAGGGCCTAGACGGCCTCCGCCGAACCGCCGGCGAGTTGCTGTTCGGCGCCCGTATGCCGCTGGCGGATCTCGAACCGGCGCTGACTCGCGCCCGCCACCGCGATGCCCTGGTCAAAGCCCAGACGGCGCTGGCCGATGCCCGCGAGCACCTGCTGCCAGGTGGCGATGCGGTGCTGGCAGCCCATCACGTCCGCCAGGCCACCCGGGCCCTCGATGAGCTGGTGGGTACCGTCGATCTCGAACAGATCCTGGACCGGGTGTTTGCGGGGTTTTGTGTGGGGAAATAGGTAAGGGGTAAGCAGTGAGAGGTAAGAGGTAAGCGATGAGAGGGGTCGATTTGAGAGAGACACCTCATCCCGAGTGAGCGCAGCGAGCGAGGGCAACCGATATCCACGCTACGTCATTGCGAGGAGGCCGCGCAGCGGGCGACGAAGCAACCTCCTCCAATTTGTATGGGACTTCACGGCTGAGCCCTCAGTACTACTGGCAGGGTTGCCACGTCGGGTGCTTCGCACCCTCCTCGCAATGACAGAACCTGAGGGCGGCCTCCCGCTTCACCGGGCAAGCCCTCTTACCTCTCACCTGTCACCTCTCACGCTGTACGCCTGCCCCGAGCGCAGCGAGGGCAACCGATATCCACGCCACGTCATTCTCCTTCCCCCCTCCTCCTTCCTCCCTCCTCCTTCTCCTGTAAGTTCTCGTCATGCCACCCCTCTCCCGCCTCGCGCTTCGACTCACGGGGCTCACCGAACGATGGCTGCCCGACGCCTTTGTCTTTGCGCTGCTGGCCACGGTGCTCGCGATCATCGGCGGTCTCACCCTCGGGCACGCCTCCACCGGCGAAATCGTCAAGGCCTGGGGTGACGGTTTCTGGGGCCTGATCCCATTCACGATGCAGATGGCGCTGGTGGTGATCACCGGCACGGTGGTCGCCACCGCTCGGCCGATGGCCCGCGCCATCGACTGGCTGGCCGCTCGCCCCCGCACCGATCGCGGTGCCATCGTGTTCGTGGCGGTGCTGGGCATGGCGGCGGCCTGGCTCAACTGGGGATTCGGGCTGGTGTTCGGCGCGGTGCTGGCCCGGGCAATCGCCCGCCGCAGACCATCGATCGACTATCGCACCCTCGCGGCCACCGTCATGCTCGGCGCCGGCAGCATCTGGGCCCAGGGGCTATCCGGCAGCGCCGCCCTCCAGATGGCGACCACCGGCGCATTGCAGCCATCCATCCGCCACATCGTCGAGAGCGGCGGCGGGCCAGGATCCATTCCGATTCCCGGTGGGATGATCCCGCTCAGCGCCACGATTTTTCTGTCGCAGTCGCTGATCTCGGTGCTGGTCGAGATTGTCGTGGTGGCCATTGCGGTCTGGCTGCTGGCGCCGACCGGCGCCTCGGTGATAACGGCGGCGGATCTGGGTGTGGATCCGGATCGCGGTGCGGCCTCGGCCGGGGCCTTCGTGGACGAAGGCCCGACCTCGGCACGCGCTCCCGGCGAATATCTGGAACACGCGGCCTGGTTGACCTGGCTCGTCGTCGTCCTTGCGGGCGCCTACCTGGTGTCGCTCGCCACATCGGCGCCGAGCGTGGCCGCGGCGGTTACCCTGAACACGCTGAACCTGGCGTTCCTGACGGTCGGCATGCTGCTGCACGGGACACCCGCCCGGTTCATTCAGGCGTTCAAGTCGGCCACCCCGCACGTGTCCAGTGTCATTCTGCAGTTTCCGTTCTACGCCGGCATCGCGGCGATCATTACCGACACCGGACTCAATGCCCGCCTGGCGGCGCTGTTCACCGGTGCCGCCACTCACACGACCTTTCCCGCCCTGGTGGCGGCCTACAGCGCGGTCCTGGGTGTGTTCGTCCCGTCGGGCGGTTCCAAGTGGGTGATCGAAGCGCCCTACGTGCTGCAGGCGGCCCACAATCTCAAGGTCCACCTGGGCTGGACCGTGGTCTCCTACGACCTCGGTGAAGCACTGGCCAACCTGATTCAGCCGTTCTGGATGCTGCCCGTCCTCGGCATCCTCGGTCTCAAGGCCCGCGACGTAATCGGGGTGACCTTCACGATTTTCCTGGTGCTGGCGCCGGTCGTCCTCATTCTGGTGACGCTGCTGGGAGGGACGCTTGGGTATCCACTCTAGCAATGAAGAGGGGAGAGGGGAGAGTGGACTTCCGTCTCACGGTCAGTCCCCTCTTCTCTCCCCACTCTCCGCCGTGCCATCAGACGATTCTCCACCTGAAGCAGGGAGGCCGGCCTTTCCGGGGGCGTCCCCTCTCCTTTCTCCATTCTTCGCTCTGCCGGCGATCCTCGGCCTCATGGCCGCACTCCTGACTCTCTGGCTGACTCGCGCCCCGGGGCCGGGCCTCGACCCCGACTCGATGTCGTATGTCGGCGCCGCGGTGTCGGTGGCCCACGGACAGGGTCTCAGAATTCCGATTGCGCCGTGGAACAGCAGCGACTCGACCTCACATCTCAAGGCCTTTCCTCCGGGCTACTCACTCCTGCTTTCGGTTCCGATCCGGTTCGGCGCTGATCCGCTGCAGAGCGGACGCGTCATCCAGGCGGTGGCTGCGGCGGTGACGGTCACGGTGGTCGCGACTCTTGCCATGGAACTGGCGGGACCATGGGCCGCGGTACTGGCCGCATTGCTGCTGGTGATGACCCCGGCACTGGTCGAGGATCATCTCAGCATCCTGAGCGAGCCGCTCTACCTGATGCTGGTGGCCCTGTTCCTGATGCTTCTACTGCGCCGAGGAGAGTCGGCGCTGGTGCATGGGACGGTGGCCGCACTGGGGCTGTCGGTCCGGTACCTGGGCGGGTCGCTCGTGGCAGCGGCTATTGTCTGGGCTCTGCTGCAGGGCAGGGACTGGCCGCATCGATTCAAGCGCGCCGCCATGGCTGTACTGCCTGCGGCCATCCTCGGCGCCCTCTGGATTCTCGATGCCCGCGGAGGCGCCGGTCGTCCGCCGGCCACGGCGTTGATCGCCGACTTCCATCTCGGTGGCGCGCTCTGCGAGCTGCGTGAGGCCGTCGTGCTCTGGCTTGGCCCTGGACCCGAAGATGCCACCTGGGTCACAGCGCTGGCCCTGCTGTCGACGATGCTCGGCACCCTGCTGTTGTATCGCGCGCTGCGGCACATCGAGTGGCCACGGTGGCGGACCGACAGCTTGCCGGCACTCTGGCTGGCCGCCGCTGTCATCATCGCTGGCCACCTCGGCGTGTTGCTCTTTTCGCGGATCTTCGTCGGGCACCAGATCCCGTTCGATGGCCGGCTGCTATCGCCGCTGATCGTGGTGATGGAACTGCTCTTTGCCGTGACCCTGGCCGGGTTCTGGCCCACCTGGGGCCGAGGGGCGCGAGTCGGAGTCGTGGTGGTGCTGCTGTTCTGGTTGTTCGGTGCCCAGGGCTGGGACCGGGAGCGGATAGAGGATGCCCACACCAGCGGCTGGGATTACAACGGGCTCGACTGGCGCCAATCAGGAACACTGGCCTGGGTTCGGCAGGCCAGGGAGCGGACGATCTTCACCAATCACCCGGTGCCGGTCTGGTTCCACGCGGGTCGGGTGTCGAGGGACCTGCCGCAGTCCGTGGCGGCAGACAGCATCGCCGCCTTCGCTCGCGCGCTCGACGCCGGCCACGGCGCCATCGTCTTCCTGGCGGACACCTCATGGCAGCCGGGGGTCGGGATTAATCGTCTGGCGGCGTTGGTGCCACTCAGGATTGTGGCACGGTTTGAGGATGGGGTGATTTATGAGAAGCTGTTAGTCAATAGTCGTTAGTCATTTGTCGTTGGTGAAAGCCGGTAAACACCAAGCCGCGGAATTCGAGACAATCTCGAATCCCGCGGCTTTTTTTCCAACGACTAACGACTAGCGACTGATGACCCCTACTGGCATTCCACCGACTTCATCCGATGCTCCGAAAACCGCACCTGTCCGTCGGTCCGCGCCACCTTGACCACCTCGAACGGAAAGGCGTCCGATGGGAACGGGGTGCAGGCGATGGTGGTCCGCACCACGATCACGGTCAGCGCGCCGCGAGTGCCGACGCTGTCGACCCGGATCGCGTCGCCCGGCTTGAGGCGTCCTCCGGCCACCAC
>JBEPVA010000199.1:0-7113 GCA_041691295.1 Gemmatimonadota bacterium
GCACGCCCACGCCGAGCGACAACAATCCCACGCGGGCAATGGGGGGGCGTATTTGGGCCAGCGGCGCCTCGCCCGCGGCGCGATCCTCGCTCAGCACCATGGTCCAGCGGGGGATTACCATGCTCGCCGGGGCACGGAGCCGGGTGTACGCCGCCAGATAGGGAGAGTGGGCCAGCAGCCACTCGAACCGCCCCGACGTAGCTGCGGAATCGGCATGGATCGGCACTGGCCGATCGGCTTCAACAGGCGCCGTCCCGTACAGCGCCCGATCCCCATTGCCGAAGACGTGCAACTCGCGAGTCGGAATCAGGGCGTTCTGCCCGGACCCATCCCACAGATAGTCCGCATCGATCACTCCGATGAGCAGCCCATGCTGATTCGAAAAGCCGGCGGCATGTCGGATCAGGTAGACCACGGAGCTGTCCCCGGCGCGGACCGTCAGGAGAACGCTGCTTCCGGTGTCGAGCGCCGCCCGGGTCGCAGGATCGATCGGGGGGAGAGGATCGGCCTCACCGAAGAATCGCAGGGGTGCCCCCCTCTCCGGCACGAACACCAGACTGCCCAGTCCGTAGACCAGGGAGCCGTCGCACGGCATGCCCTCAGCGCCCGCCGAAGTGCACGGCGCGGTGCGCGGCGCGACTTGCTCCAGGTCGTTGTTGAGAACCCGGAGCCGCTCGGTCAGGGCCGCCGCGAGCGTCTGGCCATCGTGCTGGAGGCGCTCGTAACTGGCCTCCCTGAGCTGCTCGGTGACCGTGCCGAATGCCACGAACGCCAACGCGGCCACGGGCAGCAGTGAGCAGACCAGAAACAGGAACAGCAGCCGGCGCCCGAATCGATTGCGGAGTGGGAGGTGGCCCAGCTTGGGGTGGTTCATTCCGTGTCGGCTCCGAGGTCCGGGCCAGTGGCCGCATGGGGCAGCACCGGGAATGGACATGGAAGCAAGTCACGTACCTATTGGGTAGTAGATTAACTCGTTTCCTGACAGGCGGTTACCGTGCCTCAACTGGATAGGTCTCGATCGGGATGCCGCGACCTGCAAGTGGGCGGGCGGGCGGGCGGGCGGGCCGAAAGTAGGCCCAGCTATGAATCAGTCAATCCTATATTCCCAGAATGCCAGATTCCAATAGTCCACGACTCAACCCTTTTCCTCATTCCCACTCGATTGTGGCCGGCGGCTTCGAGCTGACGTCGTATACGACCCGATTGACTCCATCCACTTCATTGGCGATCCGATTGGAAATCAGGCCCAGTACTTCGGCTGGGAACGCAAACCAGTCCGCCGTCATCCCATCCCGACTGGTCACCGCCCTGAGCCCAATGGTCTGATCGTAGCTGCGGCCATCTCCCTGTACCCCGACTGACCGGATGGGCAGCAGGACCGCAAAGGCCTGCCAGATTTCGTCGTACAACCCCGCGGCCCGGATCTCTTCGATGTAGATGTGATCGGCTCTGCGAAGCACCTCGAGCTGCGGCTCCGTGACTTCGCCAAGGATCCGGATGGCCAGCCCCGGCCCTGGAAACGGGTGGCGGCCGACCATCTCGTCGGGCAGCCCGAGTTCGCGGCCGACGCGGCGGACCTCATCCTTGAACAGTTCGCGCAGCGGCTCGATAAGCTTGAACGGCAGCCGTTCGGGGAGCCCGCCAACATTATGGTGGGTCTTGATCGTCACCGACGGACCACCGGTCGGCGAGAACGATTCGATCACGTCCGGATACAGCGTCCCCTGCACCAGGAATCCGATGTCATTGCCGACCGCCTTGGCCTCCTTCTCGAATACCTCGATGAAGGTGTGGCCGATGCGCTTGCGCTTGAGCTCGGGATCGGTGACACCCTTGAGCTGGTCGAGGAACTCCCGGCTGGCGTCCACCGTGCGAAGATCGATGCCGAGGTGACGGCGGAAGGTGGTTTCGACCTGTTCACGCTCATGCAGCCGGAGCAGGCCGTGGTCAACGAAAATGCAGGTGAGCCGATCACCGATGGCCCGGTGCACCAGCACCGCGGCCACCGAGCTATCCACCCCGCCCGAAAGCCCGCAGATGACCCGGGTCGTTGGGCCGACCAGCTCGCGGATCCGGGCGATTTCGCTGTCGATGAAGTTGTGAGCGGTCCAGTTGGGCTCGCACTGGCAGATCTCGAACAGGAAGTTGTTCAATATTTCCTGGCCCCTCGGCGTGTGCGCCACCTCGGGATGGAACTGGACCCCGAACAGCCGCTTACCGCGGTTCTCGAACCCCGCCACCGGCGCATTCACGCTCGACGCGGTGACGGTGTACCCCGGTGGCGCGGTGTCGACATGATCGCCGTGGCTCATCCAGACCGGTGTTTCCTCGCCGGCGCCGAAGCCTTCGAATAGTGCCCCGCCCTTGACCGTGATCGTGGCCCGGCCGTACTCGCGCCTCGAGGCCCGTTCGACCTTGCCGCCCGACATCTGCGCCATCAACTGCATCCCGTAGCACAGTCCGAGAATCGGAGTGCCCATATCGAGCAGCCCGGGCTGGGCCGTCGGCACATTCTCGCCATACACCGAGTTCGGACCGCCCGAGAGAATCACACCCTTGGGCTTCCACTCGCGGATCCAATCGATGGTCCGGGTGGGGGGATGGATCTCGCAATACACATGCGCCTCGCGCACCCGGCGAGCGATCAGCTGGGTGAACTGGGAGCCGAAATCGATGATCAGGATGCCGTCGGGATGTTCGGTCACGCCTGCTCCCACTCAGGGTTGGCCCGCTCGCCGGCGAACAGTTCTTCCTCGCGTTCACGCGGCCGTACCACGCTATACCGCCCGCCGTCAACCAGGACCTCAGGGGCCCTCGGCCGGCTGTTATAGGTCGAGCTCATCACGAAACCGTAAGCACCGGCGCCGAGGATGGCGAGCCGCTCTCCGCTCAGGACCTGCGGGAGCGAACGGTCCAGCGCCATGAAATCTCCGGTCTCACACACCGGGCCGACCACATCCACTGTTTCGGCCGGACGGCCGCCACTCTCGAGCTCGACAATTTCGTGATAGGCCTGATAGTGACTGGGCCGCACCAGGTCATTCATCCCGGCATCGACCACCACGAACTCCTTGCCGCCGGAATGTTTGCGGTAGAGCACCGAGGTCAGCAGCACACCAGCACCTCCGACCAGGAACCGGCCCGGTTCCAGCAGCAGCGTCAATCCGAGATTCTTGAATGCCGGAGTCACGGTCGCGGCCAGCTGATCGGGATCCATCCCGGCCACTGCGGCGTACCGAATGCCCAGACCGCCGCCGATGTCGAGCGTTTCCAGTGTCGAGATGCCGGCGCCACGGACCGCCCTGACCAGCTCGGTCAGCCGGTCGAGACCCTCTTTGTAGGGCGCCGGATCGAGCAGCTGGCTGCCCAGATGCATCGCGAGGCCCGTCAGCTTGAGATTGGGCGCCGCTGCCACCAACTTCGCGATGTGGACCACTTCATCGACCGGAATCCCGAACTTGATCCCCCGGCCGCCAGTGGAAATGAACGGGTGGGTGTCCGCGGTCACCGCGGGATTGACCCGGATGCCGACGTGGACCTCGCGCCCCGCCTTGGCTGCGATCCGTGCCAACCCATCCAGCTCGGCCGGCGACTCCAGATTTACATGCCCGAGCCCTGCCGCCACGGCCGCCTCGAGCTCCGCCGCGGTCTTCCCTACACCGCTGAACACCACTCGATCGGCCGCAAACCCCGCGGCCAGTACTCGACGCAACTCACCGCCGGACACGATATCAGCGCCAGCGCCGAGGTCACGGAGCACCCGGAGCACCGCGAGATTGCTGTTGGCTTTGACCGCGAAGCAGATCCGATGCGGCACCGCGGCCAGCGCCTGGTCAAGCCGCTGGAACTGGGTCCTGATCGACTCGGCGTTGTAGACGTAGGCCGGAGTGCCCACCCGTTCCGCAATCGCGGTCAGTGGCACGCCGGCCATCAGGAGTGTGCCGCCCTCACGGATGAGGCCGGCATCGGCCATCAGTCCAGGGGTATCGACCGTGTCGCCGGCTTCCCGCCAGCCGGAGGTGTTCAGTACGCCTTGGCCCACACGGCCTCCGCAATGCTGGGCCGGTCGCACCAGACGCAGGTGGTCGGTGCCACCGGCGAACGGAACTCAGGATCTGGCAGCACTCTGATAGTAGCCTTGGTCTTGGCCTTGATGTCGGCTTCGCAGGCGGCATCGCCGCAGAAACCGGCGTAGACAAAGCCCGCTTCGTTCTCGATATGGGCGATGAACTCGGGCTTGGTCGCTCCCCGGATGCTGGCCCGTTCCCGGCGTTCACGAGCTGCCGAGAGCAGATCGGCCTGCATCTGGCCCATGGCCGCGATCAACTGCTTGCCCAGCCCCTCGACCGGGACCGGTTCCTTCCGCCCGCCGGTTCGCCGGGCCAGCATCACGGTGCCGGCCGCCACATCCCGCGGCCCGATCTCGAGCCGAAGCGGCGTGCCCCGGGCTTCCCACTCGTAGTACTTGGCGCCGGGCTTGATGCCCTCCCGCTTATCGATCGTGACCCGGATTCCAGCTGCCTTGACATCCGCAAAGAGCTTGTCCGCGGCGGCCAGCACCCCGGCCTTTTCCTCATCATTCTTGTAGATCGGCACAATTACGACTTGCCACTGCGCCAGCCGCGGCGGAATGACCACGCCGGTATCGTCGCCGTGGACCATGATCAGGCCGCCGATCATCCGGGTCGACACTCCCCACGAGGTGTTCCAGACATGATCCAGTCCGCCCTCGGCGGTCTGGAAGGTCATGTCGAAGGCTTTGGCAAAGTTCTGCCCCAGATTGTGCGAGGTCCCGGCCTGGAGCGCCTTGTTGTCCTGCATCAGCGCTTCACAGCTATAAGTGCGGAGGGCGCCGGCAAACCGCTCGCTGTCAGTCTTGCGGCCGGTCAGCACCGGCATGGCCATCCATTCTTCCATGAACTTCCGGTAGATCCCGAGGATCATCACGGTCTCCGCCTCGGCCTCGGCCTCGGTGGCGTGGGCGGTGTGCCCCTCCTGCCACAGAAACTCCAGGGTCCGGAGGAACAGCCGGGTGCGCATCTCCCAGCGCACCACGTTGCACCATTGATTCATCAGCAGCGGCAGGTCGCGGTAGCTCTGGATCCACTTGGAAAACATCGAGTAGATGATGGTCTCCGAGGTGGGCCGCACCACCAGCGGCTCCTCCAGCAGCTTGCCGCCACCGTGGGTGACCACCGCGGTTTCCGGCGCGAACCCCTCGACGTGCTGCGCCTCCTTGGCCAGAAAGCTCTGCGGGATGAACAACGGGAAATAGGCGTTCTGGACCCCGGTTTCCTTGAACATCTCGTCCAGCGCCTTCTGCATCTGCTCCCAGATGGCGTAGCCATTCGGACGGATGACCATGCAACCGCGCACCG
The DNA here is from genome assembly GCA_041691295.1 of Gemmatimonadota bacterium. Classification (GTDB taxonomy): domain Bacteria; phylum Gemmatimonadota; class Gemmatimonadetes; order Gemmatimonadales; family GWC2-71-9; genus DATEHG01. Next base: position 5,379 of record JBEPVA010000199.1, read on the forward strand.
GGCTGTAGTCCGCCAGCTCGGCCCGCATGATCACTTCATTGTACCAGGCGCTGAAATCGGTGGCGCGGGGGGTGAGCGCTTTATTGTCGGCCATGGGTATCCATGCTTGGGTTCAACCAGCTCGACGGACCGATGGAACGTTGGACCGTCGGGTGCGGTGTCAGGCTAGTGATGCGCCCGATCAGGCATTCATCCTGCCATCGGTCCGTCGTTCCGACGGTCCCACGAGGTCCGCGACGGTCGCAACCAGCTGCTCAATTCGAACAGCCATCTGCCTCTTCGCAGTCAGGTCCTTGACCTGCACCTCGCCCTTGGCCCGGTCATCGGGTCCGATCACGATTGCAAACCGTGCGTTGCGGGCATCGGCCAGCTTGAGCTGCTTGCCGACGGCTCCGGCGCCGAGCGAATACTCGACCCTGACCCCGGCATTGCGCAGTTCGTGAGCCAATCGCAGCAGCGTCGATTGATCGTCGTCGCCGATGGCGGCAAGGAACACGTCGATACTCGGCAGGTGCGGCGGAATCCGGCCGCGGTCCTTGAGCAGCTCGCCGAGGACCACATCTCCCATGCCGAAGCCGACGCACGGCAGATCGACGCCGCCGATGGCGCCGACGAGGTTGTCGTACCGGCCGCCGCCGCAGATGGCGCGGAGTTCTCCCTTGGCATCGAACAATTCGAAGACGGTTCCAGTGTAGTAGGCCAGCCCGCGAACAATGGTCATGTCAACATCGAGAAAGCCGCCAAGGCCCATCGCTTCCAGGGCTGAAATTGTCTGCCGAAAGCCGATCGCTGCTTCTGACCCACCTGGAACCTTCGCGAGCTCCGACTCTACCTGCTCGATCCCTCGAATCCGGGAGATTTCCTCAAGAGCGAAAACCGTCGCTGGCGCGTAGGCTTGAGGACTGTCCGAGAACTTCTTGATTTCGTCCTGCCGAAGCCGTTCAATCTTATCGATAAAGCTGAACGCGGCGTGAAGTCCGCTGTCCGGGACGCCCCGCCCCTTGAGTAGAGCCGTAAGCACTTGACGATTGGAGATTCTGACCCGGACATCCTCGGGACCAAGCCCGAGGGCCCGCATCACATCGATGGCCAGCGCCACGATCTCCGCATCAGCGGACGGCCCAGCCTCACCAATCAGGTCACAGTTGAGCTGGAAGTGTTCGCGGAGACGCCCGCGCTGCTGGCGTTCGTAGCGGAACAGCTGTGGAATGGAGAACCAGCGGATCGGCTTCTTGAGCCCGTTGGCGCGCGCCGCCACCATCCGGGCCAACGTCGGGGTCATCTCGGGGCGCAGGGCCACCGCCCGCTCACCCTTGTCGACGAAGTTGTACAGCTGGCCGACGATTTCGTCGCCACTCTTGGCGGTGTAGAGATCCAGCGATTCCAGCGGTGGCCCGTCGTATTCCTCGAATCCGTACCTCCCGGCCACCTGGCGCCAGATCTCGAAGATGTGGGCGCGCAGCGCAAAGTCTTCGGGATAGAAGTCTCGAAAACCCGGTAGAGCCTTGGCTTGCATGGCGGCAAAAGTAACCGGCCCTCCCCCCCGATCCAAACTGGCGGACCGGTGCCGGGTTCACGGTCCGCCCCCATCTGGACAACAAGGCCCAATTGGAATTCGGACGACTGGTGGCTGAATCCGGAAGTCTGAAACTCGGGACGAAGAACCAGTATCTGTGAACCGTGAACCGTGAACCGTGAACCGTGAACCGTGAACCGTGAACCGTGAACCGTGAAC
>JBEPVA010000200.1:0-7102 GCA_041691295.1 Gemmatimonadota bacterium
GGCCAGGGACCAGTCGTCGATGTACTGCAGGTCCATCGCGACCCACTGGTCGAATCCCAGCCGGCTGCGGCCGCTGACCTGCCAGAGACCGGTGCAGCCGGGCCGGACGCTGAACCGCCGCATCAGCCAGGGCTCGGAGAATTTCTGGACGTCACGGGTGGGCAGCGGCCGGGGGCCGACCAGCGACATGTTGCCGATCAGGACGTTGATGAGCTGGGGCAGCTCATCGATCGAGGTCCGCCGCAGCATGTGGCCGATCGGGGTGATCCGGGGATCATGGGCGATCTTGAACACCGGCCCCGCCGCCTCGTTGCGGTCCTCCAGCGAGGCCTGCAGCGCCTCGGCGTCCGCCACCATCGTGCGGAACTTGAACATCTTGAACAGCCGCTTGTTGTAGCCATACCGGTCCTGGGCAAAGATCACTGGGCCCCGGCTGGTCAGCTTGACCATGATGGCGACCGCCAGCAGCAACGGACTCAGCACGATCAGGCCGGCCGAGGCGCCGAGGATGTCGATCAGGCGTTTGACCACCTGGCGCGGGTCGTCGGCCATGGCGGCGGCCTGGACCACCGGTACCGTGCCGCCTTTGCCGTACCGAGGCTGGGCCATCGAATGCTGGAAGATGTCGGCGAGATAGGTCACCGGTACACCCACCCGCTCGCAGGCAAAGATGGCCTGCTGGATCTGCTCGTACATCGACTTGACCGGCAGCGCGATCAGCACCTCGTCCACCACCGCAAACATCAGCAGCGATTCGAGATCGTCCAGGCGGCCCAGCAGGCGGCCTTCCGGCAGCAGACTCTGTTCCGACACATCGACGAACCCGACCACGTGGGCGCCGTGGTCTGGATCGGAGGTGACGGCGTCATGGAGCCGGTCGGCCCGAGGGCCGCTGCCGACGATCAGCACCCGGTGCTGGTGCCGGGTCGGGGCCACCGTTCCCAGCCCGCGAAGGGTGCCGCGGGTGAGGGCGGTCAGGCCGAGGGCGCCGAGAAAGAAATAGCCGAGGGTCAGGGGCCCGAACGCGCCGGTCTCGCTGGTCAGCACCAGGACGACCAGCGGCAGCGACCCGGCCAGGCAGGCGGCGAAAATCCGGACCCCTTCATTCCTGAGCTGGCGGCTGCGGCTGGGCAGATTGAGCCCGAACTGGGTGAACAGCCAGCTCCAGATAGTCAGGAACACCGTCATCATCAGCAGGTTCTTGACGCTGACCCGCATGGCCAGGAATGCAGTAGTCTGCTGGCTGACCTCATCCGCGTTGGTGGCCAGAAAGGCCAGAGCCAGCGCCGCGATGCAGGCGCCGAGCTGGGCCCACCGCCACGACTGGGCCTGCCAGCCCTGGCCGGCGGATCGATTGCCGCCCAAACCCCGGAGGGCGCCCCGGAACAGCTCCCCAGCCGAAGCGTCGATCGGCGCGGCTGGATCCTCGGTTGGCATGGTCAAACGGTCCCGCAAGGCATCCGTGAGGGGTGGCTGCTGTGTGGTAGGCATATTCGGGTGCTCAGCTCTTGGCACCAGTGTATTCGGGCGCACCGTAGTACTGGTAGACCCGGTCATAGGCAGTATCCCGCTTGAGATCGATATCGTTGAGAATGGCACCGATGACCGGCGCCTTGACGTGGCGCAACTGTTCAAGGCCAAAGGCCAGCGCCTCGAGTGGCGTGCTGCCCGCCCGCGCCACGATGAGCACCCCATCAATGTGCCGGGCCAGCACCATCGAATCGGTGACGGCATTGACCGGGGCGGAGTCGAGCAGCACGACGTCGAACCGCGCCGCCAGGGTTTGGAGCAGCTCCTTCATGGCTTCGGAGCCGAGCAGGCCCGCCGGATTGCTGGGCAACTCGCCGGTTGGCATGAAGTGGAGTTTGTATCCCTCGCCCGTCTTGACGGTCCAGATGGCCTTTTCGAGCGGCTCCTTGCCGGTCAGTGCCTCGGTCAGCCCGGGGCTCCGTGAGGTGCTGAAGGCCCGGTTGATCACCCCGCGCCGTAGATCCGCGTCGATAAGGACCACCCGCTGGCCCCGCTGGGCCAGAATCAGGGCCAGGTTGGTGGCATTGGTGGTCTTGCCATCACCGGGCAGCGGGCTGGTGATCATGATGATCCGGGGGCCGCCCTCGGCGCCGAGGAATGCCAGATTGGTCTGCAGGTGGCCAAAGGCTTCCGCAATCCCGTGCAGCCGGCGCTTGCCCGCCACCAGCATCTTCTTGGGATCCCGGCCGTCTGAGGAGGGCAGGTCCAGGCCGGCGTCACTGTTGACCCCGACCACCAGGTTCTTCTTGGCCTGCTCGACGCCTTTGGAGAGCTTGCGAGGCGATTTCGGAAACCGCGGAATCAGTCCCAGCACCGGCACGCCAGTCAGCGACTGGACATCGTACCGGGTATGCACGGAACGATCGAAATACTCACGAGAATAGGCCGCCAGAAGTCCCAGCAGTCCGCCGAGCACGAACCCGGCAAGTACGTTGATAAGCTTCTTGGGCCAGACCGGCTTGAACGGCACGCTGGCGGGATCGACCAGCAAGATGTCCTGCTCCTCGGCGGCCGTAGCCAGTTCCGCCTCCTTGAGCCGTGTCTGCAGCATGTCGTAGAGATCGCCGAGTACCTTTGGGCGCCGCTCCAGACGCGCTGCTTCCAGTTCCTTTCCGGGCACCTCGGCCAGTTGCTGTGACATTCGGCCGATGGTGATGTCCAAGGCACCAATCTGATTCGATAAACCGGAGTGATAGGTCTCTGCCATCGCCTGCAATTGCGAATCGAGGTCGGTGATACGCTGGTCAATGGTCTGCACATCCGGGTCGGCTGTGGTTCGCCGAATCAGCAGTTGGGCCCGCTGATCCTCCAAGCCGGCGACCGAAGTGAGCAGTTGACCAGCCGCCTGGTTCCGAAGCAACGACGGGAAGGCAATTAGGCGCCGGTATGGCGAGGGAGCGCCAGAAGCTGTGGCCGCGGCCTGTCCCCTGATCTCAATCAGCATCTGTCCGAGTGCATCCCGCTCGGAGGCGAGCTCACTTCGCTGAGTCTGCAGGTCGGCGAGATGGTTGACCCCGCTGGTCGCTTCGACTCCAAGATCGACCACATGTCGGCGATCCCGAAACTTCCGCAGCGAATCTTCCGCGAACCGAAGCTGTTGGGACAGCGAATCGAGCTGCGACCGAAGGAATCCGACGCTGGCCTGTGCGGTCCCCTGTCCCTGCGACTGGCGGCTGCTGATGAAGCGCCGTACCACCAGGTCAACCAGGCCCCGGGCCAGCTTGGGATCCTGATCACGGTAGGCCACGCTCACCAGGTTACCGAGACGGGACGGCCGGTCGATGACCAGGGTCTTCTGGAACGCGTCAAGGGTGCTGGCCCGGTTATTGACATCGAGCTCGTATTTCGGCGCATCGATCGCCCCGGGCGCCAACGTCAGCTTCACACCGGTCTTCAGTGACAGAGTCTTGCCCACCTTGGCGATGCCCAGCGTGTCTTTGGTATCCGCCCGAAGCACGACGAAGCTGCTGTCGGGACGCTGAGTCAGCAACATTGTCGAGGTATCGGCCTGCACATCGACCCAGATCGACGAGATCACGTGGCTCCGGACCACGTGCCAGTCGAGCGAAATCGGTCCGTAGGGAATACTGAGCGCCCCGCGCAGGCCGAAGGTGTCCACCGCTTCCTCCGCCAGCGACCGGCTGGCGAGGACCGCCATCTCGGTATTGATCTCGGTTTCGAGCGTGAAGTCGCCGACCGGAGCCGCCGTCTTAGGACGATCGACCCGGACCGTGGCCGTAGCCTCCCAGATCTTGGTGGCCAGCAGGGTATAGGCCACGACCACGACCATTACCCCGAAGCCCACCCCGACGATCAGCCAAAGGTGCCGGCGAATCAGCATCAGGAAGCGGGCGGGCCGGAAGTCGTTCTCTCGGCGGGTCGCGTGCAACTGCTCTGCGGTGGCCATGAAGGTCCGGTCTAGTTCCGCGCCACGGCAATGCCGATGGCGACAGTGGCTGTGATCAATGCGGCGATGACGACGGCGCCGTTACGGCTGATCCAACTGCGCTCTGGGACGAAGATCTGATCGCCGGAGCGGAGCGGTAGTGCGGCAATCTGGGTGCTGGCGCTGACCTTGAGCGGAATCCGCTGGCCATCTCGCCGAAGCTCGAACTTGTCGGACTTGCCCTGCGGCGTGCTCCCACCAGCCAATGCCAGCGCCCCCTCAACTGTGAGGGTGGGCTCCAGGGTGTAGGAACCGGGGTTTTTCACGGCGCCGAGAATGTTGACCCGGCGGAGGTGAGTAACTTCGATGGCCGGGTCTTTCAGGTAGACCGAGTAGACCTTGATCAGTGAATCGCGCAGCGCGATCGGCGTGATGTTGACTACTTCCATCGGACCGATCTTGGGCAGCGTGGCCACCCCGACCTCGCTGATGGCGAAATCACCGCTCAGGTCAGGTTCCCGCCAGATCTTGAGTCGGACCACATCTCCCGGGCGCAGTAAGTCACCGGAATCAGGAATCGCCCGCTGGGCCGCCAGGGGGGCGTCCCAGCCGGCGAGCCCGATGACCAACGCAAGTGCGTACCGGGCCACTCGGCGCCCGGCTAACCGCCGAACGCCGATCACGAAGCCGAATCCGCCTGGATGGTCATGAACAGATCATTGAAGTCCTGATCGAACCCATCCTCAAACACCGCATGCCACGTCGGATAGCTGCCGGTGACTCGGAGTGATGGCGGGTTGTTCAGCACGTTGGAGACGACCTCCATCGCGACATTGGTGCCGGCGCTGAACGGCCCGGGAAAAGCCCAGACCTGGTTGACGGCGGCGTAGCAGGCGTCAGCCGTAAGGGTCGAATCGATCGGGCTGATCAGCCTGATCTTGTTGCCGTGCCTGGTGCAGGAGCTGCTGTCCAGGGTCACGGTAAACCCGGTCGACTGAGCCAGAGTCAGGGTGCAGCCCACCTGGCCGCCGGACGCGGAGTCGGCGCAGGTAAAGTGGGTGACAGCAGTCTGTTGGGGGCTGTTGTGATCCTTGCACGCCGACCCGACCACGCAGATTCCTGCGAGGAGGGCCATGAAGCCGAACCGTGGGGTAGCCATGAACGTTAGATCCCGTGTTAGGAGAGCATGATTGGGAATATTGATCGTCTGGCTCTTGTGCAGGGGATATGCCACATAAATTGATTTACCGAAGTTGTTGTGCTGCAGTGACTTACATGTTAGGAGCGCAATTCCCTCCCGAATTATTATTGATCATATCACCAATCCCGTTGCAGTAAGACGACAAGGGTAGCGAGTTCGCGACAATAAGGATGTAATCTAAATCACCACACCACTTACGCAATCAATCCATCGATGGATCAAACACCAGGCGGCTGATCGCTTGACCGAGCCGCCAACGGACCCGCATTACGAGTGCGATTGCCACCCCAACCAGCCCCAGCACCAGCCCCCACCAGAGGCCTTGGGGCCCCATTCCCCTTGAAAAAGCCAACCAGATCCCGGCCGGCAGGCCGATCATCCAGAACCCCAGCAGGTTGATAACCATCGGAGCCCGGGTATCCCCGAGCCCCCTCAGCACGCCAATCGATACGACCTGCAACCCGTCGAACACCTGAAAGATCCCGGCCAGCGGGATCAGCAGCAGTGCCACCGCCCGGACCCGCTCGTCCTCGGTATACAAACCAGCCAGCGCTTTTGTGAGCGTCAGGAACACCACGGCCATGACCGCCATGAATGCCAGCCCGCATGCCAGCGCCGCCGCCGCCCGCTCGGCGGCACTCTCCCGGTCGGCGACCCCGGCCGCCCGCCCAACCAGGACGGCCGCCGCCGAGCTCAGGCCGAGCGGCACCATGAAGGTGAGCGAGGCCAGGTTGAGCGCGATCTGGTGACCGGCGATTTCGACTTCCCCGAACCGGGCCATGATCAGCCCGACCAACCCGAAGACGCCGTATTCCAGCTGATGTTGGAAGCCGATCGGGACCCCGAGTTGCAGCATCCGTGAGAGTGGCTTCCAGGCCAGGATACGGGAGCGCCACGGCTTGAGCTGGCCCCGCAGGTGACCCCAGTCAAAGCCCAGCAGCAACAGTGGCAGCAGCGTCCTTCCCACCACCGTGGCCCAGGCCGAGCCGACGACGCCCATGGGCCGGGCGCCGAGATGGCCATAGATGAACACCCAGTTGAAGCAGATGTTGGCGAAGTTGGCCAGGACAACGCTCCAGAGAATGGCGGTCGTCCTGCCTTGAGCCTGGAGTCCCTGGCGCAGCACTACAAAGGCGAAGAAGCCTGGCAGGCCGAGGATCCCGATCAGGCAGAACGGAGCGGCCAGCAGGACCAGCCCCTCGGGTTGTCCCAGCAACCGGAGCACCGGTCCGACCGGAAGGATGATAAGGGTGACTGGAACGCAAAGGCCGGCGGCCAGAACCAGGCCGCGCTGGATGGCACGGGCTACGTCTTCATGATCCCCGGCCCCGACCGCCTGGGCCGCGACAGGATCGAGCGCCAGCAGCGTTCCCATCCCGAAAATCGAGGCGCCGAAGTAGTAGATGTTGCCCAGCGCCACCGCGCCGAGCGCCTCGGCGGAGAGATGGCCGACCATGATGGTATCGGCCACGCCCATGGCCATGAGCCCGACCTGCACGATCACGATCGGCAGGGCGAGCGACGCTAGTTCGCGGATACGCTGCAGCTTGAGCGGAAACATTGAGGAATTCTATCGGACTTCTGATCGGCTGGCTAAAATGGCTACTTGGAGTGAGAGGCCGCGGATCTTTCGCGATCCGTCGCGCCTGTTTGTCACACTTCAGATCTCAGAAAATCAACAGTGCATCAAGATGTTGCAAAGCGCCACGGCCGGGCTATCTGGCCCCTTCTGATTGGCTGGTTTAGCTGCGCGGATTCGGGGGTAGAGCTAGGGTTTTCTGACTAGCGATCAGGCCATTTGTCACGCTTATGATACTAGAAATTCGACACCGGAATCAGCCGAAACTGGCCTGACACCTGCACTACACCATTCGAGTGAGTTCGGGCAGATTCTACTATCTCACACACTGACAATCGTTTAAGACCGGCCATTCAAGGATGGCGGCAGCTGATCGACCAAAATGGCCTGTCGTTCTGCTATCGAG
>JBEPVA010000201.1:0-7074 GCA_041691295.1 Gemmatimonadota bacterium
GTCTCTCGTCTCTCGTCTCTCGTCTCTCGTCTCTCGTCTCTCGTCTCTCGTCTAGATTCCGTACAGCGAGACCGGCGCCTTGAGCACGAAGGTGGTCTGGACGAACTGGTCCTTGATGGCGGTGCCGAGTACCACGCGACCATCGGCCGAGGCGGCGTAGATGCCGGTCAAAGTCACGCCAGCGGGAACGGTGATGAAGTTGCGGGCCAGGATATCCTGCAGTCGTCGCATTCCGCCGGCCTGGGTCCAGACGAATGCTGCCTGGTCGCCCGAAAAGCCATCACCACAAGTGCCGAAGATCAGCTTGCCATTGGCTGCGATCGCGTTCGGAAAGGTCGGGGTGCCGACGAGGGCGCCGGGCAGGGTGCCGATGTCGACGACGTTGGTTTCCTGGGTCCAGTAAAAGGCGTTCTGGTTCCAGATGCCCGCCACCAGATGGCCATCGGCGCTGATGGACAGGACTTCACCGGGCGCATCCGGGACGGTGGGGTTGAGCAGGAAGCCGCTGCCGTCGGCGCGCCAGATCGCGGGCCGGCGATCGACGAACCCATCCTGGGCAAATCCCGCCATCATCGACCCATCGTCGCTGATTACCGACACCCGGTTGGTCGGCGGAGTCGTGTCCCCCTCGGCGGCGGTTCCCAGCAGGTCAAGCTGCGAAAACACACCGGTGCCGCTGGCATCGCTCCAGCGGAACCCGGCGGCATGACAGCCATCCCACCCCAGTCCCACCGCGACATGCCCGTCGGCGCTGATATCCCATGCGCCGGCGTAGTCCATTCCGCAGCCCACGGCGTACTGATGGGCCAGGCTGACCCAGCCGGAACCTGCGGACCAGAGTCCCGCTTCCACCGGATCGGCATACAAGGCGCTGACCCGGCCATCGGCTGAAATGCCGGTGACGATATCCCGGCCAGGATCACCGACGTCAGTCTGATGAGTCAGGACCCCGGTTGCCGTGTTATAGAAATAGACCTTGCCCTCGACCACGTTCAGGTCCTCGAGCAGGGCAATGCCGCCATCCGGCGTCAGGTCGATCGGTGAGTTGACATCGACGAAGCTCAGCACGCCGTGCTCGGCGCTGTTCGGTCCACTCGAGTCGGTACAACCGGCCAGCAGGCTCAGGGCCAGAGCAGACACAGCCAGTGCGCGCGTCGAGTGATTGCGAACGGTCATGACATCTCCGTCAAGTGAGGTGCGATTCTGCAGTTTGGGGGGTCAACCGGCGGGCAAGGCTAGCGATTGGTCTGGCACCTGTCAACGGTTCACCTCGTGCGAGACGCACGGCGCTATCGAGCCGGGCAGCTCGATGTCTTGCCGCGATCCCCAAGACTCCAGCCCAGGAACCGCTCGACCTCGTACAACGCGATCTGCGAGCCCGGACCACCCGACACCGCGTCAAAGGCGTGCTCGGCCCAGGGAATCTCAAGCAGGGCCGCGACATTGCCGCTGGCCAGCAGGCTGTCGCGCAACTCCAGTCCGAATCTCGGTTCGACGACGTGATCGCGTCGGCCATAGATCAGTAGCGTGGGCGGTAGACCGGCAGTGACATGAGTGATCGGTGAGGCGGCCAGGTACCGATCGGGCACTTGGGAAGGAGTGCCGCCGAGGTAGGCGGTCTGGATGCTCCGCACGTCGAGCGGATCGGGGCGGGGCGGGCGACGGTATCCCTCGACCAGGTCTACTGGGCCGTAGTAGCTGACGACGGCGCGGATTCGAGTGCTGTCCGGCAGGTACGCCGCCAGCAGGGCGAGCTCGGCGCCAGACGATCGTCCGATCAATGCCACCTGGTCCAGGTTAACCCCGATCGAGTCGGCATGGGACCGAAGCCACCGCATGGCGGCGTGGACATCGTCAATCTGGCTGGGCCATTGCCATTGTGGGGCGTGTCGGTAGTCGATGGCGATCACCATGTACCCCGCGGCCGCAAGCGCGGTGGCAAACTCCGAGTCGTCCACTGGTCGTCCCCGCTGCCACGCGCCGCCATAGATTTGAATGACGGCGGGGTGCCGGCCGCTCGCTGCGGTCCGATACAGATCGAGTCGCAAGGCCTGACCGGCGGGTGAGGAGAAGGTGATGCCGCGGGTGACCAGGGTCTGGGGCGGGCTGCGGAGTCCAGTGAAGAGCTCCGGGAGCTCGATCGGATTAGGGCGCATGAGCCAGCGCAGCTCGGCCGGCGCCGCGCAGGCGTAGTTCAGGCCGAGCGCCGCCTCCATCGTCGCGTCGAATCGGGCCACCGTGCCCCCAATCTGGACTATTGGCACCAGGGAGAGGCCAACGCTGGCGAGGGTGAGACCCAGCGCCGCGCGATCGAGGGTCTGGCTGCGGCCGAGGACCAGGACAATCACTCCAAGCATCACCGCGACCGCCAACAGCATCGGGCTCAATTCGGGGGCGCCCACGGCCAGCACCAGCAGCGGGTACACCGGCGCCGGCAGCACGATCCAGAGACAGACGAAACAGAGCAGGGCGCTCGCGGCCCGGACAGCCAGTCTGATCAACCGGGGCAATTCCTTTCTCCTTCCACTCGATGCCGGCCAGCCCCGAATTGCTGGCTGCATGCTTACGTCCCCCAGCCCGGGGGAGATCTCTTGACCGGTGAAAGTAGCGACGGGCAGGCCGCCTGACTCGTGGTGCGTCGTGGTGGCGGGAGCTGAAACGACGCTGACAGCATTGTCAGGGAATCTTGACGCCGGTTCACCTCGTCTCCCATTCCACATCGTGAATGGGGACGGCGGTCGTCGCCATAGGTGAGAATTGCTCGCCTGGCTGAATTGAGCATCTCGAGGTGTCAGCAGCGAAGGACGCAGGCAAGTGTCAGGCGTTGTTCCTGATCGGGCGATGGAAATGGGGAAAGATTCCTGGTGCTTGACCGCTTCTGCCTGTGGCCGTACGGTAGCCCTGCGCATCGCGCCGTCATCTCGCGCCATGTGTCCCACCGTGCGTCATCCCGCTGTCTCCGCTGTTTCACTCCTGGAGGTTACCGCATGGATATGCTCCTCGCGCTCGGGCTCGTCATTAGTGTGCTGATCGCAGGCTGGACTTAGGTGGCGCTGGGTACCGCGGCCGCGCTGCCGGTCTGGGCCGGCCTCATCGCCTGGGGGGCATTTTTCGCGGCCGGTGGCAAGACCACGGGGCTGATCAAGACCTTGGCCTCGAACCTGTCGGGTGTGCTGTGGGCCTGGATTGCGCTTACCCTGAGCGCCCAGTTCGGCGGCGGTGTTCCGATCCTTTCCGCCCTCGTCGGCGTGGCGGCGTTCGGCATGGTCATGCAGTCCAGGATCCCTCAGCTCTCCTTCATTCCCGAAGCGTTCCTCGGCGCGGCCACGGCGGTGAGCGTGGTGGTGGGGGCCAGCGGCACCTGGGTCAATACGATCATTGCCCTGGTCGCCGGGGCGGTGCTCGGTTTCCTGTCGGAGCTGATTGCGGGCAAGCTGGCCAAACCGGCGGCCGCATAGCGCGGTCGCTATCGGTTGCACCGAGACAGCCAGGATTGGGGTGGCCGGTCGTCTGCGGATCCCGCTTGGGACTGGCCATTCTTCGTGAGGGTGCTAATGGGCGTCGGCTGGCGCGGCGACGCCCGGCTTGGGCCGCCGCAGCAGCAGAATGGCGGGCGACACGCAGATGAAGGCCAGCATCAGCAGGAACCAGGCGTCGTTGTAGCTCAGCATGGCGGCCTGACGCATGACCTGGCCATCCAGCACGGCCAGCGCCGCCTGGTGAGCCCGGTCTGGCCCGTAGCCGTGCTGCAGGAAAGTTCCCGTCAGCAACCGCACCCGGTCCTCGACCTGGCCATTGCCGGCGTAGAAATTGGTGACCAGGTCAGCCCGGTGGAACGAGGTCCTGACGGTCAGGAAGGTGGCCAGGATCGCGATCCCGAAACTGCCGCCGAGCTGGCGCGCCAGGTTGATCAGGCCGGAAGCCTGCTGGGCTTCATGCGGCTCAAGGCTGGCATAGGCCACGTTGTTGATCGGGGTGAACAGGAAGCCGAGCCCGGCACCGCGGATGAGAAGCGCGAACCGTACGTCTCCTTCGCCACTCTGGGTGGTAAGGTGGCCCAGCTGCCACATGGCCACGAGAAAGATCGAAACCCCGAGCGCGATCAGGATCCGGGAATCGACCAGCGGCTTGTGGCCGGTGAGCAACCGGCCACAGATCAGAGCCGAGGCGGCCGTTGCCAGGCCTCCCGGCAGCAGGGCGAGCCCGGTCTCGGTCGGAGTGAAGTGCAGGATGGTTTCGGTGAAGAGCGGAAAGATGAAGACACCGCCATACAGACCGAATCCGAGGGCCACGAACAGGAAGATGGAGGCCGCCAGCTGGCGATTCTTGAGCACCCGGAAGTTGATCACCGGATGCTGGTTGCGGCTGGAGAGCTCCCACCAGACCAGGCTGACGAGCGAAAGACCGGAGAGGATGGCCAGCCGGAGAATCCATTTGTCGGAGAACCAGTCGTCCTCGTTCCCCTCCTCGAGCACGTACTGCAGGCTGCCGATGCCGACCATGAGCAGCGCGATCCCGGCCCAGTCGACGGTGCCGCCCCGGCGCACGGCATCGGGCGGGTCACGCAGAAAGCTGCTGACCAGGAGGGTGGCCGCGATGGCGATCGGCACATTGATGAAGAAGCACCAGTTCCAGCTGTAGTTGTCGGTGATCCACCCGCCCAGGGTCGGCCCCAGGGTCGGGGCCACGATCAGGCCGAGCAGGAAGACCGCCTGCACCATGCCCTGCTCGTCACGGGGAAAGATCTGCCGGATGGTGGCCTGGGCCGTGGAGAGCAGCGCCGCCCCGCCGGCGCCCTGCACGATCCGCCACATCACCAGCTCGATCAGCGAATGCGAGGTGCCGCAGAGGAATGAGGCGGTGGCGAACAGGATGATCGAACCAATGAGGTAGCGCCGACGTCCGAACGTCTCGGCAAAGAAGGCGGTCATCGGCAGCACGATCACGTTGGACAGGATGTAGCCGGTACTGACCCAGCCAATTTCCTGCTGGGTGGCGCCCAGATTCCCGCCATCTGGGGCAGGGCCACGTTGACGATGGTGGTGTCCAGCACCTCCATGATGGCGGAGGTGATCAGGCCGAGCAGGATCCACCAGCGGTAGCGGGCTACAAAGGCCGCGGCATCGATGGCGGCCCGGGAGGGAGGGGCGGGCGCGGATCCGGCGGGAAACTCGGTGGTACCGGCGGTCATGCGGCGACTGTACCCAGCTTGACCTGTCAAGTCAACGACTGTTTACTTGGCCCACCTTTCCTGGAGCATCAGCATGCCGTCTTCCTGCTCACCCCGTGCCCCGGCCCGGCGCCGCGATGCCACCGTTACCAGAGCCGGCATCCTGCGGGCTGCGCGGCGGCAGTTCACCGAGCTGGGGTACGAACGGGCGGGGGTGCGGCAGATCGCTGCCGAGGCGGGAGTGACGGCGGCGCTGATCAACCGGTATTTCGGGTCGAAGGAGGGGCTGTTCGTCGAGGTCCTGTCCGGCGCCTTTCAGCTGGCGGGGGCGCTCCCGTCGGTGCGGGGCGAATTCGGGGTGGCCTTGGTCCGCTACATCACCGCGCACGAGCGGCGGCCACCGGAGGACGGATTCGACCCGCTGCTGCTGATCCTCCGCTCGATTTCGAGCCCCAGCGCGCTTGAATTGCTGCGTGACCGGCTGGATCGGCGGACCATCCATCCGCTGGCCCGCTGGCTGGGCGGGAAGGACCGGACCACCAGGGCTGGCCTGGTGGTGGCCACGCTGATGGGAACTGCCATCCTCCGAAAAGTACTGCGCAGCAGCGCCTTTCCCCCCGGCCAGGTGGCCCGGGCCATGTCCTGCCTGGCACCGCTGCTCCAGGGAATCGCGGACCATCGATGAAGCGCTATCAATCAAAGGAATGACGTCGTGCATCGAAAGGCCCTCTACCGTCACCCACATATCAGCCTCTACCACTGCTGGTAGTTGTCGAAACGAGTCCGAGTTCCCATGTTGGCTGAGTCCAAATCGCCGAGGGGCTTCATGCCTCACGCACTCTTCCGCTTTCACTGAATTCTTCCGGGAATGTGGCCATGTACTATCCCGATCTCCATACTGAATGCGATATCGACAGCGGGCCGGATACCCGGGCCATCGGCTGGCTGCATCCCGGGCATGCATTTCCGGAGCAGCCATGCCCGCCGGTCTTCCTCAGCTGCCTGGCCCGTCATGTCGAAACCGCCTGGTTTCCCGCCGCCTCGGTCGGTCCGTGTATCTGCCGATTCTGCGGCCAATCCCTTCGCCGGGCCAATCGCGCCGCCTCAGAGGCACTCTGGATTCCAACCCGTCTTGCGGTGTACGTCGCGCCGGCTGCCATCCTCCACTTCGTCTCCGAGCACAGTTATGCCCCGCCCGGGGAATTTGTGCAGGCGGTCCTGGCCTGTCCGCCGCAGGGTTCCCGCGCCTACCTCACCCTGCTGCGGCAGCTGCCCACCTGGTGGCGGCTGATGGTCGGTGACCACAGCGTCGACGAGGCCCTTGAACAGGCCGAGGCCCGGCGGCGCTGACCAGCGGCCTGGCTTGGTGGCTTGAACCTTGGGCGGTTGGGGCGTAAGCTCTGCCATGCGCCAACTCAGTCATCTGTTTACCAATAACCGCTCCTGGGCGGCCGAAATGCTCCGGCGGGATCCGGAGTTCTTCAACCGCTTGGCCCACCAGCAGAACCCGCGCTACCTCTGGATCGGCTGTTCCGACAGCCGGGTCCCGGCCAATGAAATCATCGGGCTCCTCCCCGGCGAAGTCTTTGTGCAGCGCAACGTGGCCAACCTGGTCAATCACAGCGACCTCAACTGCCTCTCGGTGCTGCAATACGCGGTCGATGTGCTCAAGGTCGAGCATGTCATCGTGTGCGGGCACTACGGCTGCGGCGGCATCAGCGCCGCCTGGCGGGGCCTCCCGCTCGGCCTGATCGACAACTGGCTCCGCCACGTGCAGGATGTGGCCAGCCGCCATAGTGAACAGCTGAAGTCGCTGGCGGAACCCGCGGTCCTTGACCGGCTGTGCGAACTGAATGTGCTGGAGCAGGCCACCAACGTCTGCCGGACCACGATGGTGCAGGAGG
>JBEPVA010000202.1:0-7055 GCA_041691295.1 Gemmatimonadota bacterium
AGGAGTTCCATTCTACGGCTGAATGAACAAGTCCAAGCAGGCTGAGGACTTGCCGATCGGACAGCCAGACGGACTCATCGATCAGGAGTTCCGTTCTAAGGCTGAATAAACAAGTCCAAGCGGGCTGAGGACTTGCCGGGCGGACAGAAATGACGGACACGACCGGTGGTGGGCGGACGCACCACTGAGTCGGTAACCCGCCGAATGGCGGGTAAAGCCCGTTGGTCTTCGGACCGATGACGGGCCACGGATACGGCGTCGAGCCGGGAGACTCGACGGACCGGCCGGCAGACGCGACATCCTCGCATCTCCTTACGACTGACTGGAGCTTTACATGCTGAACACGCTCATGCTGCTGCAGGCCCCCGTGGCCCAGGCGTTCCCGAACTACGGCACCCTCGGCGCCGGTATCGGCCTCGGCCTGGCCCTGATCGGCGCCGGCATCGGCCTTGGCCGGATCGGTGGCTCGGTGGCGGAGTCGATTGCCCGCCAGCCGGAAGCCGCCGCTGATATCCGCGGCGCCGGCCTGCTGATCGCCGTGCTGCTCGAAGGCGCCACGATCATCGCGCTGGTCTTTGCCCTGCTGTTCAAGCTGATCAAGTAAGCGAGCCGACGATGATGCTATCACTGCTCGCGCTGGTCCAGGAGGGCGCGGAGCACGTGGGTCCGGGGTCGCCGTTCGAGGTCAATCCGGGGCTGATCATCTGGACCTGGGTCGTCTTCCTCGGTCTGTTCGCGGCGCTCTACAAGTTTGTCTGGCCTTCGATCCTCAAGGTCACCGAAGAGCGGGAGCGGACCATCGCTCAGCAGCTCGAGGCGGCCGAGAAGGCCAATCGCGAGGCCAAGGCGCTGCTGGAGGAAAACCGGCGGCTCATGGCGGAATCAAAGGCCCAGGCCCAGACCATGCTGGCCGAGGCCAAGGCGGCGTCGGAGAAGGAGCGGGCGGCTGGTCTCGAGCGGACCCGGCACGAATCGGAAGAGCTGCTGGCCCGGGCCCGCCGCGAAATTGCGGACGAGAAGGACAAGGCGCTGGTCGAGCTCCGTCGTGAGGCGGTCGATCTGTCGCTGGCGGCCGCCAGCAAGCTGGTTGGCAGCCGGCTCGACAGCGAAGCGGATCGCAAGCTGGTGACCGACTACCTGGCGACGCTGGAGCACAATTGAGAGCCGAGTCGATCGCGCTGAATTACGCGGAAGCCCTGTTTGAGCTGGCCGATAAAGAGGGCCAGGCGGTGGCGTATGGCGAATGGCTGGAAGCGGTGGCTGGTGCCATCGGTTCCGCGCCGGAGATCGAAGCCATCCTGATGTCGCCCAAGGTGACCAAGGCGGAAAAGAACCAGATTCTGGCCAAGGCGCTGCCGGCCGCGCCGAAGCCGTTCATCGCGTTCCTGCAGGCAGTGATCAAGCGGGGCCGGCAGCAGCTCTTCGAGTTGATGGCCACGGCGTACATCGGGCTGCTCGATACCAAGCTCAACCGGGTCCGGGCCAGCGTAACCGTGGCCCGTCCGGCCTCGGCGGCATTGCAGGCGGAAATCGTCAAGGCACTCACCGCGGTCACCGGCAAGGAAGTGCTGGCCCGGTTCTCGGCCGATCCGGCGCTGCTGGGCGGGGTGGTGGTCAAGGTGGGAGCCCGGATCTACGATGGCTCGATCCGGCTCAAGGCGGCGACTCTCAGGCGCCAGCTGCTGCGCTAGCGGCAGCGACGTTTCGGACGTTTCACGAGTGCCGGGGGCGGGAGTTCCCGGCATTCCTTATTATAGGGAGCCAGTGCTTAGTTTTGAGTGGTAAGTGCTGAGTGCTGAGTGCTGGGTGCTGAGTGCTGAGTGCATTGATTCTCGGTTCATTGGTTCCGGGTTCCGGGTTTGTTTTTTCCTCTCGTCTCTCGTCTCTTGTCTCTCGACTCTAGTCTCTCATGCTGATTCCCATGCTCGCCAGCCTGCTCCTCGTTCAATTGCCGACCACGGCCGTCGTCGCTTCGCCGTACTGGCAGCAGGAGGTGGCGTACGACATCAAGGCGCGGCTGGACGAGCCGAGCGGGGTGCTGGGGGGAAGTGAGACACTGCACTACATCAATCACTCGCCGGATACGCTCAGGACTATCTCCTTTCATCTCTATCTCAACGCGTTCCGGCCGGGATCGCGGTGGTCGGCGACTGACTCGGTCGAGGGGCGGCGGCGGTTCAACGATCTCAAGGATCCCGATTTCGGGTTCAATCATGTGCGCGAGGTGATGATCGGGGGACAGGTGCTGACCGCGATCTACCCGCTGGCGCCGGACAGCACCATCGTGCGGTTCGAGCTGCCGGCGCCGCTGGCACCCGGGGCCGATCTGACGATTGAAATGCAGTGGGATGCCAGGCCTTCGACCACGCCACGGCGGCAGGGGCGGGAGGGCAGAAGGTTCGATTTTGCCCAGTGGTACCCCCGGGTCGTGGTGTACGACAAGCATGGCTGGAACGAGCACGCCCTGGTGCCCGCCGGCGAGTTCTACGGCGAGTTCGGCAGCTTTCTGGTCGATCTCGACCTGCCGGCCGATGAGGTGATGGGGGCGACCGGTGTGCCGGTCTGCGGTGACCCAGGTTGGGAGCACGCCAGCATGGTGCCGGACCAGCCGATCGACTATCAGCGCAACTGGTACGGCAACGCCGACGCGCCTGACATCAAGAGCCGGTGTGAGGCAGCGGTGCCAGAGGGGCGGAAGCGGATCGTCTGGTACGCCAAGGATGTGCATCACTTCGCGATGTCGATGAATCCGCAGTACAAGTACGAGCAGGGCAAGGCGGGCACGACCACCGTCCACGTGCTGTATCAACCGGGCGACGAGAAGACGTGGGGCGGCGGGATTGCGGTGACCAGGACCATCGCGGCACTGGGGTGGCTCGACCAGCTGTTCGGGGCCTTTCCCTGGCCGCAGCTGACCAACGTGCACCGGATCGAGGGGGGCGGCACCGAGTTCCCGATGATGGTGCACAACGGCGGGGACAGCCAGGGGCTGATCACCCACGAGGTCGGGCACAACTACGTGATGGGCATCCTGGCCAACAACGAGTGGCGCGAGGGGTATCTCGACGAGGGATTCACCAGCTTCCAGACCGCCTGGTCGAGCGAAACAGCCGACGGCAAGGGATCCGACTACAGCGGAATTGAGCCGTTCATCCTGAATGCCGACCTCGACGGTCAGTCGGAGCCGACCAGCCTGCAGAGCGAGAAGTACCGCGACTTTACCACCTACAACATCATGATCTACACCCGTGGCGAGCTGTTCTTCCAGCAGCTCCGGGCGGTGGTCGGTGATTCGGTGATGCGGCAGATCCTCCGGACCTACTACGACCGCTGGAAGCTCAAGCATGTCGATGAGGCGGCGTTCCGCGAGGTGGCGGAGGAGGTGAGTCACCGGGATCTGTCGACCTTGTTCGGGCAGTGGCTGCACTCGACCGACTTGTATGACTACGCTGTGGGACGGGTGAAGGTCGGTCGAGGTGGGGCAGGGGGGCAGGGGGGCAGTGCAGACGGTCGGACGGTCGGACAGGCGGAAGGTGCGTCTGGCTGGACTACCAGGGTTGAAGTGCTCCGCAAGTCGCCCGGAATGATTCCGGTCGAGGTAATGGTCGCGAGCGAGCACGACACCGCGATAGTGCAGACCGACGGGTTGGCGGCCAGGGAATGGGTCGAGCTCACGACCACGGGCAAGCCGAAATGGGTGGTGGTCGACCCGAAGGTAAAGTCCCACGACTGGAACATGCTCAACAACGACCGCCGGCTGGGCTTCTCGCTTGGCGGACCGCACCGGGTTTCCCGGAAGCTCGACACCTACTTCTCGACGCCGACGGCGCGTGATCGGCTCACGCTCCTGGCTGCTCCCACCCTCTGGTACACCGATGCCGGCGGCCTGCTGGCCGGCATCCGGACCCGGTCGAACTACCTCGGGCGCTACATGCTCAACGAGAGTTGGATCGGGGTCAGCACCCACCTCGGCGGCGATGACGACAAGGTCAGCGACTGGAATCTTTTCATGAGGGCCCGCAATCCGGTCTGGCTCCGGTCGCCGGGTGCGCAGCAGACGTTCGAGTTCCTGCGCCTCGAAGGACGGATTGGCGCCCGGGTCGAATTCACCCAGGACAAGCTCGAACCGCTGTTCTCGAGCTCGAAGACCACGGTTGGTGTCTCGCTTCGCTGGCTCGACGTGTATGACCCGCGGTTCCTCACCCCTGGCCAGTACGACGATGCCGGCACCGCGGAAGGCCAGCTGTTCGTCCGCAGCACCGCCCGCCACGGCAATTGGACCGTGGCCGCCATGACCTCGCTGGGCGGCGGGGAGATGTATTCCGAAGAGGGACCTGGCCTCACCACCAGCCACCGCTACGATACCGGCCTCTACTTCCACGGCACGGCGGAGCTCACGGCTCGTCGGGCGCTGGGCAAGAAATTCCAGACCCGGCTGCGGGCGTTTGCCGGTGTCGCCGAATCGAAGGATCCGGTGGTGCGGCACCGGCAGATTTTCCTGGCCGGCGGCGACCCATATGAGCAGCTGGACAATCCTTTCCTGCGATCGGATGGCGCGCCCCTGGCCGGTCAGGACTTCCACTACCAGACACCGGGCGGCGCCGGCATCCGTGGCATCTCTCCACTCGCCGCCGCCAACCAGGCGTACGCACTGAATGGCGAACTCGAGTGGGCGGCGCTCGACCGCAGTCGTAATCAGAAAGCCAGGCTGTTCCGCCGAGTGGCGCTTGCAGTGTTCGGTGATCTGGCCTTTGCGAATGGAGATCTCTCGGCTACCTACGCCAACAACGCACTGCGCGCCGTGGGTGATGCCGGTATTGGACTCAGGATCAATCACACCATCGGGCAGACCAACTTCGTGACCCGGTTCGACCTGCCGCTGTACGTGAGCCGGCCGGCAATTGCGGTCGATGGCAGCCACCCTGGCGAAGAGTTCCGGTTCCGCTGGGTCTTCAGTTTCGAGCCGGCGTGGTAGACCTCGGCAAATTCGGCGGCGGCGACCGACGGGGGTTTTTCCAGGACGCGGTAGGACGCTGGGTCGAGGACCTGGTGGCCCGGACCGAGGAGAGGCTGGTCCAGAAGCGGTACATGCGGCCGCCGGGCGCCCTGCCCGAGATCGGATTCCTGGCGGCCTGCACCCGCTGCAGCGAGTGCGTGACGGCCTGTGAGCCCCGGGCCATCGTCCGGGTATCCAGCGATGGCGGGCTGGCGGCCGGTACGCCATATATCGATCCCGACCGCCAGCCCTGCATGGTCTGTCCCGACATGCCGTGCGCGGCAGCCTGTCCCACCGAGGCGCTGACCCTGCCGAAGGACCGCTGGGCAGGGTATCGTCTGGCGTCGCTGACGCTGATTCCTGACCGCTGCGTGACCTTCCACGGGACGGCGTGCGGCGTCTGCGCCAGGGCCTGCCCCGTTGGGGAATCGGCGCTGGCCATGGATGAGGCCGGCCACCCGGTGATCCGGATCGAGGGGTGCGTCGGCTGCGGAATCTGCGTGAGGGCCTGTATCACGACGCCGTCGTCGTTTCAATTACAACCAGCCGAGGGTTGATGCCCGATATTCCGTACAAAATCGACAAGCCATGGGGCTACGAGCTGATCTGGGCCAAGTCCGAGCGTTACGTCGGCAAGATTCTCCACGTAAAGGCGGGGCAGGTGCTGAGCCTGCAGTACCACAACAAGAAGGATGAGACGATGCATGTCCTGTCCGGAGAACTGATCCTCCGGACCCGGCCTGGTACCGAGCTCATCGCCCGGTCGTTCAAGGCCGGCGAGAGCGTGCACATCCCGCCCACGCTGGTCCACCAGATCGAGGCCGTCGTCGATAGCGATGTGCTGGAAGCCTCCACGCCCGAACTCGATGACCTGGTCCGGCTCGAAGACCGCTACGGAAGGAAATAATCGTGCAAGTCATCGTACCGTTGGCCGGGAAAGGCACCCGGCTTCGTCCGCACACCCACCTGATCCCGAAGCCGCTGCTCCGGGTGGCCGGCCGGCCAGTCATGGACTGGGTCATGGACACCCTCGACGGGCTCGACATCTCCGAGCTGATCTGTATCACCGGGCATCTCAAGGAACAGATCGAGGCCTACACCCCCGGGCGCTACAAGTGGCCCAGCCGGTTCATCGAGCAGAAGGTGCAGGACGGGACCGCGGGCGCCATCAACCTGGCCCGGCCACTGGTCACGGGACCGGTGCTGATCATCTTCGTCGACACGGTGTTCGAGGCTGACCTGGGACTGATCAACCGGACCACGGCGGACGGGATCATCTGGGCCAAGGAGGTCGAGGATTACCAGCGCTTCGGCGTGGTGGTCACCGACAAGGACGGGTACATGACGCAGATCATCGAGAAGCCGACCACCCCGATCTCGAAGCTGGCCAACATCGGGCTGTACTACATCAAGGACGTCAAGGCACTCTGGGCCGGGATCGACCATGTGCTGGCCTCGCCGGCCAACAAGGGCGAGTACTACCTGACCGATGCCTTTCAGCACATGATCGAGCAGGGCCGGAAGATTCTCACCGCTGAAGTCGGCGGCTGGTACGATTGCGGCAAGCTCGACACCCTGCTCGAGACCAACGAAGTGCTGCTCCGGAAGGGAGCGGCGCGGAAGCCCATCACGCCCGGGGTGACCTACCTCGATCCGGTGCTGATCCAGGACGGGGCCCACATCGAGCGCAGCACGATCGGCCCCAACGTCACGATCGAGGCCGGCGCCCGGATCAGTGACAGCACCATCCGCAACAGCATCGTCGGCCGCCAGGCGGTCATCGACCGGGCCACCCTGGCCGACTCGATGGTCGGAGACCGGGTCGTGATCGAGAACTACAAGGGCTCGACCACCCTGGGCGACGACTCGGAGATCCGTGGCGGACAGCTCTGATCTCACCAACGGGCGCGGCGGTCTGACCGACGCGCCTCCTTCACAGTTGATCTATGACTGGAACACCGCAGGGCGGATTCAGCCTGCGGCCACCGGTCGTATCGCCCTGTTCGACCAGACACTGCGTGATGGGCTGCAGGCCCCCTCCGTGCAGGACCCCTCTCCA